>JANXLQ010000185.1 GCA_025355085.1 Rhodopila sp.
GTGCGCTTCCAACGCATGATCGAAATACTTGCCAGCGATCGTGTCCATTTGTGTGGACACACGAGTCCGCAACGCGTCCGACAAATCAACTTGTTTGCCGGCAACAGTGATCTGCATCGTTCTCTCCCGACCAGTTCAACACACCGTCCCGGGACGAAACACAAGTATGTGTCCCGGCGGTTCAGACATTTGGACACGCTGTTGGCCGTGGTGTCCACTAGGGATTATCCCTTAGCGCCACCTGAAGCGCATTTTGGTTCCGATTGTTCCATCGCGACGCGCTAAGCCAGCGTTTCCTGCCCGGCGTGCCCGAACAGGCGGAGGAGTCCGCTCGCCGCGACCTCGGCTCGATGGCGCGCTTCCTCGTTGGTTGGGGCGTCGGCGATCCGCATAAGCATCCGGATCAAAAGTCCCCCCTTCATCAGGATTCCGTTGAAGATCGTTGCCATATCCGCCGCCTCGCCACCAGCCAGCATACCTAGATCGCAAGCCGCCTGTAAAAGCGTCGTTAAAGCTCCGGTCGCATCCGCCCGGCCGAACTGATCCAGTGTGGATGCGACCACAGGTGCGGTCTCGGCATTGAGAATGGCCAGACGATAGGTCGCCAGGACTTCGGGCCGGCAGTGTTCATGTACGACCGCCATGCCATATTGTATCAGCGTTTCGCGCAGGGCTACCATGTCTCCGGGCGGCGGCAAGGTCAGCGGACGCCGCATCCGGTCGGCCCGTTCCGTCACACACGCAGCCAGCATCGCCTGTTTACCCGGGAAATGGGCATACAGATCGCGTTTGGATACCTTTGCCAGACGGGCGATCTCGGCCGTGCTGGCACCTTCGTAGCCGGCCTGCATGAAGGCCTTGAAGGCCGCGTCCAGGATGCGGCGGCGGACGGGCGGCGGGGTATCTGGCATCTGGCTCCTTGACACGGTACGATCGAGTACCATAAAACCGTCACGACGGTACTAAATAGTACCAAAGGATCGTGCGCAATGAAAGACCCTGTTGTCCGGCTAGATCACGTCGCCCGCACCTACCGCACCGGGGCGGTCAGCATCCCGGCGATCCGCGACATCAGCCTGGAAATCGCGCCGCGCATGTTCACCGTCATTGTCGGTCCGTCCGGCAGCGGCAAGACGACGCTGCTGAACATGATCGGCTGCATCGACCTGCCCGACACCGGCCGTATAGAGGTCAGCGGCCAGGATGTGCTGGCGCTGACCGACAACGCCCTGGCCGACTTCAGGGCGCGCCGTATCGGTTATGTATTCCAGGCATTCAACCTGATCCCCGTACTCTCGGCGTTCGAGAACGTCGAGTATCCGCTGTTGCTGCTGGACCTGTCCGCTGCGGAACGCCGCCGGCGAACCCTGGCCATGTTGGCGGCGGTAGGGTTGGAGGCGCAGGCCAACCAACGCCCGAACGAACTATCCGGCGGTCAGAAACAGCGCGTGGCCATCGCCCGGGCGCTGGTGAAAGAGCCTGCCCTGGTACTGGCGGATGAACCTACGGCGAACCTCGACAGTGTCACGGGTGCTGCGATCATCGCCTTGATGCGGCAGATGCAGGAAAGCTTCCACACCAGTTTCATTTTCAGCACGCACGATGAGCGGTTGATGAAAGAGGCTGACCAGACCTTCACAATTCGCGATGGGATGTTGGTGCCATGATGCTTCGCCTGGCTGCTCGCAACATTTTTCGCAATCGCCGGCGGTCGTTAATGACCGCAGCCCTGGTCGCCATGGGTTCCCTGGCGCTGTTGGTGTTCGGCGGGTTCGTGACGAACATCTTCGCCGGGCTGGAAACCGGGATTGTCCAGAACGGCGGTCACCTCACCGTTTACCGATCGGGATATTTCCTGTTCGGGCCTGGCAATCCCGCAGCTTACGGCATCGACGACCATACGGCCTTGATGCGCGAGATCGCAGCCGACCCGGTGCTGCATGGGATGGTCGAAGTCATCACACCCTCCCAATCGTTGGTCGGCATCGCGGGCAATTTCTCCGGCGGCACCAGTGCATCGAAGACATTCTTCGGTATTGGTCTGATCGGCGCGGATCGCGAGCGCATGCGGATGTGGAATGACTATGGTGCGGGCCGTGTGTATCCCCCCGACGACCGGCTTCGCGATCCCGCCGCCCCCCGTGGGGTCATCGGCCGCGGAGTCGCTCGGATGCTAGGTTTATGCGCGCCGCTGCATCTGCCGAACTGTCCGGCGCCGGAAAGCAGGCCCGCCACAACAGGGCCGGCGCCGCCGCTGGACCCGAGCCTCGCGGAATTGGCGCTGGGGGAGCAGGGGACAGCTGATGCGGCCGATGCCGCGCCGAGGATCGACCTGTTGTCCGCCACAGCCAACGGCGCGCCGAACATTGTCGGGTTGGAGGTCGCCGGGGTCGATATCCAGTCGGTGAAGGAAATCGACGACAACTATATCGCTATGCCGTTGGCCCTGGCGCAGCAGTTGGTTTACGGCCGGGGTATCCACAAGGTCACCGCGATCACGTTGCAACTGCACCACACCAAGGACCTGCCGGCGGCCAGGGCGCGCCTACAGGCGATAATCGCCGGCAGGCATTTGCCGCTGGAGGTTCGCGACTTCAGGGAAATGAACCCGTTCTTCACCCAGGTGGTCGGGATGTTCAGCGTAATCTTCCTGTTCCTGACGATCATCATGGGGATGATCGTGCTGTTCGCGGTGGTCAACACGATGACGATGAATGTGATGGAGCGGACCAGCGAAATCGGCACGGTGCGCGCCATGGGCGTGCGTCGTTCCGGTATCCGCCGGTTGTTCCTGCTGGAGGGTGCGCTTTTGGGCGGCATGGGTGCGACGTTTGGCGTGGTACTTGCGTTTCTTGCGATCTGGGCGATCAACCATGGCGGTTTCGTTTGGACACCACCGGGGAATACCGATCCGATTCCATTCCGGCTCGCGTGGCCGACGCAGCCGGGGCTGCTGTTGGGTAGTTGGCTGGGTCTTGTGCTGGTGGCGACGTTGGCGACCGTTCCGCCGTCAAATCGCGCAGCGAAAAGCCGTATTGTGGATGCACTGCGCCATGTTTAAATTTGGGACCGTTCTGGCTGCATTGCTGGCGTTTTCCGCCGTTGCCGAGGCGCAGTCCGCGCATGACATCATCGCCGCCGCGGACAGGGTGCGCAATCCGTCTGAACCGTTTCGCCTATCGCTGACTTTGACGGAATATGTGCGCAGCCAGCCGAAAGATCAGACAATTCTGGTGGTCTATTCCAAAGAGGACAAGGCAACCGGCCAGTTCCGCAATCTTGTGCGGTATGTGGAGCCGCCGCGCGATGCCGGGAAGATGGCTTTACTCGATGGGCAGAATTTGTGGTTCTACGACCCGGCGGCAAAATCGAGTGTGCGTATTTCTACCCAGCAACGGCTGGTTGGTCAGGCGTCGGTCGGCGATGTTCTGACGGTCAATTTCGCGGTCGATTATACCGGCACGATGCTTCCGGATGAAACAATCAGCGACGCAGACCGGAAATCGCGGGATTGCTGGCATTTGGATTTGCGGGCGGCATCGGCGACGGCGGTTTACAGCCGAGCGGAATATTGGGTTGAGAAAAAAACGTTCCGGCCGATCAAGACGAAGTTCTGGTCGGATAGCGGGCGGGTCTTGAAGGCACTGTATTATCGTGATTTCGTCCAGCGGCTGGGTGGCGAACGGCCGGGGTCCGCTGTGATCATCGATGCGGTGGACTCGACTTTAGTAACGACGGTGCGGTTCGGCGATGGAGCATTCCAGGCGGTTCCGGACTTCTGGTTCCAGCGCGACTATCTGCCCCGCCTACGGCCCGAATAGTGCCGGGCGCGTCCCGTCCGCCTGTCACGACGTTAACTGGCCTCGGCGGCCGGGACATGCCGAACGATGGCGGGGTGTCGATGGCCGTCCGTCACATTGTGTTCTTGTTGGTTTTGCTTGTGACGGTTACGTTCGTTACGCCCACGCTAGCGGATGACGACCCGGACCTGGATCGCATCCCGACCGAAACAACCGCGGCGCCAACCCTGATGTCTTCAAAGAACGTCAATTATCTGGCTGACGCGTTTTCCGCATCTGGAACACGCAACAACCTGCTGGTGAAGCTGCCGTCGCGACCGCCGGCGAGTTGGGGGAACTGGCTGTTCCTGGACACGCGCGACGAATGGCGCCCGGTCGGCGACTGGCGCCTGAACTATAGTGGACGGCTGAACGTTCGGACCGCCAACACACTGCCGTTCCCCAGCCATGACAACGCGCTGAACGAAATGCGCGAACTATTCGCCGAATGGCAGCCGAACGAAACCACCTGGATCGAGGCCGGCCGGATCAACATTCGTAATGGAGTCGCGCTGGGTTTCAACCCGACGGATTTTTTCCGGCCCCGCACGGTGATCGATCCGCTGACCGCCGATCCCTCCGTCCTGCGGGAGGATCGGCTTGGCACGCTGATGGTGTCCGCCCAGACGCTGTGGCGATACGGTTCGGCGATGGTGGCGTATGCGCCGAGGGTGACGCTGCCAACCGCGATCTATCAACCCGGAAACGAACCGGGGTTCGATCCGGTGCTGGATCGCACGAATGCGCAGGACCGGTTCCTGGCGAAGACCAGCCTGAACGTCTCCGATGCGTTTAACCCGGAACTTCTGTTCACCCATGCCGGCACCCGCACCGCGATCGGCGCCAACCTGACCGCGCCGGCGGGTCATGCCAGCGTGCTGTATCTGGAATGGGCGGGTGGGGTGCGATCCAACCTGATCGCCGATGGGTTTCACTACGGCCGCACCACCGGCACCCTGCCGGCTTCTGTTACCGCCCTGCTGCCCAACGATCCCGGATCTCGGTTCATGAACGACCTTTCGGTGGGGGCGTCCTATGCCACCGAGAACCGAATGACCCTCAACATCGAATATCATTACCATCAGGCCGGATTCTCCTCCGCCGACTGGCGCCGCTGGTTCGCTGCTTCCGCGCACCGAGGGTCCATTCCGGGGGTGAATGCAGCGTTATGGTATCTGCGATCCTACGCGCGGGACCAGCAGGAACCGATCGGGCAACATTCCGCGTTCCTGCGGCTGGACTGGCAGGATGCGTTCGTGCGCGACCTCGGCCTGACTGCTTTGGCGTCGATTGATCTACAGGACGGCTCCGGTTTCATGCAGGCCAGCGCGGCGTATCATGTGTCGCGCGCCTGGACATTGGGCGGTCTGATCGGCGGAAGCTATGGCGGGCGGCAGTCGAACTACGGCAGCGTGCCGGTAGCAGAAACTTTACTGTTACGGGCGGCGCGATATTTCTAATGTGCAACTTCGGCATTGCTTTCCCGCCGCGAACCACTTTAGGAATCCCCGCGATGTCGGGTCACCGGTTCCACCTGTCCGGACTGTTCGCGGTGCTGCTTGTGCTGATGGCGCAGCTTGGCTCGGGCAGCAGTGTACCCCGGTTCGACGTCCTGGAGACCGTCGGCGTGATTTGTCACACCGATGACGACAGCAGCAGCGCGCCATCGCAGGCGCCCGCCCACAAGGCGGATTGCCCGTTGTGCCCGCTGTGCATCACGGCGCACGTTCAGGCGGCCGCACTGGTATCCGCCTCGCCGATCCTGACACCGCCGGCGGTACTGGCCGCCGCCCGAGCGGAACTGCCGCCACCGTCCACTGCGCCCCCGTCGCGGTATCGGCCTCACGGTCAACCAAGGGCACCGCCGATTTTCTCTTGAGCACGTCCGCCGGCCCGTCTCGCACGAGCCGATCCGTTTCTGCTTCAGGAGTTCCCTCCGATGAAATCGTATTATCTGTTGGCCGTGCTTGCCGCCGGCTCGCTGGCTTTGACCCGGCACGCACATGCCCACGGCTTTGCAGGCGACCATATGTTCGTCAGCACCTTGATTATCGACGACCCAAACGTGTCCGATGAGGCAAGCATCCCAACGTTCAGCTACCTGCCGCAACCGGCCGACGGCCCCGCTGCGCCCGGGCTTTATGGCCTGAACGCCGAGTTCGACAAACGCATCACCGAGAATCTCGGCTTTGGTATCAACCAGGGCTACAACCGGCTGACGCAGCCGGGCGGCAAGACGGCGACAGGGTGGTCCAACCTGGCCGTCACGCTGAAATACAAGGCCTACGTGAACCCGGAACGCGAGTTTATGATGTCGGCCGGCGTGCAGCGGCAATTCGCCCGTACAGGCGCCAATGGCACCAACGGAGCGGTGTTGGGGAACAACGACAGCAGCTCCACCACGCCGTTGATTTATTTCGGCAAGGGGTTCGGCGATCTGCCGATCGGCTTGCTGCGCCCGCTCGCCCTGACAGGGACGTTCGGATACACGATCGCCGACAAGAAATTAAAGGTCGATCCGGCCGATGGCTCGCCGATCGGCAACGGCCGGGACAACGGCTTTACCGGTGGCCTGTCGCTGCAATACAGCATGCGATACCTGTCGTCGCAGGTGAAGGACTATGGCCTGCCGGCGTTCGTGAATCGGCTGACGCCGTTGGTGGAGGTTGCGTGGACTTCGACCGCCAGCAAGCCGAACAATGGCGACAGCACGAAGTATTTGTTCGCCGCCGGGGTGAATTATACCGCCCAAGGCTATGCCGTGTCGGTAGAGGCGCTGATCCCGGGCAACAGGCAGACCGGATCGCATCTGGGCGTGGTCGCTCAGTTCCATCTGTATTTCGACGATCTGCTGCCGCACAGCCTGGGCAAACCGATCGTCGAGTGGTTCTGACGCCATGAGACGGATCGTTGTTGCGACCATCACCGCCTGCCTAATGGGGCCGGCGGTGATGGTCGCGCATACGGCGTTCGGGCATGCGATGCTGGACCGCGCGTTACCGGCTGTCGGATCGGCGGTGTTTGGCGCTCCGGCAACGGTGGATATAATGTACAGCAAACCGGTGAACCCGGTGTTCAGCCGCATCCAGGTGACCGATGCCAACGGTGTTCGCGTAGATGAAGGCAAGGTGACGATCCGGGAGGGTGGCCGGATTTTATCGGTTGGACTAAGACCTCTGCCGCCCGGGGTTTATGCGGTGAAATGGCACGTTACCTCGGTCGACTCCCATAAAACCGATGGCCATTTTACCTTCACCGTAAGGCCCTGAATGGACGACCTTGTGACTGCGGTGACGTTCCCGATCAATCCCGCCGGCTGGCAGCGGGCGATCCACCGAGCGGGCACGCCGGGTGGGTGGCATATACGGGATGAATTGAGGGCAGCGATGAGCGGCCTGCGCGCCAACCCGATCCATCAACACACAGAGGGTCAAAATGACCACCGCCACTGATCCGAAAACGCCCTCCCCCCGTGTGCTGTATGCGACGCTGGGCATGCTGCTCGCGATGCTGCTGATCGGCGCCGGCATCTTCATGTGGTTCGGTGGCAACGGCAGCAGCGGCGCGCTGGGGATCGGCGGGCCGTTTACGCTTCAGGACGGCAACGGCAAACCGGTGACCGACCGCGATTTCCGGGGCAAGTATATGCTGGTGTATTTTGGCTTTACGTTTTGCCCCGACGTGTGCCCGACCACATTAAGCGCGATGGCCGACGCGATGGACAAGCTGGGCACTGCCGCCGGCCGGGTGCAGCTATTGTTCATTACCGTCGATCCGAAGCGCGACACGCCGTCCGTTGTAAAGCAATACGCCGCTGCGTTCGGGCCGCGTGTCCAGGGGTTGACCGGGTCGGAGGATGAAATCGCCAGGGTGGCGAAAGAATACCGGGTTTATTACGCCGAACATCGCACCGGTCCAGGCCCCAACGACTACTCGATGGATCACAGCTCGGTTTTATATTTGATGAGCCCTAACGGTGCATTTTTGGCCCCGGTGCGGGCCGATCTGCCGGCGGACGAGATGGCAGCGGCGTTGCAGAAGCTGATGAGATAGCGGCCGGAATCTCAAGCCGCCTCATCAGCGTTTATCCGTCTTCGAAAAGTCTTCCTGCTATCGGCGCTCACATGCGGGCCTCGCCCCGTTGCCCCCGGTCGCCCAAAAGACGAAACTGCGTCCAACGTTCCAAGGAAAAAAGCCATGCTGCAAGTTCCCCCCGCCGTCCCCGGTATGCGTGAAGACGAAATCGACACCCCCGCCCTGGTGATCGACCTGGACGCGCTTGAGTCAAATCTTGACACCATGGCCGCGCTGCTCGCGCCGACGGGCGTGAAGTTGCGCGCCCATGCGAAGACCCACAAATCGCCCATCATCGCGAAGATGCAGATGGCGCGCGGCGCGGTCGGCAACTGCGTGCAGAAAGTAACCGAGGCCGAGGTGCTGGCCTGGGGCGGCATTCCCGACATTCTGGTTAGCAACGAGGTCGTCGGGGCCGCCAAGCTGGCTCGATTATGTGCCCTGGCGCGGATCGCCAAAGTCGCGGTCTGCGCCGACGATGCCGGCCAGGTTGCCGCGATCGAGGCAGCCGCCGCCGACGCCGGCATCCGCATGAACGTGCTGGTGGAGATCGACGTCGGCGCCGCCCGCTGCGGCGTGCAGCCCGGGCCGGATGCAGTGGCGCTGGCGAAACGGATCGCGGCGTCGAAGTACCTGATTTTCGGTGGATTGCAGGCGTATCAGGGCAGCGCCCAGCACAAGCGCACCCCTGTGGAAAGACGGATGCTGATCGGCAAGGCCGTCGATGCATCCCGGCGCACGGTAGAGCAGCTAAAGCAACAAGGATTGGAGTGCGCCATCGTCGGCGGCGCCGGGACCGGAACGTTCCAGATCGAGTCGCACTCCGGCGTTTATACCGAGATGCAGGCCGGCAGCTACGTGTTCATGGATGCAGACTACGCCCGCAACATGGATGAGGCCGGCAACCCGGTCAGCACCTTCCGCCACGCGTTATTCGTGCTGTCCACGGTCATGAGCCAGGCCCAGACCGGCGTTGCGGCGCTGGACGCCGGGCATAAGGCGGTGGCTGTTGATTCCGGGATGCCGACGGTGTGGCAACGGCCGGACCTTCGTTATACCGGGGCATCGGACGAGCATGGCAAACTGGAGTTCGCCAGCGAAACGACGACACCAAAGGTTGGCGAAAAACTGAGGTTGGTACCAGGTCATTGCGATCCCACCGTGGATAAATTCGACTGGTATGTCGGGGTGCGCGGCGGTCGGGTTGAGTGCTTGTGGCCAGTGGCTGCGCGGGGCGGGCTGAGTTAAAATTGATTCGATATTGGATCGTTTTAACAGTATCGAGCGCCTTCAGGAAGGCAAGCCTCGCGACTAAAGAAGGCGCCTACGACGCTCCCGGCCGGTCAGTGGAGTCAAAGCGAACCGGCCCTGCAATCGGTTGCCCGCAGCATCGTCAATAGCATCCCGCACGCCGGTTAGGTGCCCCACCCGCAACGGCCGGGTCACTCCAAAAACCGGGCTACCTCGGCAGGCGACTGCAAAACCAACCGGTCGTAACCCTTCATCAACGTCTCGGTGATCATCCCCGGCGTGAACCGATGCGGCCCGATCTCCCTCACCGCCGTCACCTCCGCCGCTGTCCCGGACAGGAACACCTCTGTCGCCCGCGTCAACTCGGAAGGGTCGATCTGCCGCTCGATCACCGTTATCCCGTTCCGTTCCGCCAGTTTCATCACAGTCCGCCGCGTGATCCCGTCCAGGAAGCAATCCGGGGTAGGCGTATGCAGCGCCCCGTCCATCACGAAGAAGATGTTTGCCCCGGTCGTTTCCGCCACCTTGCCCCGCCAATCCAACATCAGCGCGTCGGAGTAGCCCTCTTGCTCCGCCTTCACCTTCGCCAGCGACGCAATCACGTACAGGCCGGACGCTTTCGCCTTCACCGGAGCAGTTTCCGGCGGCGGCCGGCGCCATTCGGCCTCCCCCATCCGGATACCCTGCATCCGTTCCGTCCCAAAATAGCTGGGCCACGGCCACGCCCCGATCGCCAGATGGATCGAGGTGCCGGTGGCCGAGACCGCCAACCGCTCCGGCCCTCGCCATGCGATCGGGCGGACATAGCCGTCGGTCAGCCCATTCGCCTGCAACACCGCTGTGCTGGCGGCATCGATCTGCTCGGCCGGCCATGGGATTTCAAAGCTGAGGATGCGGCCGGAGTCGATCAGACGCTCCGTATGGTCGCGCAGGCGGAAAATAGTACCGGCATAGGCGCGCTCGCCTTCGAATACCGCGCTGGCATAGTGCAAACCATGCGATAAAACATGCAGCCTGGCATCGCGCCAGGGAACCAAAGCCCCGTCCATCCAAAGCCAGCCGTCCCGGTCGTCGAAAGAAAGTAACGTCATGGCCGCCATCTCCGTAATTTTGTTGCTCTCCACCGGCAAAACTTAAAATGCGGCCGCATATTAAGTCAATAGTGCTGACCTATTTAGGGATCGAATACCAGGCATGCTAAAAGCTAAATCCCGCTACGCCAACGCCGACCGCTTCGTGCCGCCACCCAAGTTGCCGCCGCCGACTCCGGTTGTCGATCTAAGTGAGCCGGAAATGCGCGCCGCCCAGGACCTGTTGTTCTTCGCCTATCGCGACTTCACCAATGTCGCCGATAATGTGCTGGAGGAACTGGGGCTTGGCCGAGCCCATCACCGGGCGTTGCACTTTATTGGGCGCAACCCGGGGATCACGGTGTCCGGATTGCTGGCGATCCTGCGCATTACGAAGCAATCGCTGGCCAGGGTACTGAATGCGTTGATGGATGACGGTTATGTCGGTCAGGCCGCCGGGTTTGAGGACCGGCGTCTGCGTCTGCTGACCCTGACCGAGAAAGGTCATGCGCTGGAGGAACGCGTGTTCGCCGCCCAGCGCGATAAGGTCGCCAAAGCCTACCAAACGGCCGGCCCGGCGTCGGTGCATGGATTTCAGGTGGTCATGCGCGCCATGATGGATCACGGTGCCCGCGCCTATATGGACGGCACCGGTTCGCCGGAAGATACATGATAGCGGGGGAAGCCTGACGCCATGCCCGAAGATCATCACATCCTGGTCGTCGAAGACGATCCTCGGCTGCGGGAGCGGCTAGCGCGCTATCTGACCGGCGAGGGCTTTCGGGTCACCGCGGCGGCGGATGCGGCCGAGGCGCGTGCCCAGTTGCGGGCGATCGATCCGGATATAATGGTGCTGGATGTGATGATGCCGGGGGAAAATGGCCTGGATCTGACCCAGTCGCTGCGCCGGGAAAAGCAACACGACCTGCCGATCCTGCTGCTGACCGCGCGCGGCGCACCAGAGGATCGCATCGCGGGGTTTGAGGCCGGTGCCGACGACTACCTTGGCAAACCGTTCGAACCGCGGGAACTGGTGCTGCGTATCCGGGCACTGCTGCGCCGGGCGCCCCCCGCCCCGGTGTTGGAAGCGCACACTGGTCCGGTGCGGATCGGCGATGCCGAATTCGACACGGAGCGCGGGGAACTGCGCGATTCCAGCGGCCTGATCCGCCTGACCGGCGGGGAATCCGCTTTACTGACCGCGCTCGCCCGCAAACCGAATGAGGTGTTGTCGCGGGAGGAGATCGCCGAAGCCCTCGGAATGGACGAATCCGGCGAACGCGCTATCGATGTCCAGGTCGTGCGCCTGCGCCGCAAAATAGAGGCCGACCCGCGAGAGCCACGCTTCCTGCATACCGTGCGTGGGCGAGGCTACATTTTGAAACCCGGTGTCTGAGATGCAGGCCAGTTTCCGTCTTCCGTTCGTTTCCAGAATGGCATTGGGCATCAAGCGGTTCATGCCACGGTCGTTGCTGGGACGGTCGTTGCTGATCATGCTGGTGCCGCTGGTCCTGGTGCAGGCGATCGCGCTGCAACTGTTCTACGGCAATCATCTGGGCGTCGTCTCCCGCCGCCTGTCCAGCGCCATCGCGGGGGAGATTTATTACACAATGGAGTTGATGCGGCAGTTCCAGTCCCCTGGTGACCGGGAGTGGGTGCTGCAAATGGCACGAGACCAGTTCACCCTGGGCATCAAGATGGAACCCGGCGCGGTGCTGGAACCCCGTAAGCGGCGGAATATCCTCGGGCCGATGGATGACGATCTCGCGCAGGCATTGACCGAGAAATTCAAGGTTTCGTTCGATATGGACTGGAACTCCAACCCGCATACCGTGCTGATCCGGCTGCAATTACCGGATGGGGTGCTGGATGTGGAGGCGCCCCGCAAACGGCTGGCGATCGGCACGGTGTTCCTGTTCGTCGGCTGGCTGGTTGGCTCCGCGCTGTTTCTGTTCAGTATCGCGGCGCTGTTCATGCGCAACCAGGTGCGTGCGATCCGGCGGCTGGCGCGGTCGGCGGAGGCGTTCGGAATGGGCCGCGATGTGCCTGCGATCCGGCCGGAGGGCGCGGCCGAGGTCCGTCAGGCCGGTGCCGCGTTCAACCGCATGCAGGAGCGTATTCGTCGCTTCCTGGCACAACGGACCGAGATGCTGGCTGGCGTGTCGCACGATTTGCGCACCCCGTTGACCCGGATGCGGCTGGCCTTGGCGATGCTGCCGAAAACCGAGGAACTGCGGCAGGACGTGGCCGAAATGACGGCCGATGTGGAAGAAATGGACCGGATGATCGGCGGCTATCTCGCCTTCGCCAGGGGGGAGGGAACAGAACAGGCCGAACCGGTCGATCTGTCGGCGCTGCTGGACGACGTAGCGGCGGGCGCGAGACGCGCCGGTGCGGAATTGGCGCTGGACGTGCCGGCCGGCCTGACCCTAAAGCTACGCGCCAACGCGATCCGGCGTGCCATCACCAACCTTGTCGATAACGCTCGGCGTCACGCGCGCCATGTCGCACTGGCGGCCGTGTCGCAAGGACGCTCGGTTTTGGTCACGGTGGATGATGACGGACCCGGTATCCCGCAGGACAAGCGAGAGAGTGTGTTTCGCCCATTCGAAAGCGGATCGGCCGGGGGCACCGGTCTGGGCCTGACCATCGCCCGCGACATCGTCCGCGCCCATGGCGGTGACATCGTGCTGGAGGACAGCCCCCTGGGCGGCCTGCGCGCACGTATTCGTCTGCCGGTGTAGTTTTTGGGCAATGATACCAGTGTTGCCCATGCGGTCGTTTGCCGCTGCCCCCGCACCACGTTAGCCGACCGCTTGAACCCAGCCGGCGCCATCCCTGATCTATGAGAGGAGGAATGCACATGCCCTGGACCCTGGACGATGCGACCTGGATGAACCGAGCAATCGGGCTTGCCAGGGAAGGGGCAGTACGGCCGGGCATGAACCCGATTGGTTGCGTTATTGTCCGCAATGGCGAGGTCATCGGCGAAGGCTGCAACGAGGTGGATTTGCACCACGACGCGACCGCACATGCCGAGATTGTTGCGATGCGTCGTGCCGGGCAGATGCTTGAATGTCAGGAATTGCGCGATGCGGTGCTGTATACGACGCTGCAACCATGCGGGATGTGTACGATGGCCTCGATCTGGGCGAAGATCGGCCGCATCGTCTATGGCGCGGGGCGCGAAGACGTCCACGCAATGTATTTCGAGGACAGGCATCTTGATACCGTCGATTTTATCCGCGACGCGTTCCGCAACGATCTGTCGCTGGAGGGTGGCCTGATGGCGAGGGAATGCGCTACGCTTTATGTCCCGCCAGACGCAGATGTGCCCAAGGATGAACAGTTTAACCGGTAGTCCTTGGGCCGTATCGGACCAAGGCGTGTACGCCTTCGGTGAAGGCGGCTTTCGCGTGCGTTCCGCAACCCGTACAACGGCAGGTGTGGGCAAGATGCTCGGTCACCAGCAGGGGCTTGGGGCCGGGAAGGTCGAAGACTTGTCGGGATGGTGCTTGCGCCATGGCCTCGTTCAAGGCCGCGCCGCAACCGGCGCAGGTTTCGGGGAAATGGTCGATGGTGGCATCCGGGCTTGCCGTCCGGCGGAGTGTCTTACCGGGATGGCTTTGCTGTGCCGCCATCGGGACCGTGCGGTGCGCCGCTTGCGCCAGAAGCCGCGCGATAAGGCCGTCCTTCGAGAGTTGGCTAAGGGCGGCGTGATCCACCAACGCCTTCGAATTTGGAACCTGCCCCTCTGTCAACTCGGATTAGCGCCGCCGCCACATGAAAATCGGCCGCGCGCCTCGTAGCCTAAAATATTGACCAAGCGAGGGGTACCCGGGCAGTTACAGGCAATGAAACCGATAATGTATTCCCCCCCGCCGGCGGGCCGTCTTGGGACGGCGCGGTGTCATGCCAACGCGTCATAAAAGCGCCCCGTTCATGGCGAATACCCTCCGTCCTGGCAGGCAAAGCCCCACCATCCACACCCTGCGGTGCTTCACCGGACGCGAACATGTGCATTGCGGGGCTTTGCCCTTCATGACGGGAACAGTCCCAGTCCCAGTCCCAGCCCGAGCCCAAGTCCCAGCCACCGATGCAAGACCGCTGGCATGCACCTGATCCAACGTCGTGCCGCCGGAGAGCGTCTGATCGGGCTGGAGTTGCTGCGCTTCCTCGCGGCCATCGGCGTTCTGGTCTGGCATTACCAACATTTCTTGTTCGCCGGCGCGGTGCAGACCGCTCCGGACTGGAAAAACATGCCATTATACTGGCTGCTGGCGCCGTTCTACACCTATGGCTATGCGGGGGTAGAGTTGTTCTGGTGCTTGTCCGGCTTCATCTTCACCTGGAAATACGGGGCGGCGATCGGGCGTGCCGGACTGTCGTTCGGACGTTTCGCGCTGTTGCGGTTTTCCCGCCTGTATCCGCTGCATCTCGCGACGCTTCTGGCCGTCGCGGCATTGCAATGGATGTATTGCGTCCGGTATGGCCAGACCTTCGTCTATGTGCTGAACGACATCCCCCATTTCGTAATGAATGTGTTCTTCGCCAACTACTGGGGTTTCCAAAGCGGCGAGTCCTTCAACGGTCCGTCCTGGAGCGTGTCTGCCGAAGTTCTGATCTATGTCGTGTTTTTCTGGATCACCCGCTGCGCCGGGGCCGGATGGCGGGTGGACCTGCTGGCGCTGGCCGGGGTTTCGCTGGCGGCATGGCTGTCAAAGGCCCTGTTCGGGTTCAAACTGAGCTTTACGGGCGCGGGAACGTTTTTCTACCTCGGCGCACTAACGTGCCATCTGCACGCGTGGGTCGCGACCCTGCGCCAGCCATTGCAAAGGCGGATAGGGTGGGCGTATGCCGCGACCATTGCGGTGGGCGCGGCGCTGATCGCAACGCATGTGCTGAAAATCGCCGGAGCCAGCTTGCCGATGTTCCCGGCGGCCGTACTGCTGGTGCAGATGATGGTGCGGCCGGATGGCGAACGGGCAAAGGCATGGCTGATGGGGTTGGGGAACCTAACCTATGCCAGCTATATGGTGCATTTCCCCATGCAGCTTGCTGCCATGCTGATCCTGGGCGCGTTTGCCGTTCCTGTTCAGCCCCTGGTCTATTCCGGCTGGTTCCTGCTGGCCTATCTTAGCTGTGTTTTCGCTGTCGCATTTTGTGTTTTCCGCTGGATAGAGCGGCCGGCTCAGGACTGGTTGCGCCGGTTCGGGCGATAGCGATTCCGGATCGCGTCACGGTTGGCCGCTCGAACGCCGCCGCCCCTGCTACCTGGGCGGAGAAGTGCCAATAGCCTGGACCGAAGACGATGCGGTCTGGATGAACCGGGCAATCGGGTTGGCCAGGACAGGGGCGTGGCAGCCGGCGTTTGTCGATGAATGCGATCTGTTCAGCCCGTACTCCCTGACCGGGGGGCGTCGCCCAGCGGCACGCCTTCGTATAATTCGGCCAGCGGCACTTCGATGCCAATCTCGGGCATATCGAGGACCGCCGTACCTGAAACGATGTGGCCTACCCAGTCATCGCCATCGCGCGCAAATACGGTGGCGAATTGGCGGTCCTGGGCCAGCATGACGTACCGCTTGATCGACGGAGTATCGCGGTATTCCTCATTCTTGATCCCCATGTCTGTGCTGGCCGTGCTCGGGCTAAGGACTTCGAACACTACAACGGGATTTGTCACCACCAAAGTTCCGCGCTGAACCGGCGAGCACACGACGAAAGCGTCCGGGTAGCGGATCGCCCCAGCGACAAAGACCTTGAGGTCGCTGGTGTAGAGTTGGCACGGCTTTCCGCGAAGGCGAGTGCCGATTGCCATGGACAGATTACGCTGGATCGCTGAATGCTCCGACGTTCCGCCGGTCATTGCGACCGGCTCGAACCCATCGAATTCCCAGCGCAGTTCCTGCTGCTCCTCCCACGCGAGGAAGTGCTCCAGACTGATTGGCGCGTGCAGGGCAATGCTCATGGTGTCATCCTAACACATCACCCCTCCTTACGCAGCAATGCCAAATCGCAGCCTTCGTCGGCCTGCAACACCTGTTCGTGGATCAACCGGTCCCACCCGCGTTTCGGCGCCGCTGGAGGTGTCCACAGCGCGCGGCGGCGATCCAGTTCCTCGGCCGGAACCAGCAAATCCAGCGACCGATCCACAACCGACAGCCTGATGCGGTCGCCACTTTCCACCAGCGCCAGAGGGCCGCCGGCTGCCGCCTCGGGCGTGATGTGCAGCACGATCGTGCCAAATGCGGTCCCGGACATGCGGCAGTCGCTCATGCGGACCATGTCCTTCACCCCGGCGCGGGCCAGGCGGGACGGGATCGGCAGATATCCGGCCTCGGGCATGCCGGCCGGCGTTAGAGATCCGGCGTTTTTCAGCACCAGGATATCGTCGGCGGTCACGTCCAGGTCCGGCGAGTCGATGCGGTTGGCCAGGTCCTCCAGCCCATCGAACACCACCGCACGGGCTTCTTTCTCGAACAACGATTCCGTTGCGGCGCTACGCTTCAGGATCGCGCCCCTCGGGGCCAGCGACCCGAACAGCGAGACGATGCCGCCCACCGCCGACACCGGTTCGGACCGGGCGCGGATGTAGCGGCGATCGACGTAGGCCGGCTGCACCAGCCGTTCCCCCAGCGATACCCCTGTCACATCGATCGGGTCCATGTGCAGCAGGTCGCGCAATTCCCACAACAGCGCGGGCATGCCGCCGGCCGAATGAAAATCTTCCATGTATCCCTCCCCGGTCGGCTTCAGATCGACCAGCACCGGGGTAGAATCGGACAGCGCGTTCAGTTTCCGCAGGTCGATTTTGACGCCGACCCGCCCGGCGATCGCCGTCAGGTGGATCAGCGCGTTGGTGGACCCGCCGAGCGCCAGCAACACCCGCAGCGCGTTTTCGATCGAGTGTGCGGTCATGATCTGCGACGGCTTGATCGGGTTGGCGATCAGCCGCACCGCCAGGGCGCCGGCTTCCTCCGCCGCGCGCAGCCGGTCCGCATGCACGGCGGGGATCGAGCCGTGACCGAGCGGGATCATGCCCAAAGCCTCGGCGAGGCAGGCCATGGTGGACGCGGTGCCCATCACGCCGCACGTCCCGGCCGTCGTGGCCAGGCGCCCCTCGATCAGGTTGATGCGTTCCTCGGTCACTGTTCCGGCGCGGTATTGCGCCCAGTAGCGGCGGCAATCGGTGCAGGCGGACAGGCGTTCGCCCTGGAACGGGGTTGCCAGCATCGGGCCGGTAACCAACTGGACGGCCGGGATGTCCGACGATGCCGCCGCCATCAACTGGGCGGGAACCGACTTGTCGCAGCCCCCGATCAGCACGGCCGAGTCCATCGGTTGGGCGGTCAGCATCGCCTCGGTGTCCAGCGCAGCAAGGTTGCGAAAATGCATCGATGTTGGGAACAGTGACGGCTCGCACAGCGATACCGTCGGAAACGCCAGCGGCAACCCGCCGGCAGCCAGGACACCGCGCTTCACGGCCTCTATCAGTTCCGGCACCGTGCGGTGGCAGTTGTTGTAATCCGACCCGGTATCGACGATCCCGACCACCGGCTTGTCCAGCATCGCCTGCGAGTAGCCCATCGATTTGGCGAAGGTCTTGCGTAAATACAACGCAAAGTCCTTGTCGCCATAGTTGGCGGTGTTGCGGGCGAGGCCGTGCTTGGGGGGCGTGTTTGTCATACCGCCGATGCTACCTCCGGCCGGACCGATCGTGAAGAGGCGGCCCGGCCTGGCTTCAAACTCCTGTGACTTTGCGCGCCGGATCGGTTACCAAGCGCCAGCAACAGCAGGAGCGCGCAGGCATTGGCCCGTCGTCTTTTCATTACAATATTGGTTTTAGCCGGTGTTTCCGGATGTGGGCCGACCTACTCGCCGGATACGTATGCGAGCAACGCGGCACAGCAGGCGAACAAGGTGGAGCAAGGCGTCATCGTTGGCGTGCGCAACGTCGGGGTCAGCGCGTCGGGTACCGTCGGCACGGTCACGGGTGCGGCTGCGGGTGGCATTGCCGGCTCCCAGGCCGGCGTTGGGCCAATCAGTGCGTTCACCTCGCTTGGTGGCGCCCTGGTTGGGGGCATCGCAGGCTCCACCATCGAGCATGCCACGGCCGATACGACTGCGTTCGAGTATATTGTGCGCAAGCCGAACGACGATCTTGTCAGCGTGACGCAGAAGGATAAGACGCCGCTCGCGCTGGGCCAGAAAGTGCTGGTGATCGGTGGCACCCAGGCGCGGGTTGTCGCGGATTATACGGTTCCGCCATCGATTAAGGCGGTGGAGGCTGTGAAGGCCGTCGAAGCAGGCAAACCCGACGCGGTGCCGCCCGACGCGAAGCCGCCCGACGCGAAGCCGGCCGAAGCGGCAGAGACGGCGGCGCAACCTGCTGACGTGAAGCCATCCGCTTCTGGTTCCGAGAACAAGGCCGCGGCGAAAGCAGTTGAGACGCCACAGTAAGGGGTTCGAGGCGGGCAATAGCAGGAGACTGGACGTGACGGGCCCTACGGATCGGGCGGCCCCTTCAACTCCACGATGTTCCCCTCGGGGTCCGCCACATAAATCGACGGTCCCTGGCCCTCGGCGCCATAGCGGGAGGCTACCGGTGCGGGATCGGCGCCATGCGCGCGTAAGTGGGCAATGATCGCCTCGGCGTCGAACGGGTCCACCCGCAGGCAAAAGTGATCCAGGTTGCGGCCCTCGGGTCCGGGTGGCGCTCCGCCTTTCGATCCCAACGGGCCATCGACCGGCACCAGATCGATCAGCGCGGTCCCGGCCCGCAATTGGTAAAGACCAAGCGCCTCCTGCACCTTCTCCACCGAACAGCCCAGCACGCCGGTGTAAAACGCCATCGTGGCCCGCAGGTCGGTCACCCGCAGCACGAGGTGGTCGAGGTGCCTGATCGTCAGCATCGCAACGCCCTTTCAATCCGTTGGCCTAAGCAGCACTATACGATCATGTCCCGACGCAGTGTGGAAGTCACGGCCGACCTTGTACTGCGCGCCTATCGTCACGGGCTGTTTCCCATGGCCGAGGGCCGGGCGGGGGAAAAACTGTTCTGGCTGGACCCGGCGATGCGTGGAGTCCTGCCGCTGGACGGCTTCCATTTGTCGCGCCGGCTGTTGCGCACCGTCCTGTCGGACACCTTCACCGTCACCGTCGACCGCAACTTCGCCGGCACCATCTCCGGTTGCGCCACGCCGGTCCCCGATCGTGACGACACCTGGATCAACCCGCAGATAAAAAGTCTGTTCACCGACTTGTTCCGGATGGGCCACGCGCACTCGGTGGAGACCTGGCAAAACGGCACCCAGGTGGGTGGGCTGTACGGCGTCGCCCTGGGCGGGGTGTTTTTCGGCGAAAGCATGTTCAGCTTCGTCCGAGACGCCTCCAAAGTGGCTCTGGTGCATCTGATGGCGAGGTTGCGTCTGGGCGATTTCCGGCTGTTGGATACCCAGTTCGTCACTAACCATCTGGCGCAGTTCGGGGCGCTGGAAATTCCACGCGAGATCTACAAACAACAACTTGCGGACTCGGTCGATCATCCGGCGGTGTGGCTTACCGATCCTGACCCGGCAGCATTGGATAGGGAATTCCGGCTGCTGGCGACTGGAAATTCCTAAACCGGATCGAGTTTCGGTGTTGTGCCCTGTGTTTCGGGGAGTTTATCCTGCACAGCCCGTAGTTCTTATTGTGGCAAAGCGGCGATTGCGTCCCACGTCGTCATGGTGCGCGAAGGCGCACCATCCACGTCTTCGTTTGGCCGAACAAAAGACGTGGATGCCGGCCTTTGCCGGCATGACGGGTTGGATGGCGGTACGTCAATATCAACGCGGATGGCTCTTATGGCGTCATGTGTTGACGCGCGTGGCGCGACCGCCGGTGCTCCAAAGGGGGCGGTCGTGCGCTACGCAGCCGGTGTCAATGACCTGGGGCTCGCGGCCTGATCGTTGCCGAGCCGTCCGGTGCAATGCCGTTCGCCTGTAGCGCGGGTGTCAGGCCAGGGATTTTTTGCACGGAGAAAATTCGAGAGCCACGGTGGGCCACGGAGAAGACCGCGACGGCATCCGGCGAAGCGCCGCAGGCGATCATTTTGCTGCAACAAACCGAGCGGAAGGCCGGTTATGGTCAAACCTGTCTGCAACCGCCTGCCGGGCGGCGGCGCGGAACTGCATCGGCCGCCAGGGTGACAGTTTCATTCGCCCGCGGATCGGCGCGGACCCCGGCGACAGCGATTCCCTGCGCGGAGCTGTGGAATGACAACCCGGCGCTGGACCCTGCCGGCGACCCGTTTTAGCGCACGGCACAGAGCGGACTGCATAGGTCCATCGTCGGCGGGTGTGCCGATGGTCCTCAGTCGTCAACCTGGCACCACCCCGCCGTCAGGTCCCGATGGCGGGCCAAGGCCACCCTCCGTGGCCCACCGTGGTTCTCCGGCTTTCTCCGTGATAAAAATGAAGAAAGCATAGGCGAACACGCGATTTGCACCCGCCCCATGCCCGCGAAACCACGTCTGCCGACACGTCCGATCAGAGGCGCCCACCCAATCATTGCAAACGACCGTGGCGCCGGCGGCTTCGCGCGGAAGCAGGCATGCAGCGTGCCGCCGGCCTTTCGGTGTCAACGACGGGCACCTGGCATGGCGAACGCAAACAAAGCGGGGTGTTGGCCGCTAGGTATCAACAGACAACGCTATAAGAGCCACGCGGATTGGCATTATAGCGTTGTTTGCCGATGCCGCGCGACCAACACAAGCTGCTTGTTTAAGACCGGCATGTTTGGTGGTGGCCCTGCTCGATGAAATTCAGATCAAGCCTCGCGTTACTGCGTGCGGGCTTGATGACTTGCCGAACCCGACATGCCGCCATCGAAAACAGGCGTAGGCAGTAGCCGAACGAACGCCATCAACCTCAGGCACGCTTATCGTGCATGGCCGGTAGCAAACGCCAATCGGCCGCGCCTGACCGGAGGCCGTTCGCCACATGCACCAAGGTACAGTGCTGAGGCAGCAAACATCAGCATAGCCAAATCGGCAACCTCCGCCAGGGCGAATGTCCGAAGCTGAACCAATCTGGCGACCAGCATCAGCAACACGATCGCCCGGTGCGGTTGCATCGACAGACGTAACGGATTGCTGTGCGATCCCCCCGCCCGGCGGAACAAAGTGCGCAGACCGGTCAGCGCGGTAAGACCCAACAGCAGAAGCACGAAACCCACAAACGCATTGCTGGCATCCCATGCCGTCACGGCATCCGATAAACCCCTGGAACGCGAAACGATCCAGGACAGCGATGCCATGTCCGCACAAAAACACGCTGCCGTCGCGCGGCCAACGCCACTTAGGTCCGTAATCGAATCCAAGGCCGGCTGAAACAACCGCTCAATCAGCACGTTATCCAGCGGGGAAAACGACTTCCGCATAACAGTGGCACCTTCACGAAAACGTGAGCCCCTCAGACCGTTTTTCCCGCTGGAAGTCAAGAAAATCAGAACAAGTGCATCGCGATACCGACGGAACCGAGGGCAGCGGCGGCACCAATGGCAGCGGCCCCGTATGTCATTGCGCGCATCCGCGTCACCACTGAAACGGACGCCAGGACAATGGCGATCTGCAACGCCCCCACAGCGTATTCGTAGTTGTGGTAGCGGTGTTCGGCCTCATTACGTTCCGTTTCCAATTCCTTCGCTTTGACCGCGAGCTGCTTCATGCCCTCGCCCCCAGCGGGATCGTCGCGCATGCGGATAATATACTCGTTCGCATCTTTAATCCGAGTCTGGGTGGCGGAGTCCTGGGCGTTGGGCAGGCTGGAGAGTAGAGCGACCTCGGATGTTCGCATCACGGCCCGAAGATTTTTCGCCTGGTAGAAGGCCCACTCGTTCGATAGCGCCACATGGTCGGTTAGGTAAGCGTTCTGTGCGGCCTTGCCGCCGATTTCGGACAGCGCCAGCACGGCGGCGAGCATCGATACCAGAATGGCCACCCAGCGCGCCCACGGGTCGGAATGAGAGCTATGTTTCTCGATCGTTTCGTGCGCCCGTTCTAACGACTCGCTCACTGCGGCTTCTCCTGCATGACGGTTTGCGCCAAGGTTCAATCATAGATGCGCGCGCGTCATACGCGAAACGTTCGAAGCGTGCAAATCATACGTAAATACAACGGCGTCCGGGGGAATTGTCGCATGAAGGTCCTGCATGGAATACGCGTCGTCGATCTAAGCCGGGTTCTGGCGGGGCCGCATTGTGCCCAGTTATTGGCTGATTTTGGCGCCGATGTGATCAAAGTGGAAGGCCCGGGCGGCGATGAGAATCGGGGCTGGCCGCCGCACGGCCCGGATGGGCAGAGCGCCAATTTCGCCTCGGTCAATCGCGGCAAGCGTGGTCTGGTGCTGGATATGAAGCGGCCGGCGGCGCGCGATATCCTGCTGCGGCTGGTCCGCGATGCCGACGTGCTGATCCACAGCTTCCTGCCCGACACAGCCGCTCGGCTTGGCATCAGCCAGGAGCGGCTGCGCGCTGACAATCCCCGGCTGGTTGTGGCGACGATATCGGGTTACGGCGCCGAGGGGCCGCTGGCGGACAAGCGCGGCTACGACCTGATGGTGCAGGCGTTCGCCGGCGCGATGTCCACCACCGGCACGCCGGGCGGGGCGCCAATTCGTTGCGGTGTGTCGTTCATCGATATGTCCACGGGGATTTCGCTCTACGCTGGGATCGTCACGGCACTGCTGGCGCGCATGACGACCGGGCAGGGCACATGGGTGCGAGGGTCGTTGCTGGAAACGGCGGTATCGCTGTTGGGCTACCATGCCATTGCCTGGATGCAGTCGGGCGTGCTGCCGGTGCCGCAGGGGTCCGGCAGCGGGCATCTCGTGCCATATCAGGCATTCCAGTGCCAGGACGGATACATCCTGGCCGGCGCGCCGAATAACGGCGCCTGGACTCGTTTCTGCGATGCGCTGGAATGGCCCGAATTGTCCGCCGATCCCCGCTTTCACGGCAATGTCGCCCGAGTGGACAACCGCGAGACGCTGATCCCGATGCTGGAGGAACGCTTCGGCCAACAACCGGTATCGTATTGGATGGAACGGTTTGAAACACGGAGTGTCGCATGCTCCCCGTTGCACACGGTCGATCAGGTCATGGCGCATCCCCAGGTCGCGGCCAACGCGATGCGGGTAACGGCGCGGGATGCGGACGGAGTGGACCGCGATCTGGTCGGCACCCCGTTCAAACTCGCTGACGGTGGTGGCGTGGCAGAGATGGCCGCTCCTCAGTTAGGGGCGGATACGGATGCGGTGTTGGCGGATCGCCTGGGCATGCCGGCGGAGGAAATCGGCCGGCTGCGGGCGGCAGGAGTGTTCGGCTAGGCGGCCCGATTGGCGGCCCGACTGGCGGATCGTGTCGGGATTGGTGAAAGGTTCGGCTCGGGTGTTTCGGTTGGCGACGAAGGAGTAGCCCGGGAAGGGCGCTGTCGGTGGCGACTGCCGATGGCTACCCTGCCAGCACGAGCCTGATGAACGCTCTGCGAAGTTGTGTTCGTTCCAACTCTGACAGTCTTTGTTCTTTGAAGTGGATGCGGCCAGCTCGCAGAAAGGGCTGTCATCTTTCGCGTCAACTGGAAACGGGAAAACGTGCAGGGCAATCGGGTGAAGGTCGTCTCGCACGTTCATCGTCGTGGTGCGCGAAGGCGCGCTTTCGCACACCATGACGATGAGGGGCCTGTGCTTCGCACGACACGATGGTACGGTTTTTCCCAAAAAATAGCTCCCCCTGTCGCTTTCCGTTCACCCGATTGCCTTGGGAAAAAGTGCGAACTGGCTCGGCATGTCGTCGTGAGGGATGTTTGATAGCGCTGCTACTGAGTCGGAAAAACGATCTTCAGGGGTAGCCGAAATGGTACCCACGCGCCAATGTCGCGACCGTGTGTACTGTTGTCGTCCTGATCCGCCCCGGCCGAATCCTTCTTGCCGCCAATCGCGATGAGCGGGTGGACCGTTCGTGGGACACGCCCGCCGCGTGGTGGCCCGATCACCCCGGCACGATCGCCGGCCGGGACCGCAGCGGTGGAGGCACCTGGATGGGGATCAACCAACACGGAGTCGTCGCGGCAGTGTTGAACCGGCCGGGCACGCTGGGGCCTGCCGCCGGCAAGCGAAGCCGGGGCGATCTGCCGCTGATGGCACTGGATCACCCAACAGCGGCGGCGGCAGCCGAAGCGCTGACCCTTTTGGATGCCGGATTGTGGCGCGGCTTCAACATGGTGCTCGCGGACTGCTGTGGCGCTTGGTTCGTCAAGGGACTCGGCCACGGTAAACCACAGGTGGAAGCGCTGCCCCGGGGCATATCCATGATCACGGCGCACGACCCGAACGACCTGGACAGCCCGCGCACTGCCCGCCACTTACCCCGGTTCCAGACCGCCGAACCGGAATGGAGCGCCTGGCTTTCGATTCTATCGGACCAGGGTGGAGATCCGTCCGAGCAGCTTAATGTCGTCCCACGCGCCGGATTCGGCACGGTCTCGTCATCTTTTGTGACGCTTCCCTCGGCTGGGAACCCCACTTGGCTGTTCGCGGCGGGCGCTCCGCATCAGACGCCTTTCCTGCCCGTAACACTTCGGTAGCAGTCTGGTCTTTTGTGGTAAAGATACCCTGCTATACCCCAGCGCCCACCCGCTCTATACACGGTGCCGCCGCGCGAAGCGGTGACCACCTAAGGAATCCCGCGATGGCCCGCCGCCGACAGCTCTATGAGGGCAAAGCCAAAATCCTGTTCGAAGGACCGGAACCCGGCACGCTCGTCCAATATTTCAAGGATGACGCCACCGCCGGCAACGGCGCGAAGAAGGGCATCATCACCGGCAAGGGCGTGCTGAACAACCGCATCAGCGAGTACCTGATGGTGAAGTTGCACGACATCGGTGTCCCGACCCATTTCGTCCGCCGCCTGAACATGCGCGAGCAACTGATCCGCGAAGTCGAGATCATTCCGCTGGAGGTCGTCGTTCGCAACGTCGCCGCCGGCAGCCTCGCGACTCGGCTGGGGATCGTGGAGGGTACCCGCCTGCCGCGCTCCATCATCGAGTATTATTATAAGAACGATGCGCTGAACGACCCGATGGTGTCCGAAGAACACATCACCTGCTTCGGCTGGGCGAGCACCGCCGATTTGGACGACATCGTCGCGCTGACGTTGCGGATCAACGATTTCCTGTCCGGCCTGCTGCTGGGCGTCGGCATCACCCTGGTCGATTTCAAGCTGGAATTCGGCCGGTTGTGGGAAAACGATGAGATGCGGATCATCCTGGCCGACGAAATCAGCCCGGATAACTGCCGTCTGTGGGATAGCAAGACGAACGAGAAGATGGACAAAGACCGCTTCCGCCGTGACCTGGGCAAGGTCGAGGAAGG
>JANXLQ010000188.1 GCA_025355085.1 Rhodopila sp.
AGGCGGAGGCCTATCGTGGTTCGGTCCACCACCGTCAATGCGTGCGTTCGAGATGCCATCCCACCACCCTAACCCATCCGGCCACCTGGGGGGTGTTCGTCCCGGAACTTGAATCCGCCCATCTATTGAAATTTCTCAGTCCAAGGCCGGCAACGCGGCGCTCTATCGGCGGATAACCTCAGCCTTGCAGGCGGCCATCAACACCAACGCATCAGCCGCGCCCTTGCGTCGGCAGGTGCTAAGTGTCCGTCTGGAAACATCCAATTGATAACAAAGGAAAATTTCTTCACTTCGGTCGTAAAATCCGGCATTCTTCTCACAAAACTCGGATTTTCGGCGATGGTGCCAACCGTAAGCGATTGAAATCTTGATATTTGTTTCCAGACGGACACTAAGGAGCCGTCCGGGAGTAACCGCGTCGAGTTTGTATCCCAGTGTGTTGCTTTGATTCTGGTTTTCCCATTTTTCAGATTCGATTATTCACGGACAGGCCCTAAACTGCGGATGCTTTCCAATTAACGCGCGGTGGCTTCCGATAGTAGCCACCACGACGCCCGTACATTAGAAAACCGGCCACCAATCCTGCGGCAGATCATGTCGCTGCTGATGCACCGCAACGAGTTTTCCGTTGGGACGCGGCACGTTCCATTGCTTTTGAAGGATGTCAAACCGAGCGTTCGTAATTTCGCCGTCCGGGAATTCTACGTTGATGAGAGAGCCAACCTTCGGTGCCCGCTGCCAATCGGTTATGCATCGCGTGTGTACCTCCTGACTCAATGTTGGATATCCCCTGCCAAGCTATGCATCGAAAGCATAAGTCAATTTCGCCAACCGAACGTTAGCAGCCCGATGCGTCCCAGGGAATTAAGAGTTGATGACGATCGGGGCCAGGGCCAAGTGGTTTCCAGACTGTCACAAACGCGTTACGTCCTCCCGGCGTCAGGGGTAGTCCGGTGCTCCCGGCCCCGTGGCAAGCCAGCCATTGTGGGCTTCTCACGGCTGTCGAGTGTCTTGGAACCGGGCTGGCGGTGACCTGGTTTGGTTTGCACGCGCGTGCGCTTGTCCGCCGCGTCCGGGGGCGCTACGCAGGTGCTTAGGACCATATTACAATGGGGAACATAGGCACATGACGACACGACCGGTGATGCTGGTGATCCTCGACGGCTTCGGTTGGCGGGAAGACAGCGCGGATAACGCCGTGCGTCTGGCGAAGACGCCGATCTTCTCCGGCCTTTGGGAGTCCTGCCCGCACGCCTTCCTGCAAGCCTCTGGCCGCGATGTCGGCTTGCCGGAGGGCCAGATGGGCAACTCCGAAGTGGGCCACCTGAACATCGGCGCCGGCCGGGTGGTGAAGCAGGAGTTGGTGCGCATCGGCGATGCGGTCGCCGAAGGTTCGATCGCGCAGATGCCGGCGTTCACCGGGCTGGTCGATGCGTTGAAGAAGACCGGCGGGACGTGCCATTTGATCGGGCTGGTGTCGCCGGGCGGTGTGCACTCGCATCAGGATCATGGGGCGGCCATCGCGGGGTATCTGCATAACGCCGGCATCGAGACAGTCGTGCATGCGATCACCGATGGGCGCGACACGCCGCCGCAATCGGCAGGTGAGGATCTGAAGCGCCTGCAAGCTGCATTGCCGGATGGTGTGCCGGTTGCCACCGTCATCGGCCGCTATTTCGCGATGGACCGAGACAAGCGGTGGGAGCGTGTCACACAGGCTTACAACGCCATCGCCGAAGCCGAGGGCGCCCGTGCCGCCACGCCGGACGATGCCATCCAGGCTGCGTATGCCGCCGGGAAATTCGACGAATTCGTTCCTGCCACGGTCATTGGCGACTATGCTGGAATAAAAGACGGCGACGGCATACTGTGTTTCAATTTCCGCGCCGACCGTGTGCGGGAAATCCTGGCGCCGCTGCTGGACCCGGCGTTCGATGGGTTTCCTCGCAAGCGGGTGCTGAAACTGGCGGCTGCGGTGGGGATGACTCGTTACTCCGATGCTCTGGCGCCGTTCCTGGGTGTGTTGTTCGCCCCGGATCGATTGACCAACATACTGGGTGAGGTCGCCGCCAACGCCGGCAAGACCCAGCTTCGCATGGCCGAGACGGAGAAATACCCGCACGTCACCTACTTCCTGAATGGCGGGCGGGAGGCCGCGTACGAGGGCGAGGACCGGATCATGGTACCCTCCCCCAAAGTCGCCACCTACGACCTGCAACCGGAAATGTCGGCACCGGAGCTGACCGGCAAAGCCGTCGCGGCGATCGACAGCGGTAAATACGACTTGATCGTGCTGAATTTTGCCAACCCGGACATGGTCGGGCACACCGGCGTTCTGGCTGCCGCCATCACGGCAGTGGAGACAGTCGATGCCGGGCTGGGCCGCATCGCCGGCGCGATCCGGCGGCAGGGCGGCGCGCTGCTGGTTACCGCCGATCACGGCAACTGCGAGATGATGAAGGACCCCGAAACCGGCGGGCCGCATACGTCGCACACCACCAACAAAGTGCCGGTGCTGCTGATGAGCGGCGGGGCGACGGCGATCGGCGACGGGCGTTTGGCCGATCTGGCGCCTACCATGCTGGAACTGATGGGCGTTCAGCAACCGTCCGAAATGACAGGCCACTCCATCGTGCGCCGTTAAAGGAAACGATCATGTCCACTGACCGCCCGCCGCTGCCTCCATTCACGTTGGATACCGCTCGGCAGAAAGTCCGTGCCGCCGAGGATGGCTGGAACGGCCGCAACCCGGAGCGGGTGTCGATGGCCTACACCGAGGACAGCGTCTGGCGGAATCGCAGCGAGTTCTTCCAGGGCCGGCCGGCGATCGTCGCGTTTCTGACGCGCAAGTGGGCCAGCGAACGGGACTATCGGCTGATCAAGGAACTCTGGGCATTCACCGATAACCGGATCGCGGTGCGCTTCGCTTATGAATACCAGGACGAGGCCGGCGCGTGGTTCCGCGCCTACGGCAACGAAAACTGGGAATTCGATGCACACGGCCTGATGCGGGTGCGTCATGCCAGTATTAACGATGTAACGATCTCCGCGGAGGGCCGGCTGTTTCATTGGCCCGCCGGCACGCCGAGGCCGGCAGACCATGCGGGGTTAAGCGATTTGGGATTATAGGGCGCGATTGGAGGCCGGCAATAAACGCTCGTCCTCATGTGGTTGCTCCGGATTTCGTCGCATGCGGACGAACTGGTATCCGAGGCCCACCACATAGTTGAGGTCAGTCCGCTAGTCCGATCATTACCGAAAGCATGCTGTTCAACACCAGCCTATCGGTTCCCGAAAGATGCCCGATCACAGGACCGCAATTCGCACGAGGATAGGCCAAAACCTTGTCAACCATCACTTGCGAGACGGCTTTGAGGCCATTTGCGGGGGCAGGCGCGACGGTAAAGCCGTGCGTTGGTGATCGCGTTTGTGAACAGGGCGACCAAGACGCTGTCCGCCGCATTGAGTGCGTCGGATTGAACGACAACAGCCGGACGCGGCTTCCCATAATCTGCCGGTGCCGAGATGGTGACGATATCGCCTCGCTTCAGGGTTGCGGCCATTCAACTGCAGCAGCGATGAAATCCAGGGCTTCGACCTCCTCGGGCCGTCCGAGCAGCGTCGTGCCTTGGCGCTTGGCCTCGGCGGCAAATTCTGGCCGATGGGGGTCAGGCACCCAGATACGCAGTTGCTTCATGCCACGGTGCAACTGCTGGTGCCGGTAACGCTGAAACTTGGTTAATTCATCATCGGTTCGCTTTGGCCGCAGCATGGGCGCCTCCATAAGGTTGCGCGTTACTTTATTGCAAGAGTGGTGCGCGCTCAAACGAATTCGGCTCTCGCCTCTCGGGACCCCCGGCTCCAGGGTAGCTTGCTCAACCACGTCTCAAAAGCCACGTTATGAGAATTTGTCCCATTTTATGAGACGTTCTTCTCAATCCTTTGGTCCACACACGCCACCGTCGCCGCTACCCCGGCCGGACATGTGATCCCGTCAGCTTTCCACCCGCCAGCCTGAACTCAGCCCCCGGCACATCGCCACCTGTCAGCAACTGCGCTGGCCGCATGCACGACAGGGTTGGCGGCTGCTTTTGGCTGCGGTCCCGGCAGCCGATCCAGAGCCTCCGCCGCCAACAACCTGTCTGTCGCTTCGTTAAGAAAATGTTCCGATTCGGATGCGTCGTCGCATGCCTTTTGCATGGCGGGCGGTTCCGGCTGGGCCATCACGTCCACATCTTGTGATTGTGTATCGGCCCTCATTGCCCGCCGGTTCTGTTCCGCCGAACGGTTGAGCGCGTTGGCATTGCCGCGCAGGCGCAGGATCATGGATAAGGGCAGGTCCTCGCCGAAGGAGAGGGTGAGCGAATTCAACGCCGCGAGCCCGTAAGCAATGATCTGAGCGACCGCGATCAGCTCCGCGAAATTGCGCACGCGGTAGGTGTTCAACGCCTCGACCGCCGCCATGCGCGCCAGGTTGGCGTCTCCGCTTGTGACCCGAAGGAAAATGGGCGCCACGATTGAGACGATGAGGTTCAGTAGAATGTCCGAAGGCCGGAGGAAGG
>JANXLQ010000223.1 GCA_025355085.1 Rhodopila sp.
GTCGAGCTCGATGCGATGGAGACCACCATCCGGGTTAACGGCAAAGAAGACATAGTTTTCAAAACCAACGACATGATCTTCGGCATCGCCCACTATATCGCGGCGATGACGCAAAACCTGACGTTGTATCCGGGCGACGTGATCTGGATGGGCACCGACGGGTCCTCCCCTGATTTGGTAGATGGCGATGTCGTGGAGGTGGAGCTGACGGGGATCGGCGTGCTGCGCAATCCATTCGTGCGGGAGAAAGGCTGATGGGCAGGCTGACCGGTAAAGTCGCGATCGTAACGGGTGCCAGCCGGGGCATCGGTCAGCAGATCGCCGAATTGTTTGCGTCGGAAGGGGCGAAGGTGGTTTGCGCCGCCCGGACCCTGAACGAAGGCGAACACCGGCTGCTGGAGGGGTCGTTGTCACGCACCGTCGGGCTGATCCGCGAAAAGGGCGGGGAGGCGATGGCGGTGACGGCCGATGTTTCGCACGAATCCGAATGTATCGCATTGGTCGAGGCGGCGCGCGCGGCGTACGGTCCGATCGACATCCTGGTGAACAACGCGGCCCTGAACTACTACCTCCCCACGGCAACCTACCCGACCAATCGCTGGGAACGTTGCTTCGCGATCAACGTGCATGCTCCGTTCATTCTGGCCAAAGCGGTGCTGACCGACATGATCCCCCGCCGGTCGGGTGCCATCGTCAACATCGGCTCCGGCGCGGCGATCGGGCCGGGCAGGGGGCCGTACGACGATCAAACCATCCGGGGCGGCGTGATGTACGGTGCCAGCAAAGCGGCATTGGAGCGATTGACCCAGGGGCTGGCGCAGGAAGTTTCGCAGTACGAGGGTATCTGCGTCGCGGCGGTTTCGCCGTCGCAAGTGGTGCCGACGCCGGGAACGATCCATCATAAACTCGTCTCCGGCCTCCACGACCCCAAAGGCGAACACCCCATCCTGATGGCTCGGGCGGTCCTGCTGCTGGCCAGCGAGCCGGCGGTGAAAGTGAACGGCCGGGTGACCTACAGCCAGCAGATACTGAAGGAGTTCGGTTGGATCGAGGACGGCCAGGGCCGCGGTGTCACCATCCGCGGATCGGGCTATTCCGAGATCTGAAAACGGCGGATGGAACAGGCATGGTCTGTGGTAGATTCACATTGGAACTATCGCGGACTTGTTTGGGAAGGCGATTGACGGCTGAGGTCGAAGCCAACACATACCGAGGTGCGAAAAGATTGACCCATCGGCACCGGCTTTTTTGCGTCAGGGTGGGTGCATGAAAGCGAAGATGCCGGCCCCTGCGGTGATGGAGAAACGACCGTCCTCGATCGACCCGTCAGTCAAGACATTCGTGGTCGCATCGGCGTAGATATTTGGGCTGGATGGTCCGGCCTGGTACACCGATAGTGCATGTGTGAGACAAGGAAGGGATACCAGTCATCGACGGGATCAGATCCCGTATCCCAGCGTTAAGAGTTTGCGGAAATCGCGGGTTTTGCCCGGCGGCCGAATCGGCGGCGGGCGGCGGCCAGACCGGCGACACCCACGCCGAACAGCGCGATCGATGCCGGTTCGGGGGCAGGATTGAGCAGCAGCGCGACGTTGGTCAGGGTCAGCGTTTGGCCGACTGTAGCGGTTACGCCCATGCTGACCGAAAAATTCGCGGAGTTCGGGTATTGCTGAAGTGTAAAGGTTTGCGACGTTGTGGCAGCCCCGATAATCGACCTGATCTGGGCAAAGCCTGTCGAGCCGGTGCCGGTGACCGCGCTATATACGTCGGTGTTGCCGGCGGAACTGGTATCGGTGCCGGTCAGAATATTTGTAATCCTGGAAACTCCCCCGGTGCCGGTCAACGGGCTGACCTGGAGGTTGAAGGCCAGGGTGTAAGGGCCGGTGCCGCTGTAAATGGCACTGCCGGTAACCGGCGCGATCTCTATCTCGGTGCCGCCGCGGCCGCTGAAGACCGCGATAACCCTCGCGTTGTCAGAACCTGAGCAGGTGGCGCTGTTAAACAGGCAACCGGTGATGGTGAACTGCTGGTTGCCATACGTAAAAACGGCTGGATTGGAGACGTTTAGCGTGTTGAGGACGGTCTGGGCCCGCACCGATCCCGCAGCACCCATCAGGGCGCACAGTGCAGCACCAAGAACGACGAACCCTAACCCCGCCTTCATAGAATCTCCTTGGGACTGCCGACGGCAGACTTTAGGTCGTACAACGCCATGTCAATAACGTAGCCGAATCGGTTGTGGATGTAAACGACAAACACGCTAAATTTTCACGCCCTGGTCAAAATTAAAGGCTCTTATAGCGTTTTTTGTTGGTAAGGTCCCAGTCCGATAGCCCCGAGGATCATGGCGGTGGATGTGGCGTTTTGTCCTAGCGCCTCCAGGGTTCGGCGCCATCCAAGATAGTTCGGCAGGTTTTTCGTGGCGACGCCATGGAAGCGGCGTAACCATTCCTTCAGCCGGCCA
>JANXLQ010000235.1 GCA_025355085.1 Rhodopila sp.
CTGGCGGCTGTGCCGTTGGTGAAAGAGTTAGCCGGCGACCGCCTGTGCTTGTAAAGGAACTCAGATAAGTAATGATAAGAACGGATAAGGACGGATTCGTGCCCCGGCGGCGCCACCCTGATCCGTTCTTATCCGTTCTTATCATTACTTATCTGAGTTCCCATTTAACCCCCGGTCGCCAGATTGGGGCGGCGTAAACTGGCCGCCATCCGCCGACTACGCATCGACCAAAAACAACAGCAGCGATGCCTCCAGCGCCTCCGCCAGAATGAGCTCGACGGAAATCTCTCATGACCGCGATCCTGCGTTGGCGGAATACAGATTAGGGAACCCGCGCTCCACGAATTCGACAGGGAGCGCCAGCCACCGCGGCGCGCGGTGCGACGAAGCCGTCAGCACACCGCGATTGACGAGCGCCGCGGTCACGTTCCTCGCGCCGCGCTCGTCATAGCCGGTGAGCGAGGGGATATTGGACCGCTCGACCTCGCCCGCGATCGCCCTCGCGCGGCGCATCCGCCCGGGCCAGAATCGCCTTGTAACGCGCCTCATCGCGCGCAAGCCCACGCGCCACGGACCAAAGGCTCGTCCCGATGCCGAACCGCTTGAACAGAGCATGCGACATCAGCCGCGCCACCAGTCCATTGCCGTCAAGGAAGGGATGTATCCACAAAAAGCGGTGGTGGACTGCACCACCCCGCACAAACCCTCACCGCTCCCCAAGCCTCCGCCGCAGCCGCGCAATCGCGGCAGGCAACCCGCGCACCGTCAGCACGCGACCGGTCTCGTCGTGCTCCTCGGACAAAACCCGAGCACTTTCATATACTTCGCCGATCAGTCCTTGCTTGGCATAGGGCAGCACCAGCACATCCTCCACCATCGCCGCTTCGAAGAACGCGATGATCGTGTCCCGCAGGGCGCTGACATCCTCCGGCGCGTGCGCGGACAGCAAGATCGCGTCCGGATGTTTCTCCATCAGCGCGGCGCGCCCCGCTTCATCCACCCGGTCCATCTTGTTCAGCACCAGGCGCGACGGCACCACATCCGCCCCGATCTCCCGCAGCACGCTTCGGCTCACCTCCAACTGCGCCTCATAAGTCGGGTCCGACGCATCGACCACGAACAACAGCAGCGATGCCTCCAGCGCCTCCGCCAGGGTGGAACGGAACGATGCAACCAAGTCATGAGGTAGTTGCTTAATAAACCCAACCGTGTCGGAAACGAGTATCCGAGGCCGCGTCTCCGGCTGCAGCGCTCGGATGGTGGTGTCGAGCGTGGCGAACAGCTTATCCTCCACCAGCACCTGGCTGCCGGTAAGTGCCCGCATCAACGAAGACTTGCCCGCATTGGTGTACCCCACCAGCGCCACCCGCAGTTGGTCGCGCCGGCCGGACCGGCGCAGGTCGTTGTCGCGCTGCACCGCTTCCAACTGGTCCTTCAGCTCCGCCAGCCGGTCACGCACCTTGCGGCGATCCAGCGCCAGGGCGCTTTCGCCAGCGCCCCTTCCCTGTTGCCGATCGCCGCCACCGGCCGAGGACTCCCGCATACGGGGCGCCACATACTTCAGGCGCGCCATCTCCACCTGAAGCCTCGCCTCGCGGGTATTGGCGTGACGGTGGAATATCTCAACGATGACGCCGGTGCGGTCCAGCACCTGTGCGCCGGTAGCCCGCTCCAGGTTGCGTATCTGGCTGGGCGAGAGTTCATGGTCAACAATAACGAAGTCGGGTTTCCGAACTGCATCCGCTTCGGGTTCGGCAGTCCCGGCAGTCCCGGCAACGCCGTCGAACCGTTGCCGGGCCTTCGACTTCGAAGACGCAGCCATTGAGGCAACCACACCCGTGCCGCCGGTCAGCGCGGCCAGTTCCGCCAGCTTCCCACTGCCCAGCAGCATCGCGGCGCCGGTGCCTTCGCGCTTTTGCGACAGCGTGCCGACCACCTCATAACCGAGCGTCTTCACCAGCCGCCCAAGTTCCTCAAGGCTGGCTTCGTGCGCGACGTCATCGATATCAGACGTCTGGATGCCGACAAGGACGGCAAGCGGGATCGGGGGTTTGGTTTCCATGGGCAGTGACCTAGCACAGTTGGGAACAAGGCGCGCGGTCGAACCCGGCGCCATGCGAGCACGACGGAACCCATATCCGCTGTACAGGCGGCAACACCGGTCTAGCTGTTGCGGGAGCGGCCCGGAAACAGATACCGCGAAATGATAACGGTAATGGCGCCGACCTGAACCGTGGTGGCCCCCAACAAGGCCATGATCACATGGGGGGTGACAATGCGGTCGCCCGGGACAATGAGGTGAAGCCAGATATTGATTTCGTCCAACACCACCAGTACACCGAGGGCGGCCAACGTCACCCCGTTAGCCAAGCCGAAGGCCCGCACCACGCGGTTTGTCATCCATTGTCGCAGTTGTGCGTCACCCAATTTAATCTCATCATCGACGGACAGCCGTTCCCGCACCGCCTCCTTATCAAGACTGACCACCTCCGCCGTCACGGAAAGCGTTGCATCGTCAAGAACGACGTTTACGTGGCCCTCGATCGATGGCAGGGAATCAACCGGCAAGTAAGACTTTCACGGGAGGCTTACCCCCACCAGGAGCGATGGTAATCGTGTGGTCTGAATCGGCGTGCTGACTGGCGACATTCGCCAATGCCAGTGCCTTGCGGATCACCGCCGCATTCGTGTTGACGCCGAACGTCTTGCGCAACTGCATAATTAAAGCTGCCGTCCGTTCGTCCACCTCGAAACTGGTAACAGCCATCGTGTGACCTTCCATACTAAAATCGCATAAAAACTATATAGTTATCCTGTCGTGAAAGCAATCTCTGGCTGATTGCCGGGGCCAGGCTGGCAAACCTCTCTTACGGACAGCGTGGCCCCGGCAATCAGTACCCCTCAGTCGCACCGCGCCGTCATGCCGCCATCGACAACGATTTCCGTGCCGGTAATGAACCGAGCCTCGTCCGACGCCAGGAACAGGACAGCGTTCGCGATGTCGCGCCCGTCCCCCATGAACCCCAGCGGAATGCGCGCCACGCGGCTCTTCAACAACGCCTCCACATCGCCCCCCGTACGCTGGCCGGCCAACCGAGCCTCAACCATCGGGGTATGCATTTGTCCCGGAACGACGGTGTTCACCCGGATCCCCTTCGGCGCATACTCGACAGCAGTCACCTTACCGAACTGGATCACCGCAGCCTTCGACGAAGCATAACCAACCTGGGCCGCACCCGTCCAACGCACGCCGGAGGCCGAAGAAAGATTGACGATCGCCCCGCCGCCGGACGCGATCATCACCGGAATCGTATGCTTGCACCCCAGGAACACGGTCTTCAGGTTAAGGTCGATCTGACGGTCCCATGCCTCCTCGGACAATTCGACGACTCCGCCTTTGGTCGAGCCGCCGACGTTGTTGACCAAAATATCCACCCGGCCGAACGCCGTAACACAGGCCGCCACCATCGCGCGCACCTGCTCGCTGTCGGTGACATCGCAGACATAGGTGCGAATTTCGCCGCCATGCGCCGCCGCCTCGGTCGCACGGTCCACGGTTTCCGTCATCGCCTCGGCCTGATGGTCCACGGCGAATACGCGGGCGCCTTCACGCGCAAAAGCCACGGCGGCGGCGCGGCCGTTCCCCCATCCCGGCCCGATGCAGCCCGCGCCGCTGATAATCGCGACCTTGCCTTGAAGGCGTCCGCCCATCGTCATTCTCCCTGACCCACCGGGGCTTTCCCCTGGTCTTGCCACCGTTACAGTTCATCCAATCGTTCGGATCAAGAGCGGCACCACCGCGCAGCAGAACCGCCTTGCCCCGGGCTAACGCCGCACGGCCCCCTCGCCCCATTTCGCCTACCCCGCCCCCCACAGCCGGCACACCGCCCCACCGCTCGGTTTACCGCCATCGGGGAATGGGTTTGCAGACCGGTGCGCATCCGCTAAGTCTGTAGCTCCCTAACGGCGAGAACGATGTCCAGCTCCGTTTCAATAGTCGATACCGCACCAGCAACCGCGACGGAGGAACCGCCTCCGCAGGATAGCTGGCGCACCGGTGGGTTGCCCGCACTACGGGCAGAACTCGACAGGATCGATAACACCCTCCACGATTTGCTGATCGAACGCGCCGAAGTCGTCCAGTACGTGGCGCGTTCGGGCAAGCCCGCTGCGTTCCGGCCAGGGCGCGAAGCGTCGATCCTGCGGCGGCTGATCGCCCGCCATCGGGGCGCCTTGCCGCCGGTGTCCCTGGTCCGCATCTGGCGGGAATTGCTGGCCGGCACGACGTCGATGCAGGGCGGCTTTTCGCTCGCGGTCTGCGACTCCGATCAAGGGGCGTCCTTCACCCAGTTGGCGCGCGAACATTTCGGCGCCCTGACACCGCTGCGCAGCTACACCAGCGCCGGTCAGGCCCTGGTCGATGTCAGCCAGGGCGTCGCGTCTGTCGCCGTGCTGCCTTATCCGTCGGAGAACGATAACTGGTGGATCGCGTTGCTGCATCACGAGCCGCGCCTGCACATCATCGGCCGTCTGCCGTTCTGGAGGCCGCGTCCGGATGGCGCACCGGCCGCTCAGGCCATCGTCGTCGCGTCCACGGCGCCCGATGCCAGCGGCGGCGACCGGTCGTTTCTCGGCATGGAATGCGATAGCGACGTCAGCCGCGCACGCCTGTCCGGCGAACTGACCACAGCCGGCCTGAAACCGGAAACGATGGTGCTGGTGCGCCAACAAGGATCGCCGATCGCCAACGTCCTGGTGGAGGTCGATGGCTATCTGGCCGACGACGACGCCCGCTTGCTGCGTCTGGGCGCCGTATTGCGCCGGCCGATCGTGCTGGGCAGTTATGCCGTCCCGATCGGGGGCGCCGCGCGATGACCGCCCCTTCCCCCCGCCCGGAAATCCTGACGATCCACCCGTATGTTGCCGGCGAATCTGAACTGCCCGGCGCCAATCGCACCGTAAAGCTGTCCTCGAATGAGGGCGCCTTCGGTGTGCCCCCCTCCGCCCGGGCCGCGATCGTCGCGGCGGCCGAGGGGTCCTATCGCTACCCCGACGGCGGCGCCGGCCGGCTGCGGGACGCTATCGGCAAGCGCTGGGGCCTGGACCCCGCCCGTATCGTCTGCGGCGCCGGATCGGACGACCTGCTGTACCAGTTTTGCCTGTCCTACGGCGGCCCGGGGCGCGACATCGTCATGTCGGAGCATGGATTCTCAATTTACTACATCGCCGGCATTTACGCCGGCAGCCGGGTAATCAAGGTTCCCGAACGCAACCTGACCACCGACCTGGATGCGATGCTGGCAGCGGTGTCGCCGGCCACCCGCCTGATGTTCATCGCCAATCCGAACAACCCCACCGGTTCGATGCTTCCGGCCGATGACATCGCCCGCTTCCGCGCCGCTCTGCCGCCCGAGGTTCTGCTGGTACTCGACTCCGCCTACGCCGAATACGTCACGCATCCAGCCTACGACGCCGGAGTGAAGCTGGTCGATGCGACCAGCAACACGGTGATGACGCGGACGTTCTCAAAGATCTACGGCCTGGGCGGCATGCGCATCGGCTGGTGCTATGCGCCGCCCGCCGTCGTCGATGTGCTCAACCGGGTGCGCGGTCCGTTCAACGTATCCGTCGCCGCCCAGGCCGCCGCCATCGCCGCCCTGGCCGAACCGGGCTGGGTGGAGACCGGCTGTGCGCACAACGCCGAATACCGTCCCAAACTAGCCGCTGGTATCGCCGCGACCGGCCTAAAGGTCTGGCCGAGCGAGGGCAACTTCGTGCTGGTCGATCTTGGGACGGTCGAGGCCGCCGACGCCGCTGACGCTTTCCTGCGCTCCAACGGCATCATCGTCCGCAAAGTCGCCGGTTACGGACTGCCGCACTGCCTGCGCGTGACGGTCGGAACGGCCGAGGAAGTCGGTCTGGCCGTCGATGGCTTCACTGAATTCATGCGCCAATCTCCCGATCGGACGTCCCGTGGCTGATCCAATTTTCAAGCGCCTCGCGCTGCTGGGCGTCGGCCTGATTGGTTCGTCGGTCGCCCGCATCGCCCGTCAGCGCGGCGATATCGCAGCCGAAATTGTCGTCAACGCCCGCACGCAGTCCACCCTGGACCGGGTGATGGAGCTTGGTTTCGCCGACCGGGTGGAACTCGATCCGGCAAAGGCGGTGGAAGGCGCGGACTGCGTCATGCTCTGCGCCCCCGTCGGAGCCTTCGCCGGCCTTGCGGCACGCATTGCCCCGCATTTGGCCCCGGGCGCGGTGCTGACGGACGTGGGATCGACCAAGCAGTCGGTCATCCGCGATGTAGGCCCGCTGGTCCCGGCCAGCGTGCATTTCGTCCCGGCGCATCCCATCGCCGGAACCGAACATTCCGGCCCCGATGCCGGTTTTGCCGAGTTGTTCCAGAACCGCTGGACATTGCTAACCCCAATCCCCGGCACGGACGAAGCCGCCATCGCCAAGATTGAGGCGCTATGGCAGCGCTGCGGCGCCCAAACCGAACGGATGGAACCCAGCCACCACGATCGGGTGCTGGCGATCGTGTCCCATCTCCCGCATCTCATCGCATTCACGATCTGCGGCACAGCCGACGATCTGGCCGATGAAAGCCGGCAGGAGGTCGTCAATTTCGCCGCCTCCGGCTTCCGCGATTTCACCAGGATCGCGGCCTCGGACCCGGTTATGTGGCGCGACATTTTCCTGAACAACCGAGAGGCGCTGCTGGAGATGCTGCAACGCTTCATGGAGGACGCGCAGGCGATGGCGCGGGCCGTGCGCTGGGGCGACGCGGCCTATATCGAGGACAAGGTCGAACGCGGCCGTAAAATCCGCCGCAGCCTGATCGAGCGACATCAGGCGTAAACAGAAAATCTCATCATGACGTTAAAGGTATGACCGGGCCGCAAAACCGGAGGCCCCATCCCCCCTAAACCCCGGCATATCGCGGGTCCGGATAATCGATAACCCGTACTTCCTCCGACGCCATATCCAGCACCGCGCAACTTAACTGGCGGCCGTTCCGGCTATCCCGCGCATCGCCGGCCGAACCGGGGTTGATCACCAGCACGCCGCCAACCCGCTTCACCACCTGGCAATGAGTGTGGCCATACAGCACGATATCGGCGTCCGCCTCGGCGAACCGGTCCAGCTTCGAACTATGCGGATGCACATAATCCCCCCGAGGCTCCCACGGCGTCGAGTGGATCAGCAACAGTCGCTTTCCCGCCAGATCGAGATACCGCCGGTGCGGCTGCTCACCTAGAAAGTTCATCAGCGACGGATCGATCCCCGCACGCTCCCGCGCCCGCACACCGGCGGCGGACATGAACACCTCCTCATGATTGCCCTGGATGATATGGGCGCCCCGCTCCTTCAGCCGAGCCACGACGCCGTTCGAAAACTGATACTCGAAGATGCTGTCACCCAGGCACAGCAGTTCATCGACATCCCCCATCGCCTCCAGCGCCAAATCCAGGCCCTGAAGGTTGCAATGCAAATCTGAAACGATACCGACTTTCAATGGCCTGGCTCCAACTCACGTCTTCAACGGCGGAAATCACGAACGCCGGGTGTGGCCGTCAACCTGACGGGCGGAACTGTTTTCCGCAAGGATTGCGAGCGTGTCTCGCCCGCAAACCAGCCGGCAAAAACCCAGCAGTTCTCATTTTAGCAAAGCGGCGATTGTGTTTCCAGTCGTGCTGCAATTGTGTTTCCGGTCGTCATGGTGCGCGAATGCGCGCCATCCACGTCTTTTAGCGCATCCGGCCAGCAAAAACGTGGCCGGCGCACCTTTGCACACCATGCTGCGGAAGGTGATTGCGGCCGCCAACACCAAAATGAGAACTGCTGGTGACGATGACAGGCCGGCGTGCCGCTCGCAGCGATGCGGTTATTGTTGGGCATGTCCGCCAGGGCATGCTCACCATCTCGCAGCGGAAGCGGCGCCCCTGCCTCAGGCCCTCATGCCCGGACACGCCGAACCATGATGCACGAAGGGCCTGCCCGCCAATTCGCCTATTGTTTAGCGTCGCCTAACGGCGCCTTTTTCGGCGGTCGCGGTAGTGCGCTGTTTGTGCTATAGGACAGGCGTTCCGGGAGAAGAACTTGACCCACGCCCCCGCAGACGATCCAATCTTGAAGCAGTTCAAAGCCGCGCTCAACGACATGTACGGCGACCAGATCGACCGAGTGGTGCTGTTCGGCTCCCGCGCCCGAGGCGATGCGCATGACGATTCTGATTACGATGTGGCTGTCTTCCTGAAATCTCTTCCAGATCGATGGGTCGAGTTCGATCGCCTGGCAAATCTACGGAGTGATTTTCTCAACGACACGGGGACATTCTTTGACACCCAGCCTTACGTTTCGACAGCCTATCAGGCTCGAACCCCCCTGATGCGGGAAATCCGCCGTGAAGGCGTGGAGCTTTGACACCCGAAACCGGATATTTCCTCGCAAAGGCTCGAAAACTGTTGGGCGAGGCTGACGCCATGCTTTCAATCGCCCTCAATGACGCAGCCGGCCGCACAGCGTACTTCGCTGGGTTTCATGCCGCTCAGGCATATATTTCAGAGAAGACCGGCAAGACGGCGAAAACGCATAAAGGCGTTCAGTCCGAATTGCACCGGCTGACAAAGGACAACCCGCATTTCGACGCCGATCTGCGGCCTTTCTGTCGCAAACTTACAATTTGAAAGCCGTAGCCGATTATGAAACCGGCCCCGAGGCCGAGGTAGCGCCAGAAAGGGCATTGCAGGCTGTCCAAGCGGCAAAGCGTTTCGTAGTCTATTTCCAAAATGTATTGTCAGAGTAAAAAAATCGATATACCGCAACCCCGATCGTAACGGCGGCCCCTAATCATCCAGCATTCGCCCCGCATTGCGTTCCGCCAGCAACGGCCGAACCCACCGGGCAAACCGAGTCGCCTCCTCATCGTGCAGATACCCGGACAAACAAAACGACGAACACCCAAGATCGATGAACTGCTGCAACGTATCCGCGCACTGACCCGGATTACCCACCACCACGATCCCCGCCCCCGGCCGTACCCGCGTCACGCCCGTCCATAGATGCGGTCCGATCAGATCGCCATGCTCTCGCGCCAATTGCTGCACCCGCTGATTGGCGGCGGATCCCGCATAGTGGGTGCGAATGAAACGAGTCTGCGCCTCCGTCACGTCGCGCACCAGTTCATGTGCCGCGCCCCATGCCTCAGCCTCGGTTTCGCGGCAAAGAATCTGCAACCGCATGCCAAAGCCGATCGTCTCCGCCCTGCCGTACCGGCCCGCCATACCGCGAATCGCGATCATGTTTTCGGCAATACGCTCCGGTGTGTCACCCCAGAACAGATGAATGTCGGAATGCTTCGCCGAAAGCTCCCAAGCCTCCATCGACCCGCCGCCCAGATAAAAGCGTGGATACGGTTGCTGCAACGGTTGCGGTGAAATACGCGCGCCCTTCAAGGTGTGAAAACGGCCCTCGAAATCCACCGGCCCGCGTGTCGTCCAAAGCGCCTTCATGATGGAAACATCTTCCTCCATTAAAGCGTAACGGTCTTCCTTGGCCAGCATAATACCCTCGGATCGGGTCTCCGCCTCACTCTGCCCGGCGATCAGATTGAGCGACAGACGGCCCCCTGAAAGTTGGTCGAAAGTCGCCGCCATTTTGGCCAACTGGACCGGGCTGACATAACCCGGGCGGGCGGCAACCAGCGCCTTGATGCGTTTCGTCTTCGCCACCGCCATGGCGCTGCTGATCCATGCCTCCCAGCACGTTGTGGCGACCGGAACCAGGAAATACTCGAACCCGGCTGCCTCCGCGGCCAAAACCACGCGGTCGAACAACGCCGCCGAAGGCTGGACGAAAGCCGATCGGTCGCCATAGCAGGTGGTATCGCCAGACGTCGGCAGGAACCAGCCAAATTCGAGCGGCCTAACTTCGAGCGGCAGTAGCATGGCATGGCCCTATTTCGGCTGTTCGGTCTGTTCCATCAACGCCAGACCTTCCATCGCGAGTCCGTAACCAAGTAGGTCTTGCATGCGTTTCTTCAAGTATTCCGTAAACATTAACCGTGTATAGCGCAACAGCAGAGTTGGCCGTTTCGCCAGTGCCTCGGCATGTTCCCAGGCGCGCGCCAGAACCTGATCGGGCGGCAGAACTTCCGCGACCAATCCCAGATCCTTCGCCTCCTGAGCCGACAAAGTCTGGCCTGTGAGCAGAAAGTAACGGCCGCGGTTCAAACCCAAAAGGATAGGCATGACAATGTGCATCCCATCCCCCGGCACCAGGCCGTTAGGAAAATGCGCCGAATCCTGGAACGCCGCAGTATCCGATGCCAGAACGATATCGGATAATAACGGAATTTCGCCATGCCGCCACGCCGGACCATTGATCGCCGAAATTACCGGCACCTCAATACTCAGCAGATTCATCAGCAAGGCGCGGCCTTCCCAATGCACCCGATCGAACGCATTCGCCGTCAAACCAGGATTGATAGACCCCTGCCCCGGCGTCGCTCGGACACCCGACCACTCGTCACCAGTTCCCGTCAGGATGACCACCCGATTATCGCGGTCGCGCGCGACATCGGCAAACGCGTCCGGCAACTCACCATGCGGCACAAGCCCCCAACGGAGGGAGCCGTTATCGGTATGAAACCGCATTTCCAGAATGCCGCGTTCCCGACGCATGTGGATACAGGAGTATTTTGTCGCGTAACTGTCAAACCGGCTCATTGCAGCACTTCCCCTAAAAAGCGGACGACATTTTCACCAACTTCTCGATCTCCGCCATGCGATGGTCAACGCGCTCCGGCCGCTGACTGCCCAGATTCACAACCAGGCGGTCCACACCTACATCCGCGTATTCCTGCATGGCATCAATCGACATCGCAATCGGCGGCGTGATAATAATCTGAAAATCTTTACCGCGCGTGCGTCCGGCCTTGGCAAACGCCGCGTCCAGACGGATCAGCATCTGTTTCACCCCATCGGGGTCGCGATTGAACCCATACCACCCCGCACCGAAACGAACGGCCCGCCGGAGGGCCGCATCGACATAGCCACCGATGATGATCGGCACATGCGGTTTCTGGATCGGCTTGGGGTCCATCCGCATGGTCTCAAATTTCACCCACTTACCCGCGTAATCGACCACCGGTTCGGTCCAAAGACGCCGCATGACATCCAGGAATTCATCGCAGCGCGCACCCCGATCTTCCCATGTATAGCCGCAGGCCTCGACTTCCTCTTTGTTCCAACCTACGCCGATGCCAAAGTCAATCCGCCCCTCGGTCAGCCAATCCAACGTACACATTTCCTTGGCGGTATAGATCGGATTACGTTGCGGCACCAGTGCGACGCCTGTGCCAAACCGCAACGTCGTCGTCACCGCCGCCAAAAATCCAAATGTCGCAGTCACATCCAGCATGCCGCCGCCGTCCGGAATAGGAATACGCCCGTCTTTCGAACTCGGGTAGCCGAACGTGTTCTTGTCAAACAACGCTACATGCTCCCCCATCCAGATCGAGTCCAGGCCCATGCCCTCCGCCCGGCGACCAAAGTCCCGGATCATCGATGGCGTCGCCAGAGGCGACATGAACGTGGAGAAAACGCCGATTTTCATGTCTGTATTCCTTAGTCTCGATTGGGTCGAATGGCGCTGGTGCTGGGTGCCGTCTGCGTCTAAAAAATCGAAACGAATCACTAACCGGGCAATATCTGGAAGTCGCGGCGTTGACGGCGACCATTCGGGTGACCGTCAACGCCGATAATACCCTATGCAGCGTATCCCGGGTCTTCACGGTCAATCTTACGGCGGAACGCTGCCCACTCCATTTTGGCCCCGGGGGAGCGGCTGTTGTCGCCATACATCTTGGCACCAATGGCAACCGTGCGATCGATCGCGTCCTGCGACGGGTAATTGATTGCCGCGCCAACCTGCGCCGCCAACTGAATTTCGCAGGCTCTTTCAACCCGCCCCAGCAGCACGAACGCCTCACCCATGGTGCGGCCAGCGGTCAGCGTGCCGTGGTTGCGCAGAAACAGGATGCTGCCATCCGCAAGATCGCGGGACAGCCGGCGGCGTTCGTCGTCAGCGTCGCTCGCAGGGCCTTCGTAGTCGTGGTAACGGACGCGATCCATCAGGATCAATGCGTTTTGGGAGATCGGCAGAAGCCCGTCCTTCTGTGCGGAAACGCCCGCACCAGCCCCGGAATGAAGGTGCATGACCGAGGCGATGTCCGGCCGAGCCGCCAGGATTCCGCCGTGAATGACCTCCCCGGCCTTGTTGATGCCGTGCGGGCAGTCGCTCAGGATGTTGCCGTTGGTATCGAGTTTCACCAACGAAGACGACGTAATTTCCTCGAAGAACAGCCCCAGTGGATTGATCAGATACTGGTCGGTCGTTCCGGGTACGCGCAGAGAGAAGTGGTTGCCCAGCATGTCATGCCAGCCAAACCGGGCGGCCAGACGATACGCAGCCGCGAGGTCCAACCGAGCTTCCCATTCCTCGGGGGAGCAGTTGTGTTGGGGTTCGCGCAGATTGGTTATTTGGATTGCGGCTGACATAGACATATCCTTTCTGAATTTCTTAAACCAAAAACAGCGTGAGACGACTTGCAGGCGCGGTCAACCATGCCGATTTCTTGCCGTCGATTGTGTGTTCGATAGTAACTGCCCACGTACCCCTCTGGCGTGCCCGGGCAGTCTCCGGGAATTTGGTCTGCCGTCGCGTTTGCATGGCTTCGAGGATGTTTTGCGTGACGCACTGACCCACAGGCTGAACTCAGGCGGCCTACCCGGGTAGTTACTGTTATCCATATCGTTATCGCCAGACTTTATCGGCGTTTCCCACAGACCCGGCGGTTCGGCATGCAAGAACCAAATACAAATGTGAGGAGGCGAACCTTTATTACGCGCCAACGCTGATCGCATTTCGTAACAATGACAGGAATGCATCCGTTTCCCATGGACCTTTGAAGACAAGCGGCGCCGTGTCTGCCGCAACGGCCGGCCGGGAAGCCGGACTGTGACAATGGCCCAAAGCGAAATAGGTCACGCCGCCCTTACCGGCGTCTCGCGTATAGCCCAGCACACGGGTTCGGCCGTCGGATAGTAGCGAGGTGTCGGAGGGGTAGAGGGTTCCGATCGTGGGTGACACCGCACCCGGACCATAATCCGCCGTCAGCAGTATCTGTGCTGATCCGGGATCTTGTAGTTCGATGAAGTAAGGTTCGTCCTCGACTTCGAATGAAGTGCTTATACCTCTGGTCAGAAGATGATCGCTGACATCTACACGAAATTTGCAAAGTGGCGGATGGGTCAGGAAGTAACTACCGAGCAATGCGTGGTGCTCGGTTTTGACGGTGCGGCGCTGGCGGTAGCCCTCAACACGTTCGGCGCGGCCGCCGCTGGTTCCGTGCAGGCCCAGCCAGTGACCGCCTGCCTCCAGCCAACTTCGGATGGCGCGGCATTGCGCGCCATCCGGGTATGGGCCGGCGACATAGGTGATCAGCAACTGGCTGATGGGCAGCCATTTCTCGACATCCGCGAAGTCGTTGGCAACCGAGGCCGCAATGTCCTGTTCGGCCAGCAGTCCGAGCAGGCGCAGGCGCGCATAATCGTGGTCGTGGCCGGCGGCTGCCCCCGCCGGAAAACCGCCGGCGATCAAATGCGCTCGGCGGGGCTTCCTGTCTGTCACCGGGTCGCCTTTCATTACGCCGCCGCTGCCAGCACCATGCGGGATGCTTTCTCGCCGATCATGATAGACGGGGCGTTGGTGTTGCCCGATGTCAGCGTCGGCATGATGGACGCATCGGCGACCCGCAGCCCCTGCATGCCATGCACGCGGAGTTGATCGTCAACCACCGCCATCGGGTCGGAACCCATCTTGCAGGTGCCAACAGGATGATAGGTGGTTTCGGCATTCTTCCTGATCCAGTCGAGCAATTCGTCGTCGGCCTGGATGTTCACGCCGGGCGCGATTTCGTCGGTGGCAATCCCCTTCATGGAGGGTGCGGTCATGATGCGCCGCGTGATGCGCATCGCTTCCAATGTCACGTCGCGGTCGAGCTGGGCACTGAGGAAGTTGAAACGAACTGCCGGCGGCCGGTTCGGTGCTTTGGACGAAATGTGAATATTGCCGGTGCTTTCCGAACGCAGGATGTTCATGATCGCGGTGACGCCGGAGTTTTTCGCAAGCTTGAAGTTTGCCCCTGCCAGGAAGGGAATCCAGGAGATCGCTGCGTCCGGTGCATCAAGTCCGGCTCTGGTGCGGATATAAGCGCGGATTGGCGATGCGGGCAGACCGAGCAGACCTTTGTCGGTAAGCGCGTATTTCAGCGCCTGCCACACCAGGCCGAGGCCGCGTCCCTTGTCGTTGTAAGTAAGGCCAAGCGATTGCGGCACAGTCCATTTCATACGCGGAGAGTAATGATCTCGCAGGTTCTCGCCGACGCCTTTTAGCGCGTGACGGACCTCTATGCCGAGGCCTTGGAGCAGGTCCGGCTGGCCAATTCCGGACAGTTCGAGAAGCTGCGGGGAGTTGATGGAACCGCCGCTGACGATGACCTCCCGGCTCGCGCGGGCTTCGTGTTGCTGCCCGTTCAGGGAGTATCGCACGCCGACGCAGCGCTTGCCTTCGAGCAGCAGGCACTCGGTCAATGCATTGGCCTGGATTGTCAGGTTCGGGCGGTTGCGCGCCAGGTCCAGGTAGCAGAAGGCGGTGCTCATGCGGCGGCCGTTGCGGATGGTCGCCTGGGTCATGCCGATGCCGTCTTGCGATGCGCCGTTATAGTCCTTGGTGTATTTGATACCGACCTCGCCGGCCGCTTTGATCAGCGCGTCGTAGATCGGTCCTGATTCGATATTTTCGGTGACCTTCAGCGGACCGCCGCGGCCGCGGTATTCTTCGTCCCCCTCGCCCTGGTAGCTTTCCATGTCGCGGAATATCGGCAGCACTTCCCGGTAGCTCCAACCGCGATTCCCGAGTTGCGCCCAGGTGTCGTAGTCCTGGGATTGGCCGCGCACGAAGACCATGCCGTTGATGGAGGACGAGCCGCCCAGCAGTTTGCCGCGCGGAATGGGAATGCGGCGGTTGCCGGTGGCCGGTTCGGGTTCTGAGGAATACAGCCAGTTGGCGGCTGGGTTTTCGATCAACTTGGCGAAACCGACGGGAATCCGCGACCAGGGATGGCTTTCCCTGCCGGCTTCCAGCACCAGTACCCGATATTTCGGGTCGGCGCTCAGCCGGTTAGCAAGGACGGAGCCTGCCGATCCCGCGCCTACCACGATGAAATCGTAGTTTTGGTTAGCCATTTTGTTTTCCCCTAAGCGATGCATCGAACAATACCTTATTTCGGTTGAATCGCGAATCGTGATAGGCGGGCTTTCCCTCATAAGCATGGGGATAAGCGTTGAGCTGAGAAAATTCTTTCCCGAAGCTGCGCTTTTCTCTCTCCGTCATGGCCGGGCTTGGCCCGGCCATGACGGAGAGAATAAAGCCTCGTCCTGGAAAAGTATTTTCCGCCGACCGCTCATGTTGACGTCTATAGGGCCAAGCCATGCCATGACGAACGGGACGATTTTTCTGTCGAGACGTCTTATTCTGATGCCTATGGGGCCTTCCCCCTCCGGCGCATTTCATTCCGTCAGCGAGCATTGGGTGTGCATCGCAGGAGCGATTGGTGCTTGTGCGAAGGCTCCCGGTCGCGGGTTGCCGTGCAAATACCCCTGAACCGCTTGATGGAGTAGCCCCTAATGCGCGTAACGATAAGTTGAGAATACACCAAATTCGCTCGCATTCCGCGCGAAAAGATAGGGAAAGCGGTCTGAGATGACGCAGGCCGGTTCGCCGGGCTTGCCCCGGGCGGAAGAACATGCCACCGTGATTAAAGACTACCAACAATAAGTCGCACGCTTCTGGAAGTGTCGCCCAACGGAAACTGACAAACACTAACTGCCGATCCGCGCGAGGGCTTCCATCAAGCCATTTGGAGGGAGAGGAAACATGACTCGTACCTATAACTGCATTGACTCCGATGGACATATCCTTGAACCGCTGGAATTGTGGGCGGAATACATCGAGCCCGCTTATCGGGATCATGCACCCAGGCTGGTTCGCGATAAGAACGGAAAAGAACGGCTGCTGATTGGCGAAAAGATTTTGGGCAGTGAAAAGGGCCTTGGGGCCCTCGGCGGCGTGGGGGCGCGAGACGGCGTCGTGGTGGATAACACCATGGAATATAAAGACGGGCGCAAAGGCGGCTTCGACCCGCATGCCCGCATTCCCGATATGGATTTGGACGGGATCGATGCGGCTTTTCTGTATCCCTCGATCGGTTTGTTTGCCGGCGCTGTTGACGACCCGAAAATCTCCGCCGCCATCTGCCGCGCCTACAATCGTTGGCTGGCGGATTACTGCAAACCGTACCCCGACCGCCTGTTCGGCATCGCGATGATCCCGCTGCAATCGGTCGATGCCGCTATTGGCGAAATGAAATTCGCCCGCGAGAAGCTGGGAATGACCGGCATATTCGTGCGGCCCAATCCATATAACAACAAGATGATCCACCACCCGGATTATGAGCCGTTCTGGACTGCGGTGGAAGAGTTCGATATGGCTGTGGGTTTCCATGAAGGCGGGAACAGCGGCATGCCGCAGGTCGGTATGGACCGGTTCGAAACCCGCGGTGCGCGTCACATCGTGACCCATACGTTGGAAATGATGATGGCAAGCCTCGGCATGATCTGGGGCGGTGTCTGTGACCGGCACAAGAAGTTGCGGGTTGCCTTCCTGGAGTCCGGCGGTGGCTGGATCGTGCCTTGGCTGGAACGTATGGACCGGCATTTCGACGACAAGGGGTTCAATGATTCGGGCCTATCCATGCGCCCGAGCGAAATTTTCCAGCGCAATTGCTGGATTTCGTTTGAACCTGTGGAAGGTAGCCTCTCGGTGCTCGCCGATTATATTGGCCCGCACAAGATTCTTTGGGCGACCGACTATCCGCATCCGGACGGCTTCTTCCCGGGTGCGCCGGAGATGGTGCGTCAGAAACTTCGCGGTCTGTCGGATAATACCGTCCAACAGGTGATGGCCGGCGGCGCCAAGGGATTCTACGCTTTGCATTGAGGATACGATAGCTTCATCCCCGGCGAAATACCGGGGATGAAGCATCGCCATCAGTAGCTCGGTTTTGCCGGATACGGCGTGAGCTGTAGTTCGTGGGTCCAGCATGACTTGTCCTGAGTGTGTAAATAGTAGAACGCCTCGGCTATTTTGACCGGATTGATTACGAGGTCTGGTTGGTTCTGAACCCTCGGCAATGCTCTGGTGCCCGGCGAGTCGATGGTTCCGTCGATTACCACGTTGGCCACATGCACGCCGAATTCGGAGTATTCCTCGGTCAGAACCTGTGACAGCGTGCGCATCATGACCCTTGGATAGTAAAGCGATTCCCCGGTGTATCGCTTTTTTCCGCGCAGGGATTTAGCGTTGTTGGAGAAGAAAAACGACCCCTCGCCCTTCTTCCGCATGGCGGGCAACACTTCCCTGGCGACGAGGAACGGTCCCCGGCTGGCGATGTGCTGCGCGGTGTCGAACATCTCGATCGGGATGTATTCCAGCAATTCCTGATCGGGCGGTAAATCCCGGCCTTCCAGATACCCCGCGTTGTAGATCAGGACATCGGGATCGCCGGCATCGCTGCGGATTGTGGCGAATGCCGCCGCCACGGATTCTTGCTGCGAGAGATCTAGTTCGACAATCGTGCAGTCGCCGCCCTGCTGCCGGATGGCTTCGGCAAGAGCCGAGGCATTGGGTGCGGTGCGGGTGGTCAGAACGACGAAAAATCCTTCTTTCGCGAATTTTTGGGCGATGGCGCCGCCGACTCCCCAGCGTGCGCCGACAGGCATGGTGCTGTCGTCCAGTTCCTTGCCGTGCGCGAGTTTTGTGTTACGGCCGTCCGACTGCCATTTGGACGTTGCACCGACAATAACGGCGACTTTCTTGCCATTGGTGTTCTTGGTCATGACATTTCTCTTTTGGGTTTTAGGTTTTGGGTTGGCCCGTTTTAAGTTGGCCGGCTTTAGGTTGGCCGGTTCCAGCCCCACCAGGCGCACAGCGCGTCACCCATGATCAGCCTTTTATCCTGCTCGTTAAGCCACGGCAGTTCTTCGGTGAACATCGTTATGCATTCGCGCCACGAGCATGGCATTTTGGTAATATCGGTGCCCCAGAACATACGCTGCGGACCGAACGCGTCGTAGATTTGGCGTAAATACGTGTGCATCGACGGAAACGGATAGGCCTGACTGGAATAGCCCGGTGCGCCGGTCGCTTTGACCGCCACATTGGGGAATTTTGCGAGTGCCAGAAGTTGGGGAATGTGGGTCATGGCCTCGGCATCTTTCAACGTGGTCATGCCGCCCCGGCCGCCGAGATGATCGATCGTCAATCGAAGGCCAGGATGGCGTTGGGCAATGCGGCCAAGTTCCACCAGGGAATCGGTTGCCAGCACGGCGATGGGGATTCCGGCTTTTTCAGCCTCCGCCCACAGCCAGTCGATCGTGCCATCCGCCAGCCATTGGCGTTCGGGATCATGAAGGAAGGTGTAGCGTAAACCGAGCATACCGGGTTGCTGACGCCATGCGGCGATGTGGGCGCGGGAGTCCGGTCGGTCGAGCGGCAGCGAACCCATGATCGCGAAACGGCCAGGATAGTCGTGGACGGCCTTGAAGGCCATCCCGGTCGAATTCGGATCCCAGCCCGGCGGATGAATGACGGCGGCGGCGACACCGCCTTCGTCCATCAGGGCAATGGCCTCCGCCGGCGTGAAGGACGTCACCTGCCGATGCGACAGGTTGCTCGGTAAGCCGGTTCCCCAGGTGTGAATCTGGGCATCGACGATCTGCATTGGACATTCCCCCGTTGTTTTTTTTGCATCGAGGCGACTGGCCCGACGCTTCCGGGGGATGCTAGCGGTGATTAGGCTGGCTGTCAGGGGGTGCGACCGGAGCCGCAGTCAGTATCCGGGACGGTGTTTATTCCGATGCGTATGACACGGTTTCCAGCGTCTCGGCCGGCCCGGGGCCTGTCAGCAACGCATAGACCGTGCTGTCCAGATCGGCGATCCTGGTCACGATGTCCTGGTGTTCCGCTTGCGGCAAGGTACGGAGGCTGGCCTTGAGTTCGGTAACCTCTTTGACCAGTGCCATCACCTGGATGCGCCGTTGCTGCTTTTTGCTGGCCGCCTCGGACATGGGGGTTGGGGTGGCGTCACATGCAGGCACCGGGCCGGCCGGGTGTGGAGCAGGCGGTTCGACATCGGGTTCGGCCGGGGAGACGTTTGCGGCGACGAAGGCCGGGGGCTCTGGTTCGGTTTCGGGTTCGGGTTCGGGCAGGCTGACGGTCGTGAACGATGCCGCATCGGCGGGCTGGGTTGCTCGCCGCACGCGCCGGTTTTGTTCGGCCACGCGGTTCAGGCCGATGCCATTGCAGCGCAGACGCAACACCATCTCAAGCGAGAGATCGCCGGCCATCGACCGGCTGACCGAATCCAACGCGGCAAGGCCGTTGAGGACAATTTGCCCCACCGCGATTGCATCCAACTGAGTGCGGAGGCGATAATCTTCGAGCGTTTCCGCCGCTGCCAACCGGGCCAGACCGATGTCTCCGCCGGCCATGCCGAGGAAAATCGGAGTCAACAGGGTGACGATCATGTTCATCACGAAGCCACCGGACGAGGGCCAGTGCGTTACCGTGGCGGGCTGTGGTTCGGCGAGAGCGTTGGCTTGGGTCATGCTGCGCACCTTGGAACAATATAGGAACTTGCTACCTCCGGTTGTTATTTCGCGTCAAGCACATTTTCCGTCGGTTGCTTTGGGAGCCGAAACCCGAGACGGCGCGGCGTGAGGACCAGTGGCGGGAAACGCTTACGTTGGAGGCAGAGATGCCTTGAATCCAGATCAATGTCTGAAATTATCGCCTAATTATTGCGCAATTAGTTAAAAATATGCCGCTGGAGTCTTCTTTACCAGCGGTTCTCATTTCGGTGTTCGTGTCCGCTATCACCTTCCTCGTCATGATGTGCGAAGGCGCACCATGACGACAGAGCGCGCCTTGCGCACCATGACAACTGGAAACGCAATCGCCGCTTTGCCAAAATGAGAACTGCTGGTCCCATACCGGGTTCTGATGAGCATTTGGTTTTGGCATGAGGCTTGCTTGTAAGGCCGTGATCAAGCGCGCCATCCGGCGCGAGGGATGTGCGAAGGCGAACCTTGCAATGGCGCGGGTCCGTTCGATGACGACGTGTTTCGCGGGCCAATGGCGGCTCGTACTCCCTGGTCGATGGTGCGCTTATGTTTGCTTCACGCCTTTTTGGATGCGTCCGGGTTTTTTCGGGGCTTACTCATTTTTTATTGCCGGAGCGATGCGCCCTCCCGCAATCCGATAGGGGTCGGCTTCTCCACATATGCATCAACTTAGAGCGTTTGGCGGGGAGGATTTGCTCATTCATTATGGCTGGGCTTGGCGCGGCCATCCACGATTTTTGTGGCCGCACCAAGCAAAGTCGTGGGTGGCCGGG
>JANXLQ010000241.1 GCA_025355085.1 Rhodopila sp.
CGGCGGCGGAGACCGGGTTCGCGTTGAACGTCCCGAGATGGCCGATCTTTTCCTGACCGGCAGCTTTGGTAACCTTGAAGTCCAGCCAATCGAGAATGTCCTTGCGCCCGGCCACGGCCCCGCCCGGCAGGCCGCCTGACAGGATTTTTGCGAGCGTCGTTAGATCGGGGGTAATGCCGCATACCGCCTGCACGCCGCCGGGGGATACGCGGAACCCGGTCACGACCTCATCGAAAATCAGTACGGAGCCGGCCTGTTTCGTCAGATCGCGCAGTAAGGTCAGAAACGACGGCCGGATTGGCATTTTTCCGAAATTGGCGCCGGTCGGTTCAAGAATGACCGCCGCGATGTCCTTGTGGTCATTGAAGATGCGCGTGATCCCGGCGACATCGTTTGGGTCGCATAGCAGAACATTGCCGGCGATGCTTTCGATCACGCCGCTGGTGGCGGTGCCATCGAAATGATTGTTGTAGCCGCTGGTCATGTGGTCATGCCAGCCGTGGAAATGCCCGCGGAACCGCACCAGTTTCGGACGTCCGGTGTAGGCGCGTGCCAACCGCAGCGCCATCAGCGTCGCCTCGGTCCCGGATGAGGTAAATCGAACGCGTTCGGCGGAGGGAATTATTTGGGTGATCAGTTCGGCCCACCGCACCTCCAGTTCATGACACGCGCCGAAATGCGTACCGCGATCGAGTGCCGCATGCACCGCCTCCATTACCACCGGGTTGTTGTGCCCGAGCAGCAGGGAACCGTGACCGCCGAAGTAATCGACGTATGTGTTGCCATCGACGTCCCATTTTACCGGACCCTTGGCGCGCTTCACATAAATCGGATACGGATCGAAATTACGGCTGTCATGCGCGATACCGCTTGGTATTAGCGTCCGTGCCTTGGCCGCCAGTGCGGCGGAACCGGGAGTCATGGCCTGGTAAGCGGCGGTCAAGGTCGCGTTGGGCAGCGTGGAGGCGGACATGCGGCATCCTTCTGGAATCGGTGACTCCCCTTATAGCGCCGGAAGACCGATGATACACGTTCCGTCGTTCGGGGGCTTGCCTCGGCCAACGCAAGTCTGCCCTGATGCGGCGGCAAAGATAGGACAATACGATGTGGCAATTCTGGATCGACCGCGGCGGCACTTTCACCGACATCGTCGCGCGCGATCCTGACGGACGGCTGTCCACCCATAAGCTGCTGTCGGAAAACCCCGAACGGTACAAGGACGCGGCGATTGCCGGGATCAAATCGGTTCTTGGGCTGGCGTTGGATGCGCCGATACCGCCGGGCGTGATCGAGGCGGTCAAAATGGGCACCACCGTCGCCACCAATGCCCTGTTGGAGCGCAAGGGCGACCGCACCCTGCTGCTGGTGAACAATGGTTTTCGCGACGCTCTGCGCATCGGCAATCAGGCTCGGCCTCGGCTGTTCGACCTCGCGATCACGTTGCCGGCGATGCTGTATGAACGGGTCGAGGAAGTTGCCGGCCGCGTTGGCGTGGACGGGGTTGAGATCGAACCATTCGACGCGACGGCGGCCCGTGCGGTGTTGGCGAAGGCCCGAGCGGATGGCATCGAAGCCTGTGCGATCGTCCTGATGCATGCGTGGAAATATCCGGCGCACGAGCAGCGGTTGGCGGAACTGGCGCGGGAGGCCGGGTTCACGCAGGTCTCTGCCAGTCACGCCGTCAGCCCGCTGCTGCGTCTGGTGCCGCGTGGCGACACGACGGTGGTGGATGCCTATCTATCCCCGATCCTGCGGCGCTATGTCGATCAGGTGGCGTCCGAGTTGGGTGGCACACGGCTGTATTTCATGCAGTCTAATGGCGGCCTGACGGAGGCGCACAGCTTCCAGGGAAAAGACGCCATCCTGTCCGGCCCGGCCGGCGGTATCGTCGGCGCGGCCCGAACCGCCGGTATGGCCGGGTTCGACCAGATTATCGGGTTCGATATGGGCGGCACCTCGACCGACGTGGCGCTGTATGCAGGCGCGTTTGAGCGCGCGTTCGAAACCGCCGTTGCCGGGGTTCGGATGCGGGCGCCGATGATGGCGATCAATACGGTTGCCGCTGGAGGCGGGTCGATCCTGCATTTCGACGGGGCGCGTATGCGGGTTGGGCCGGACTCGGCGGGTGCCAATCCCGGGCCGGCCTGCTATCGCCGGGGCGGTCCGCTGACCGTGACGGACGCCAATGTCTGTGTCGGAAAGATCCAACCGGCGCATTTCCCGCCGATCTTTGGGCCGGATGCCGACCAACCGCTGGACGCGGATGTCGTGATGGCGAAGTTTGCCGAACTGGCCAAGGAGATCGGCCGCACGCCGCGAGAGACGGCCGAGGGCTTCCTGCAAATCGCGGTTGCCAATATGGCCAACGCGATCAAGCAGGTGTCGGTGCAAAAAGGGCACGATGCCGCCAACTTCGCGCTGCAATGTTTCGGGGGGGCGGGTGGGCAGCACGCCTGTTTGGTTGCCGATGCGCTGGGGATGGAAACGGTGTTCATCCATCCTTACGCTGGCGTTTTGTCCGCTTACGGGATGGGGCTTGCCGACCAGACAACGATGAAGGAGCAGGCGGTCGAAACTCCGTTTAGTCCCGACACGCTGCCGGGGCTTTCTACGCTGGCCGATAAACTGGCGGCGGATGCTGTTGCCGCATTGGTGGCGCAGGGTGCATCGGCCGAGGACGTTACGACCGCGCGTACCCTGCACCTGCGTTATGCGGGTACCGAGGCCGCGTTGATTGTTCCTCTGCGTGATTTTGAAACGATTGTCTCGGACTTCACCGCCGCCCATCGGGCGCGCTTTGGCTTCGCGACCCCGGAACGTCCGGTGATGGCGGAAACGGTTGCCGCCGAAGCCACCCTGCCCGGCACCGTCGCCGCCGAGGCCACGCTGCCGCCGCGTTTGGTCGGTGCGCCCGAGGCCGTTGATCGGGTCCGCATCTTTACCGGCGGCGTCGAGGTTGAGGCCCCGGTGCTGGAACGAACATCGTTGCTCGCCGGAGACCGCATAGCCGGGCCGGCGCTGGTGCGGGAGGCCAACGCCACGACGGTCATCGAACCTGGCTGGACCGCTGAGATCACGGGTCTGGATCACATGATCCTGCGGCGCACCGAAGTTCTGGCGACGCGCGTTCCGGCCGGCGGCGAGCGCCCCGATCCGGTGCTGCTGGAGTTGTTCAACAACCTGTTCATGAACGTCGCGGAACAGACCGGCGCGGTGCTGCAAAACACGGCGATGAGCGTGAATATCAAAGAACGTCTCGATTTTTCGTGCGCGATCTTCGATGCCGAGGGCGGTTTGGTGGCGAACGCGCCGCACGTTCCGGTCCATCTCGGCGCGATGGGCGAGAGTGTTCGCACGGTTTTACAGCATCGGCGGAACACGCTGAAACCGGGCGATGTCGTTGCGCTGAACAACCCGTTCAACGGTGGGACTCATCTGCCGGATATCACTGTCATCACGCCGGTTTTCGACGTTGACGGGCGCGATATCCTGTTCTTTGTCGGCAGCCGGGGCCACCATGCGGACATCGGCGGGATTACGCCGGGGTCAACGCCGCCGATGTCTCGCACATTGGAAGAAGAAGGCGTCGTGATCGACGATTTCCTGCTGGTCGATGGCGGACATTTCCGGGAAACCGAATTCCGGGCGTTGCTGAGTGGAGCGCGGTATCCGGCGCGCAGCCCGGATGTGAATGTCGCGGATATCAAAGCTCAGGTCGCTGCCAACGAAAAGGGTTTGCAGGAATTGCGGCGCGTCGTTTCCCATTACGGTTGGCCGGTGGTCAGCGCGTATATGCGCCACGTCATGGATAACGCCGAGGAATCGGTTCGCCGGGTAATCGAACGGATCGGTTCCGGCCGTTTCGATTACAAGATGGACAACGGGCGGAATCTGTGTGTCTCGATCAGCGTGGACAAGGCATCCCGCAGTGCCATTGTGGATTTCACCGGCACCGGGCCGCAGCACGAGGGCAATTTCAACTCTCCGCCGGCGGTTACCCGAGCGGTGGTGCTGTATGTATTTCGTTGCTTGGTTGGGGACGATATTCCGCTGAACGATGGGTGCCTGAAGCCGCTCACGCTGATCATTCCACCCGGAACGTTTCTGTCTCCGAACCCGGGGGCCGCCGTGGTCGCGGGCAACACCGAAGTCTCCCAGGCTACGTGCAATGCTATCTTTGGGGCGCTGGGGGTGATTGCGTGTTCGCAGGCCACGATGAACAATTTCCTGTTCGGCGACGCGACCCGGCAATACTACGAAACCATCTGTGGTGGCACCGGCGCGGGGCCGGGGTTCGATGGCACGCCGGCGATCCAGACGCACATGACCAACACCCGCATGACCGACCCCGAGATATTGGAATTGCGCTACCCCGTGCGGCAGGAATTCTTCGCCATCCGCCACGGATCGGGCGGCGCCGGCAAATGGCACGGCGGCGACGGGGCGATCCGCCGCATCCGCTTCCTGGAGCCTATGACGGCGGTGATCGTTGCGTCTCGGCGCGAAGTCGCTCCGTTCGGGTTGGAGGGTGGTGCGGATGGTGCGACCGGTCTGCAATGGGTGGAACGGGCGGATGGGTCGCGTGAGACACTGACCGGGACGGATCGGGCGGAACTGCTGCCCGGCGATGTGTTCGTTATCGAGACGCCGGGTGGTGGGGGATATGGGTCGAACTGAATTTTAGGGGTTGTTGGAGACGGTCGCGGAACAGTTCGGCTGGCCGGTGATCGTTTGCAAACACCTGTCGATGATCGAACCGGCACAGGTGCAAGATCGGTTAGAGGGCCTGCGCCGCCGTGCAGACGTCCTCAAACGCCGGACCAGAGCGGGAGGAAACGGGAATGGTTTAGCACGGCCGGCCTTGCCGGGCGGTTCTGTGTCGTTCTCCTGCTCAAACCCAGCGCCAGTATTCGCAATACACTCGAAACAGACGCCAATTTTATCCGCCGTTGCTAGGCTGCGGTTCGTACTCCGACCCGCAGGCCAAGAGAGTGCAAAACCTTAATCACGGTCGCGAATTCCGGATTTCCGTCCTGCGAGAGCGCCTTATATAGGCTGGTCCGGCTGAGTCCGGTTGCCTCGGCAATCTCCGCCATCCCCTTTGCGCGGGCGACGTCACCGAGCGCGGCCCTGATCAGGTCGGGGTCTCCGTCCTCCAACGCCGCGTCAAGATAGGCCGCAATACTTTCGGCGGAGGTCAGGTGGTCCGCCGCATCCCAGGGGATTGTTTTCAGTGCCATGTGCTTGTCCTAAACCTCCCGAGCCATCTTCTTTGCTGCGGCGATATCTCGATCTTGGGTTCGCTTGTCGCCGCCGCACAGCAACACAACGACCAGAGTACCACGCCGCACGAAATAGATGCGGTAGCCCGGACCGTAATCGATCCGCAGTTCCGAAACGCCTTCGCCAACCGGCTTGACGTCGCCGGGGTTGCCCAGCGAAAGCCGCCGAAGGCGAACATCGATACGTGCCACCGCCTGCAAATCGCGCAGCCCATCCAGCCAAGCCGCGAATGTTTCGGTTTGGCGGATTTTAATCATACTTTAATGTATCCCCTGGACGACAAACTATCAAGCGTTTGAGTGGCGGAATGTCAAAAACAAGACCCGCCGAACCGGTTCAGCAACGGCGCCTATGGCGTCTTGTATGTAGGGGAAACGTTCGAAACAGCCCTGTTCGAGACCATGCATCACCACGCCCGGTTCATGGCGGCAATGGCGCAGCCTGCCGGATGGACATCGCAATGCCGCGAAATTGTTCTCGATGTGGATACAACCCCGCACGACCTGCGTACCCTCGACCGATCGAACCCGGTCCTGGCGCCGGAAGATTACACGGAAGCGCAAAAATTGGGTGCGGAACTGCGAGCCACCGGGTCCGACGGCGTTGTCTATCCAGGCGTCAGACATTCTGGTGGCGAATGCGCCGGGTTGTTCTATCCGGACCGCGCATCGCTCCCCGTTCACGGACGGCATCTCGACTATCATTGGGACGGCGGCAAGGTCGATCTCTATCGGGACATAGCAGCCAGACAAATCTACCGCGTGGTATAACCTCGCCGCCGCGCAACCGTTTCGCTATAAGCCCCCGATGCTTCCTGACAATCCACTCAAGGCCATCG
>JANXLQ010000244.1 GCA_025355085.1 Rhodopila sp.
ATTCCGACATGAAGGTTGCCTGCCCTGACCGCCTGTGGCATCCGCAGCGCTCCTTGCAAAGTGGTCTGACCCTGTGACTGTTTCCGACGTCTCGAACCTCGGCGAAGGTGAACCCAAAGCCGAGGTTCGAGACATCGGAAACAGTCACAGGTTCAAACCACTTTGCAAGGAGCGCTGCGGATGCCACAGGCGGTCAGGGCAGGCAACCTTCATGTCGGAATACCAGGGTCCAGCGGCGATCCCGGGTGACGCCCCGGCGCACATATCTACATTATCAGCCGCGGTTCATGTTTGGCCGCGGATATCCCGCGCCCTAAGCTTGTGCCGACTCGGCCGGAGCCAGCCATTCCAGCAGCTTCCCGGTCAATGCCACCATTGTAAGCGGCTTCGTGATCTGATCGTCCATGCCGCTTGCAAGGCTCGCTTCGCGGCTACCTTCCATGGCATGCGCGGTGAGAGCGACGATCGGGGTGCGGCGACCCTCGAAGCCTTCGATCTGGCGAATGGCCCGCGTGGCCTCATAGCCGTCCATTTCCGGCATCTGGCAGTCCATCAGCACGAGGTCGAATGTGTTCTCGCGATAGGCGCCAACCGCTTCAAGTCCGTTTCGGGCGGGTGTCACAAGACAGCCCAACGTTTCCAGCAGGGCTTGGGTAACACGCATATTGGCGGCGTTGTCTTCGACCAGCAGAATGGACACCGTGTCTCGGCCCGCCCGCGCCAAGGCAGCGCGAAACTCGCGGCTGGCGGGCGAAACGAACACCGCAGGCGTGGCGGTGGCTGCGGCTGCGGCTGCGTCAACTCCGGCCAAACGTTTGACCGGGACGGCAGGGGCCTGCGGGTGGAAAATTGGCGGGACGGCGTCCGCCTGATGGTCCATCAGCACGGTGAACCAAAAGGTCGATCCGACCCCAACGACGCTTTCCACGCCGATGTCGCCGTCCATCATATTACAAAGCTGACGGGCGATTGACAGTCCCAAACCGGTGCCGCCATAGCGGCGGGTCATGGAGCTGTCTGCCTGGGTGAAAGCCTCGAAGATCAGGTCCTGTTTGCTTTTTGGAATGCCGATGCCGGTGTCGGAAACCTCAAATCGAATGCGCAATGCCGAACCAACCTCGCGTTCAACAGCACCGCGCAACGTAATGCTGCCTTCCGAGGTGAACTTCAGCGCGTTGCTGACCAGATTGGTCAGAATCTGAAGTAGGCGGTGCTTGTCGCCCATCAGCATGACGTTCAGCGTGTCGGGCACCGAGGTGTGAAGGGTCAGACCCTTGGCGCGAGTCTGATCCCCGAACAGCACCCGGACATCGTGGATCAGCGACGGCAGATGGAACGGTGTCCGCTCCAGTTCCAGATGGCCGGCCTCGATGCGTGAGAGGTCAAGAATGTCGTCTATCAGCCGCAACAGCGACTGGCTGGATTGCGTCGCGGTTTCGACATAGCGTTGCTGCGCGGGGGACAGTTCCGTTAGCTGCATCAGCTCGATCATCCCGACCACGCCATTCAGCGGCGTCCGGATTTCGTGACTCATGTTGGCAAGGAACTGGGTTTTCGCGGCGTTCGATGTCTCCGCCTGACGCAACGCGTTGCTTGTTTCCGTCGCTCGGCGGCGCAAGCCTTCCAGCATGGTGTTAAACGCTGCGCCCAAACGCCGGATCTCAAACGGCACAAGGCCATGGAAGTCCGGGACCGCGGCTTCGTCGTTACCATCCAGCACCGCATCGGCGGTGGCGGCGACACTGCGCACCGGGCGGGCGAGATAAAGCGCCAGAATCCAGGACATGAGCGCGGCGCCGCCAAAAGACACCAGGGCGATCACTGTCGCCATCTCATTCACCTGACTTGCCCGCCGCCGTAATTCGGTCAGCGGTTGCGGCACCATCACGCCCCAACCGGTTTCGGGCACCACGGCGTAGCCGGCGATCATGTTGTCGTTGAACGCAGGGGAATAGAACTGTCCAACGCCGGTTTCACCGCGCAACATCGCGGCCACGACCGGCACGCCGGAGATATCGCGGGATGCAGCGACCCAATCCTTGAAGGGATGGGCGATGACCTGGCCCTTGGCATCCACCATGACGGCGTGGCCGTGATCGCCGAATGCGATGGCCTGCTGAAGGGAGACGAGATAGCTGGTTGTGACGACGCCGACACCCAGCCGGCCGGCGGGAAATGCCTTGACGAGGTAGAAGACCGGCAGGCCCGCCGGGTCGTGGTACAGATTGCTGATCGCAATCTGACCATGGGCGTTGGCGGCCAAAATTCTCAGGTCGGCCAGCATCGGCGGCGGCAGATCTCCGGCCGGGTCGCTGGACAGACCCGGCATCGCGACCTCGGTGGTTCCGTCCGGTGCGATGACACAGATATGGATCACATTCAGCGACATCAACAAATCGCCGATGCCCACCACCTGATGGCTGATCGCACCGCTTTCGAAGGCCAGGCCGAACACGGCTTCGACATCCCTGACGTAGCGCGACATGGTGGATGTCAGATTGCGGGCCACCAGCAAATGCCGCTCGCGAACCGAATCAAGCTCGTTCTGAAATGACGTGTTGCCTTCCCACAGTGCAAGGACTGCGATCGGGACGCCGGCGATGATGGTGAAAGCGATGAACAGGAGATGATGCAGCCGCAGGGCAAAGCCGGTGCGGCCGCCGGGGGGCGGTACGATCCGAATCGGTGGTTGCACAGGCGTCTCGCTGGAAGCGCCGGCTTGCGGCGTCGCATCCGGAGTAAGGGCCTTGGGCATCATTCGCTCTCTATCTTCAGATCGTATCGTCGAGTGTGCGTTAAATTATATGAAAATGGAAAGTCGATCTAGAAATAAATATAGTTTCGGATCGGGTGCTGCGATGTCCCGGCTGGCCCCGCCTTGCTCCGGGACTACCGTCATTTCGCCTTGGTTTGTTCCCATTTATCGGCCAGGACCACGCTGTCTCGGAACGCTACCTCTGCCCGTAGCATTGCGGAAAAATCTGCACGGTCTGATACCAAACCGGCGTTGACATCGACTTTCTGCCGAACCTACCCCGTATGAGAAGGTCGGCATCCACGTTTTTTGTCAGTCTAAACAAAGACATAGATAGTGCGCCTTCGCGCACTATGACGATGCGAGGGCGATCGGCGTGTGTCAATATCAACGCCGATTTGCACCTCCATAATAATTATGACGGCTTAGACCGGGGCGGCCACCTGACGACGCCGGCGCAGACGGGTCAAAGCCAGAAGAGATATTGCGCAGATCGACAGGCTTGAAGGCTCCGGCAGCACATCCGGCAGGCCGGCGTTCGATGCGAGCATCGCGCCGATGAGGTTGCCGACGCTAAGCGCATCCTCCACTGCGAACGAGGTGTGGATGCCACCGACGACCCGGCTGAATTCCGACCCGTTCGGTCCGCTGGACGCCGCCGAGAAGCTGGTGAACGTTGCAGTAATCGGACAAATTAGCGGGCTGCCGTTGCTGTTCGCACCATTGACGATAACGGCGCAGTCGCCCGCGATGCCGACCCTGTATGTCGTCCCGCCCAGGGTGCAGGAAACCAAAAGGTTGGATGAGTCGAACGCAGCGGCTCCGCCGTTGCAATAGTAGTTAGAGCTTGAGGCGAAGGTGATATTGTCGGTGCCGAAGAAATCCGCCAGCACGGTAGCCGCCGCGCCGCTGAACGCCGGATGGCCGGCGACGTAGTCGGGGTGCGGCGGTGTCGCGATCAAAGAACGCCAGGACGTGTCGCAGGTGGTGAAGTTGCTGCTCCAGGTAACGGTTCCGGCTGCGGTGCCGCCGCTGCCGCAATTTCTGATCGCGGTGATCGGGCGCCACAGGTTGTCGGTGTATTTGATGGCCCAGGCGGCGATGCCGGCATCGTTCATCGACTCGCCCAACAGGGCGGTAAGCTGGGCACTTTGCAGCAGGCTGCTGTTTTGGCCGATCATCGCGGTATCGGCGATCTGGAGCCAGTGACCCGGAGGTTGGATGGTTGTGCCGGGGTCGTTCCAGAACAGTGCGGCGTTGGCTGACGCATTGGCCTGGGCATTGGTCTGGCCGAAACCGGCTGTGGTACACTTGGTTTGTGTGGCCCCTGACAAGCTGGCGAAGCCGCCGCTGGCGCCCTGGCATTCGGTCCGCAGCAAGGCGGTGGCATAAGCCAGGGAGTCTATGGCCGGCGGTCCGCCGATCGACCCGATCGCCGAGGCAAGTTGACCGCTTGTGATGCCGGTTGGCGTGGTGCCGCCCCAGGTAGGGAACATCTCTGGCCGGGCAGTGGGTGGCACATAGACGCCCGGGGTGCCAGATCCCGCCGGGGTTTGAGGCGTCAGGCCATTGATGATCGAGGCGACAGCGCCGGATGCGATCGGGCTGAAGGTCGCGGACGCGTTCACCGCGGCGGCGGCGGCAACGCCAACGGCCTGGCCGTTGTTATATGCGGTGGTTCCCGAGCAACCCGTGGCGTCAACGGTGCAAAGGGCACTTAGCTGCGCGGTCAGGAAGCTGGAGAGTTGCCCGGTAACCAGCGTGCCCAGGCCGAGGTTGGAGGTGCCGGTGGTTGCGCCGCCCGAAAGCGACGTAATCGACTGCGTCCATGCCTGGGTGGTAAAGATGTTGTTCAGCGCATCATAGGCCGCGTAAGCGGCGGCAACACTCACGTTCGTGGTGGCGGCCGACCCGCCGGTGGCGCTGTAGGCGAAGGAGGAAATCGTGTTACCGGTCGCCGCGTTGACCGCGTCCGACATGGCAGCACCCAGTTGAGCGATTTCACGGGCGACTTCCGGCGGCCCCGCGATCAGGTTGCCCGAGGTTTGTTGCGTGATCAACAGGAACTCGTTGTTCCAGTCCGTCACCATATTGCTCGCATGCGCCGCACCGATGCCGGTGGCGGCGCATAGCAGTGTGGTAGCGCATAGCAGGGTGGCAGTAGCCAGAAGGCGAACAACCCCGGGGCGAGCCGAGCATGTTACAACATGGGTGCTGACAGAGCGAGGCATGACGATTTCCTGGCGCGCTTGAGGCAGTTCGGTTTGAAAAATATATTGTCACTCAACGTGTTGTAAAACAAGCGTCATTTGGCGTTTGAGCAACCTCGGGATACCTTTAATATAATTTTATTTTTAATTAAAAATAATATGATATATTTTATACACTTAATATCGAAATTAGCACGTTTTCATGATCGCTCTGACCTTGGATGCCGCGCCACGTTCGGTTTCAAAATTTCATCGGTGTCCCAGAACAATCAACAGAACTCCAGCCACGATCAGCGCCAGACCCGCGATGTCGTTGCGCTTTAGGTGTTCGTTCAGATAGAACCGGCTAAACAGCAGCGTGAAGACGATCTCGATCTGTCCCACCGATCGGACCAGAGCGACGTCGGCGAGGGCAAAAGCGGTGAACCAGCAGGCCGATCCGCAGCCCGACAAAGTGCCGGCCCACATAGAGCTGCGCCAGGTCGTGAAGGTTTTGCGCAGTTCCGCCGGCTCCCGCCACAGCAGCCAACTGCCCTGCATCAGGGACTGCAACGTGTTCGTCAGCACCACTGCGAACAGCGCTTTGACGACCAGACTTGGCCCGGGGATAGACTGGTTCGCCAACTTTATCAGGACGGTGGTGATGGCAAACAGGAATCCGGCCCCCAGACCGCACAACGCCGCCGGCTGCGCCGTGGCGGCCAGGATGTCGCGTGGTTTCATACCTCGGCCAACGAGGGAGAGCGTCATCACTCCACATAACCCGAGCGCGATTCCGGCCCAGGATATCGGTTGCAGGATTTCATGCAGGACAATCAACGCGATAACCGCACTTTGGGCCGCCTCGGTCTTCGCATAGGCGGTGCCGACTGCGAAATTACGATAGCCAAAAGACATTATGAGTAGGTTGGTGGCGAGAATTTGCAAAAGCCCGGCGGCAATGCAGTACAGCACAAATAGTAAATTCGGCACCGGTATCGGGGCACCCGTCACCCCCAGCCCGGTCAGGAAGATCAGCAGTGCCGTGGGCGCGCCATAAAGAAAACGTACGAATCCGGCCGCGTTGACTGACAGCCGATGGCGCAGCTTCTGCTGCAACGCCGTGCGCCAGCACTGCAACAGCGCCCCCGCGATGGTGATGGGTATCCATGCGACCATTCCGGGCTCCTGACGACCGCATGATCCAATCTGCGGGGGTGGAATCTGTCAACTGTCAGCCGGTACGAATGTCAGCCGGTCCGAAGATGCATTAATGGGACTCGACTCCCGGGTCGGTCAGAAGGTATGTTCTTATTATGTTCACAACCTTCGCCATTCCCGAAAGACCGTCCTCCTCGCCCCCCCTTTCCAAGGGACCATCTTGGGAGGGGCCATCCCTTGCGAGGCCCGATCTTCCGGGACCAGCCATGCTTGTCGCCCCGCCGTCTTCGCCGGTCCTCGCCCTCCTCCGAGAACGCATCGCCCGGATTGAGCGTGTCCATGTAAGACAGGCCGCCGCCCGATCCGTGCCCCTGGGTATAGAGGCAATCGATCGGGTGCTGCCAACCGGAGGCATCCGGCTCGGTGCGCTGCATGAAGCCGCCTCGGCCGGACCCGATACGGAACACGCCGCCGCCGCCACGCTGTTTATCGCCGGCATTCTGGCCCGACTCGAAGGGCCGGTGTTGTGGGTGTTGCGGCAGGCAGATTTGTTCTCCCCCGGCCTCGCCGCTGCCGGATTGCAGCCGAACCGGGTGATCTTCGCCGAAGCCGGCAAAAACATACTGCCGGTCATGGAGGAAGGTCTGCGGCACGCCGGCCTCGCCGCCGTGGTGGCCGAACATACCGGACGGCTGAGCCTGGTTGCCTCCCGCAGGTTGCAACTGGCGGCGGAACAGTCGGGCATTCTGGCGATCCTGATCCGCCGCAGCCCCAGCTTTGACGACCCGGCCCTGCACGAACCCACCGCCGCCGTCACACGCTGGCGGATCGCGGCAATCCCCTCGCCACCCGCCCTGGCGCACGCGCCGGATACGCCGGGATTGGGACGGGCCTGCTGGCAAGTGGATTTGACGCGATGCCGCGGCGGCGAACCGGGGTCCTGGGTAGTGGAGGCTTGCGATGCGACGGGTCGTCTCGGTCTGGTTCCCGACGTTTTCAACCGATCGGTTAAGGCGGCTTGAAGAAGAGCGGGATGCAACTGGGACGGTTCAAACCTCTGCGTCGCCCACCTCTCTCCCAAATCTCTTAAATAAACGGGATCGAAGGGGGCGCGCGCCCTGCGCGGGTCCAGGGGAGGGCCCTGGCCTTCCTGAAATCATCGTATCCGGCCGACTGGTAACAGCGGTGAACGCAGCCGCCGGGAGTTTGGGCTTGCGGGCCGGAATGAAGCTGGCGCAGGCGCAGTCCCTGGTGGCCGGATTGGCGGTGCATGATGCCGACCCTGCCGGCGATGCAGCGGCACTGCGCCGGTTGGCGGAATGGTGTGTGCGGTACGCTCCCTTGGTCGCGGACGATCCTCCGGACGGTTTGTGGATCGACGTCACCGGCAGCACGCATCTGCATGGCGGGGAGGAAAGACTGTTGCACGATCTGCTCCGCCGCCTGCATGCGCAGGGTCTGGCCGCCCGGGTCGCCGTCGCCGACACGCCCGCGGTCGCGCATGCTGTAGCCCGGTTTGGCAGCGGCGGTGCGGTGCCTCCCAACGCTGACGGCATGGAAGCGGCTGTCATGGCCGATTTCCCCATCGACGCGCTGCGGCTGCCCAGCGGAATGCTGGCAGATCTGCGGCTGATGGGGTTTGAGCGTGTTGGTCTTCTGGCCAAGGCCGCCCGAGCACCGCTGGTCAGGCGGTTCGGTCCGTTGTTGGCGGCGCGGCTGGATCAGGCAGCGGGGCGGCTGTTCGAACCAATCATGCCGATTGTGCCGCCTGCTTCGATCCAGGCCAGATTGGCGTTTGTCGAGCCGCTGCTGACGGCCGAGGCGTTCTCCACTGTCATCGGCCGCCTTGTCGATATCGTGTGCGACGGTCTGGAGCGTGACGGACTGGGCGCCCGCCGGCTGGATCTGTTGTTCGAGCGGGTGGACGGAACCTTGCAGGCCATCCGGATCGCCACGGCGCGTCCCGGCCGCGATGCGCGTCATCTCGGGCGTATGCTGAATGAACGGTTGGAACAAGTCGATCCCGGTCTCGGTGTCGAGGCCATGCGACTGATCATCGCCGCTGCCGATCCGGTGAAGCTGGAGCAAGTGTCTCTGGTAGAGCCAGCGATCCCCGACATCGCCCCGCTGGTGGATCGGTTGGCGAACCGGCTGGGCGAATCGCGTATCTACCGCATCGCCCCCTTGGAAAGCGATGTCCCCGAGCGCTCGGTACGCCAGATACCGGCGATGTCGCCTGTAACCGGCGGCTGGCCGGCCGATCTGCCGCGTCCCGTGCGACTATTGGACCCGCCGCAACAGGTGGAGGCGATGGCGCTGCTGCCCGATCATCCCCCGATCGCGTTCACCTGGCGGCGGGTGCGCCACCGGGTGCGCCACGCCGACGGCCCCGAACGCATCGCCGGGGAGTGGTGGAAGCGCGACCGGGAATGGATTTCGGTGCGCGATTACTTCCGGGTGGAGGACGAAGACGGCCGCCGCTTCTGGCTGTTTCGTCGCGGTAACGGCAGCGATGCGGACACCGGCGACATGCGCTGGTTCCTGCATGGATTTTTCTGACGATGGGCCGTCGGATTTCTACAGGGGTTGGTTTATGGATGCCTGCGTGGGCCTTCCTGTGTGTGTCATGGCCGGGCTGGCGTCAAATCGGCGAACGCGCGCCCCGGGCCACGGCCGGCACCGGTAACCAAGGCGACTTTGCCTTTCAGGGGAGGGGTGGGCATCGGGGTGACTCCTTCACGTTGCCTTTGTTCGCCCTGGTCCGGCGGCCTGCCAATCTTGGCCGGATCGTTGCTGTTGTGACGCAGCAGCGCCTGGTCGTCGTTATGGTTCGGCGTGTTCTCCGTGGTGAAAACCTGCTTGCTTGCCAAGGACTAAGCGCCTCGGTCTTAACAAAAATAAGAACTGCCTGGATACGCCCAAGCGCAAACAACCAATGACCGGGGACGCACAAGGCCAAACCTACACCGAACTACAGGTCACCACGAACTACAGCTTCCTGCGCGGTGCTTCGCAGATCGAGGAACTCGTGGCGCGGACAGCCGTGCTGCGCATGAAAACGCTGGCAGTCACCGACCGGAATACCCTGGCCGGCATAGTCCGCGCGCATCAACGTGCCAAAGATGCCGGCATCCGGCTAATCGTCGGCTGCCGGCTGGATCTGACGGATGGGCCGTCGGTGCTGGTCTATCCGATGGATCGGGCCGGGTATTCACGGCTGACAAGACTGCTGACAGTGGGGAAAGGACGCGCGGGAAAGGGCAAATGCGAGTTGCGCTGGCCCGACCTTGCCGAAGCATCCGAGGGCCTGATCGCGGTCCTCTGCTCCGATCCGACCGAAGCAAACATCCGTCGCCTGAAAGCGAATTTTGGTGATCGTGCCTACGTCGCGCTGACATTGATGCATCGTCCCAACGATGCGGTGCGGCTGCGGACGATTGCTGATATCTCCCGCGCACAGGGGGTGCCGGTCGTTGCGACCAACGACGTGCTGTACCACGCCCCGGGCCGGCGCATCCTGCAAGACGTCCTGACCTGCATTCGCGAAGGCTGCACCATCGACGAGCTCGGGCATCGGCGGGAACGCTCCGTCGTGCGGCATTTGCAGACCCCGGAGGAAATGGTCCGGCTGTTCACCCGGCATCCCGACGCGATTGGCTCCACGCAAGAGATCGCCGATCGTTGCCGGTTTTCACTGGATGAATTGCGGTACCAGTATCCGCAGGAGGTCCGCATCACCGGTCTTACAGCGCAACAAACACTGGAGAAACTGACGTGGGAGGGCGCGGCCCGGCGCTATCCGGATGGCCTTCCCGATACGGTTAAAAAACAGCTTCATCACGAACTGCAACTGATAGGCAGCCTGGATTATGCGCCGTATTTCCTGACCGTGGACTCCATTGTCCGTTTCGCCCGGGGCAAGGGAATTCTGTGCCAGGGACGCGGTTCTGCTGCAAACTCGGCCGTGTGTTTCGTGCTGGGCGTCACCTCCATCGATCCCACACGCAGCGGTCTGCTGTTCGAACGTTTTATCAGCGAAGCCCGTAAGGAACCGCCCGACATAGACGTGGATTTTGAGCATGAGCGGCGCGAGGAAGTGATCCAGTGGATATACAACACCTACGGCCGCCATCGCGCGGCGTTATGCTCGACCATCATCCGGTATCGCGGGCGCGGCGCGGTGCGCGATGTCGGCAAGGCGTTGGGTCTGACAGAAGACGTAACCGGCGCACTGGCGTCTCAGGTCTGGAGCTGGAGTGAGGAAGGCGTCGCCGAAGAACACGCCGCAGCCCTGAACTTCAACCTGCAAGATCGCCGCCTGCGCCTAACACTGGACTTGGCTCGGGAACTCATGGGCTTTCCGCGCCATATGTCGCAACACCCCGGCGGCTTCGTTCTGACAGAAGACCGGCTAGACGATCTGGTCCCCATCGAGCCTGCCAGCATGGCCAACCGCCAGATTATAGAGTGGGACAAGGACGACATCGATACCCTACGGTTCATGAAAGTCGATGTACTGGGCTTAGGAATGCTCGGCTGCATGCGCAGGGCGTTCGATCTGCTGGCGGAACACAAGGGCCAGAGACTGGATCTCGCCACGATCCCGGCCGAGGACGACGCGACCTACGCGATGATCCGCAAGGCAGACACGCTGGGAACATTCCAGATCGAGTCGAGGGCGCAAATGTCGATGCTGCCCAGGTTAAAGCCGAGGACATTCTACGATATCGTTATTCAAGTGGCGATTGTGCGCCCCGGACCGATCCAGGGCGACATGGTGCATCCATATCTGCGCCGGCGTGAGGGTCTGGAAAAGGTCGAGTACCCAACACCGGAATTGCGGCGCGTGCTGGAGAAAACCCTGGGCGTGCCGCTGTTCCAGGAGCAGGCGATGCAGGTGGCGATCGCCTGTGCCGGCTTCACGCCGTCAGAGGCCGATGCGCTCCGCCGCAGCATGGCAACGTTCAAATTCACCGGTGGCGTCTCGTATTTCAAAAGCAAGCTGATCGACGGTATGGTCGAACGTGGTTACACGGCAGAATTCTCCGAAAAGACATTTTCCCAAATCGAAGGCTTCGGCAGTTACGGATTCCCCGAAAGCCACGCAGCAAGCTTCGCGTTGATCGCATACGCCTCGGCATGGATGAAATGCCACCATCCGGATGTGTTCTGCTGTGCGCTGCTGAATGCGCAGCCGATGGGCTTCTACGCCACGGCCCAGATCGTGCGGGATGCGGTTCTGCATGGCGTGGAGGTGCTCCCCATTTCGGTAAACGAGTCAGCGTGGGACTGCACGCTGGAGCCTTTGCCTACGCCGGTGTCTCCCACGTCATGCTTGGACCTGACAGGCGCTAACTTAACGCGGTCAGGCGCGGTCTTTTCCAATGTGTCACGGCAGGGCACGACTTTGGCCGGTTCGCCACAGCAAGTCGTGGGTAGCCGGGCCAAGCCCGGCCATGACGATAACGGAAATAGCTACAAACGATACGCCGTTCGCCTCGGTTTACGCATGGTGAAAGGGCTCTCTACCGCCCACGCCAAAAAAATGATCACCCATCGCAACTCTGGCTACCGCTCTGTCGCAGACATGTGGCGCCGCCTTCGTGTGCCGGTCGTGGCGCTTGAACGCCTGGCTGAAGCCGATGCGTTCCAAACCCTGGGGCTGGATCGGCGAAATGCGCTGTGGGCAATTCGTGGCCTGTCGGACACCCAGCTACCGCTGTTCGACAGCATGCCGGCAGAACCGGATGCGGAACCGGCAGTCGCACTGACAGCGATGACCGCCGGGCGACAGGTGGTGGAGGATTATCGCAGTGCCGGACTCAGTCTTCGCCGCCACCCAATCAGTTTCCTGCGGCAAGATTTAGCGGCGCGCCAAATTGTTTCCTGCGCCGATCTTGCAACGATCCGGGACGGCAAACGGGTGGCGGTCGCCGGTATCGTCCTGGTTCGTCAACGTCCAGGCAGCGCCCGCGGTGTGCTGTTCGTAACGATTGAAGATGAAACCGGCCACGCCAACCTGATCCTGTGGCCGTCGGTGTTTGAGGCACAGCGCCGCCTGGTCCTGTCCGCAAGCATGATCGCCTGCCGAGGCAAGCTGCAACGAGAAGGCGACGTGCTCCATGTGATCGCCGAACACCTGACCGATTTATCTGACCTGCTGCGCAGCGTGGGCGAACGCGATGACCAGCCGTTCCCCTTGCCGCATGGCCGCGGCGATGAAGCCAGGCACAGCGGGGCACCGGACCCGAGAGAAAAGAAAGTGGTCGCCAGCCGGGATATTTACGTGCGGAATTTAAGTATAAAACGTGGTATTAAAGTACCGACTCGGGATTTCCGGTGAAACTGTCAGCTATATAACAATGGTCGATATCGGACCACTCCGAAACGATACCGGATGTATCCGCCGATACATCTCCCCTGGCCGCAGCCTGTCCCATTCAAACCGCCCCCCGATATCGCTTTCAATTGCAGCGGCGCGTTTGCCGACGTAACGGATCAGCGAACCATCCAGCGTGGCCGGTAGACCCGGTGCGTAAACCGCTTCGGCCAGGACGGTGTTCGCAAACGTCTCACTGCCGGCGATCACGCCGTCGGAATTGAAGATCGATCCGCGCATCGCGACCGCCAAGACTTGCGGGATGCACCAATCCGGACGACGCTGTCCGTACAAAGGGAGACACAGAACCATGGAATTCGGCATGTTCCACGAATTTCAGCGCCGGCCAGGGCAAACCGAGGCTGCGGCGTTCACGGAATCCTTCCAACTGGTCGATGAAGCCGAGACCGGCGGCCTCGACGTCATGTGGCTGGCGGAACTGCACACCGCACCCGAACGATCGGTGCTCGCCGCGCCGCTGAACATCGCCAGCGCCATCGCCACACGCACCAAGCGCATGAAAATCGGCATTGCCGTCCAGGTCTTGCCGCTATGCCACCCGCTGCGCGTCGCGGAAGAAGCCGCCACCGTCGATCACATCAGCCACGGGCGCCTGATCTTCGGTGTCGGCCGCAGCGGTTTTCCCCGCACCTATCAGGCCTACGGCATTTCCTACGCCGAAAGCCGCGAACGCTTCGCCGAGGTACTGGAAATTCTCAAGCGCGCCTGGACACAGGAACGATTCTCATTTCATGGACAGTTCTATAATTTCGACGACGTTTGCCTTGTGCCGAAGCCGTACCAGGCACCGTATCCGGAATTGCGCATCGCGGTGAACAGCCCCGACACATTCCAGCAATCCGGCGAGCAGGGCTTGCCGATCTTCGTCGCCACCCGCCTGGGCGACCTGGACGAACTTGTGCCCAACCTGCGCGCCTATCGAGAGGCCTGGGCCGCGGCCGGTCACGCGGGTCAGGGCAAGGTCTATCTTCGCGTTCCGGTCTATCTCGCTGCGACTGAGAAACAAGCGCGCGAAGAGCCGCACGAAAGCGTGATGCTCTTCTACAAATACCTCGGTGAGCGCATCGAGGCGTCTGCTGCGATGGAGGGTGCGCGCGCCATCGAGAACCGTGCGGAACGCGGCCAGCGGCTACAGACCATCGACTATGAGGACGTGTTGAAAAGCAAGATCGTCGTTGGAACCCCGGCCATGGTCGTCGATCGTCTCGCCTCCTTAAAGGAGACATTGGGTTTGTCCGGTATCCTGGCGGAGCTGAATTGCGGCATGCGCATCCCGCACGAACAAGTCGTGAATTCGCTGCAATTGATGTGTAACGAGGTGATGCCACATTTTCGTGATTAGGGTTGCGATGTTCGCCGTTCCCGGTGATGTCAACGCCGTCTTGCCGCGATTGCGTTACTAACGCGCGTTGATACCGGTCTGTGGCCGGGGAGCGTATCGCACATGCTGCCATTGACGTCTCACGCCAGGTCCGGCATCGGGCCACTGCGCCATTGGAAGACCGCTACGGCGGCGGAAGCGGCGGGGCTGATCCGTTCCGGCACCACGGTCGCCGTGGGTTGGATTAGCGATGGCATGGCCACGGCGTTGGTCGATGCGTTCGCCGCCGCTGCGCAACCGAGCGGCCTGACAATTGTTTATGGGACCACAAAGGGGGAAGGCCGAAATCATGGCCTGAATCTGTTGGCACATGAAGGGCTGGTGCGGCGGGTGGTCGGCGGCCAATGGCATCCGGTGCCGTGCTTACAGGCGTTGGCGGCCGCCAACCGTATCGAGGCCTATAGTCTGCCCGTCGGCGTCATCAACCGATTGTTTCGCGATATCGCCGCCGGCCTGCCGGGTCATCTCAGCCGTAGCGGACTGGGCACGTTCACTGATCCGCGTAACGGCGGTGGCCGGTTGAACCTGCGTACGCAAGAGCAACTGGTGCGCCTTGTGCGTCCGGCCGGCGATGAGGCACTGCTGTTCCGGGGTTTCCCGATCGACGTGGCGCTGCTTGGTGTTGGCTTCATGGAAGGCACCGCCGCCATCGCGATGACGCACGAATCCAGAACCATGGCACAGGCCGTCAGGGAAAGCGGGGGCATTGTGATTGCCCAACTGGATCGCATCGGCACCATGGACAAGCTGCCGTTGGGCAAGGTGGTGGTGTCGGATACCCTGGTCGATATCCTGATCGCGGCAGATGTGCAGGACCGGACGCCGGAAACATTTTCGCTCGCTCCGGTTTCCAGGGCCAGCCTGCGTCATTTGACATACTGATATAAACCGCAGGGCAATCGGGTGAACATCGTCTCGCACGTTCATCGTCCTCTGGAACGGCGCACTGGTGGTTTTGGCTGAGAAGAAATTTCACCACGAAGGCACGAAGGCACGAAGCCACGAAGCCACGAAGTTTCCAATAAAATCGGCAAATTCGGTGCTGGGTGTTCGCTTTCTTCGTGGCTTCGTGACTTCGTGGTGAAACAGGCGCTTGCTCGTACAGCCATGCCGAGCCGGCCAAGGTACTAAAAAGCCATTCACCCGATTGCCCTGCCCAGCAGTTCTGATTTTGGCAAACCGCGATTGTGTCCCCGGTGGTCATGGTGCGCCAAGGACCACGTATGACCGCAGACTTTTGGGCATCGGAGCGCTTGATATCCGCCGCGACGAACCGCCTGCAGGCCAGGCAAGTCCAGGTTGCATTGCGGGATGATCGGATCGGGAAAGAGAGTTCCCATGCCACCTGCTTCCGGCACCACCGATCAGTAGATACTCATTCGCTCTCGGCCGCCACTTGGTCCTCCCTGGGAATGTAGCCGCGACGCACCATGTTGAAGATCAACGCCGATCCTGACAGCGCCGCGGATAGGTGCAACGCAATCGAAAGCATTCTCCGGATGCCGAAAAGTGGAGACCGACGTCATGCCGCGCTCAATTAGGGATGTCATGTGGGCGCAGGCGCTGACGACGCTGGCGCGTGCCGATCGCCTGCAACGGAATGTCTTTTCGCCGGCAGATGCTGGCTGGGAACCGCCGATAGACGTGCTGGAAACCGAGACCGGATTGCTGGTTGTCGTGGCCCTGCCGGGTGTGCGCCGCGAGGACATGGAGATCGTGATCGGCGACGGTGAACTGACGGTCAGGGGCGCACGGCGCTGGGTGACCATGAAACGGCCGGTCCGGGTGCATCGGGTCGAATTGCCGCACGGGCATTTCGAACGGCGATTGCCGTTGCCCGCTGGCGCTTACCAGCTCATTCACCGGGATCATACCGATGGGTGCCTCATTCTGACCTTGCGAAGGCTCGATTGATGGATGCTTCGGAAACCTCTCCTGGCGATGCGGCCGGTTTGGCCGTTACCCTGATTCTGCTGCCGGTGTCGGACACTGTGCTGATGCCCGGGATGGTCGTGCCCATGGCGATCGGGCGGCCGGCCGCGACTGCCGCCTTGCAGGAGGCCGCGCGCACCGAGCAACATATCGCGGTCGTGCTGCAACGCGAGCCGATGTCCGAAACGCCCGGTTTGAACGCGTTGCATCCGGTCGGCACGGAAGCGCGTCTGCTGCGGTATTTCACCGGGCGGGACGGTTCCCACAACGCGATCGTCGAGGGTGTGGGGCGGGTGCGCCTGCAGGCTATGCAAGAGGGTGCCGAGCATCCCAGCGTTACAGTCACCCGGTTCGAAGAACCCGACGACCGCAACCCGGAAATCGATGCGCGCTTCCATCAGTTGAAAGAGCGTGCGCTGGAAGTCCTCAGTCTAATCGAGCAGGCGCCGTCCGAACTGAAGGCAACCGTCAGGGCCATCGATAAACCCGGAGCGCTGGCTGATCTGGTAACCGGGCTGCTGGACCTGTCCTCTGCCGAAAAGCAGGAAATTCTCGAAACCGTCGCCCTGCTTCCCCGCCTCGACCTCGTCATCGCTCGGCTGGCCTACCGCCACGAAGTGCTGCGGCTTTCACACGACATCGGTCAGCAAACCAGGGCGTCGATGGAAGGGCGCCAGCGGGAGTTCATGCTGCGGGAGCAACTGAAGGCGATCCAGAAGGAGCTTCACGAGTCCGATGACAACGCGCCGGAACTGGACGATCTGAAGCAGAAGCTGGAGCAGGCCGGAATGCCCGCCGAGGTGGAAACCCAGGCGAAGCGTGAGATGCGCCGGTTGGAGCGGATGCCCGACGGCGCGGCCGAAGCCGGCACTGTTCGATCTTACCTGGAGTCGCTGGCGGAACTGCCTTGGCGCATCGCGGATGAACCGCCCATCGACATCGCCGAGGCGCGCCGGGTGCTCGACGAGGACCACTTCGGACTGGAGAAGATCAAGCGGCGCATTCTGGAATTTCTTGCCGTTCGCAAACTTAATCCCGACGGCAAGGGGCCTCTGTTGTGCTTCGCCGGACCGCCGGGGGTGGGAAAGACCTCACTGGGGCAGTCGATCGCCCGCGCGTTGGGACGCAAATTCATCCGGGTCAGCCTGGGTGGGGTGCATGACGAGGCGGAAATCCGCGGCCACCGGAGAACCTATGTCGGCGCGATGCCGGGCAATATCATGCAGGGCATCCGGCGCGCCGGAGAACGCAACTGCGTCATGATGCTCGACGAGATCGACAAGCTCGGTATGGGCGGCCCGCAGGGCGACCCGTCGTCCGCGTTGCTGGAAGTGCTGGATCCGGAGCAAAACGGAACGTTCCGGGATGCGTATCTCGGCGTGCCGTTCGACCTCAGCCGGATGTTGTTTATCGCAACTGCCAACGATCTGGACACCGTACCAGGACCGCTGCGCGACCGGATGGAGGTCGTTCGGCTGTCGGGCTACACGGCGGAGGAGAAAGTCGCCATTGCGCGCGGCCATTTGATCCCCAGGCAACTCCGGCAAAACGGTTTGCCGGATGGCGTCGTGGAACTGGGCGACGCGGCGCTGAATCTGGTGATCGACGGCTACACGCGAGAGGCGGGGGTGCGTAACCTGGAGCGTGAGATCGGTGCGCTGTTCCGCAACGTCGCGGTGCATGTGGCTGAAGGTCAAACGGGTCCTGTGAAGATCGATGCCGATGCGGTCGCTGCCATTCTCGGTGCGCGCCGCTTCGATTCGGATGTGGCACAACAGGCATCGATTCCGGGTGTCTCCACCGGTCTGGCCTGGACGCCGGCCGGTGGCGAGATCCTGTTTATCGAGGCCAATCGCGTGCCCGGCAACGGCAAGTTGATCCTGACGGGGCAGCTTGGGGACGTGATGAAAGAGAGCGTCCAGGCCGCGCTAAGTCTGCTGAAGACCCGGGCATCTGGTTTGGGGATCGACGTGACCCTGTTTGCCCAGAGCGATCTGCACGTTCATGTCCCGGCGGGCGCCACCCCGAAGGACGGTCCGTCCGCTGGCGTTGCTATGTTCATGGCGCTGATGTCCCTGATGACGGACCGGCCGGTTCCTCCGACCACGGCCATGACGGGGGAAATTAGCCTGCGCGGGTTGGTACTTCCCGTTGGCGGCATTCGCGACAAGGTCATTGCCGCTGCCAGGGCTGGCATCGACACGGTTATGCTGCCGGCGCGCAACCGGCGGGACTTCGACGATATTCCGAGCAGCGTCCGGGGTCGGCTGAAATTTGTGTGGCTGGAAACGGTGGATGACGCTGTTGCGGCAACGATCGGTATGGGAACGGCGACCCCGGCCATAGTTGGGGCTGAATAGAAACGGCGCGGAAATTCATTAACGGCGGGTCAGCACTTGCCTGTGGACAATAACACCGGCAGTGGCGTACCGCGATCCAGGCCCGGGAATAGGCTCCGGCCGGCATCCAGGTCTTTTGTTCGTCCAAACAAAGACGTGGATGGCGCGCCTTCGCGCACCATGACGGTCAGAGGGTGCCTCCGCGCACCATGACGGTCAGAGGGTGCCTCCGCGCACCATGAC
>JANXLQ010000285.1 GCA_025355085.1 Rhodopila sp.
GTATGCCTCGGTTCGCGATGCCCGCGCGGGCATCGGTTCGTGGTTCATGTTGTATAACGATATACGCCTGCACCAATCATTGGGTTATCGGACGCCTCGTGAGGTTTTCGAGGCACCGGAAGCCTGTGGGGATGGGGTCCACCTTAAATCTCAATGTTCTGCCAAACCGTGGTAATCCGGACTCACCCCAATCGCTATGGAGTCGCCACTTTCGGCGCGCGGCAGTAGAAGGCACGGGTGCCTGGTGGTGGTCGCTGCGGAACTTGAATACGCCGATCAGTTCGCTTGAGCACTTTTTTGCGCCACTATCGCTTTCACGAGTGCGATCCCCTGCAGCAATTGAAAATCGGTTTCGTCGGGTTTCGATGGATCGAATTTCGGAAAGTCCACGGGCGGTCTATCCGGAATCTGCCTCAAGAGAGGCAATAGATCAGAATGTGGGACATGCAACTGCGGGTCAGCCCCCCCCTGATTGGTCAGAACTCTATTGTAATCGGCCTCTTTTTCTCCACCAAAGGCTCCCCGATCTTCACGCGTTTCTTGCACTATCACATCTGGCGTGATGCCCAATGCTTGGATGGAGCGACCCGACGGAGTATAGTAACGAGCTGTTGTTAAGCGCATCGCTCCGTTCCCCGGTAGTGGGATCACGGTTTGCACTGACCCCTTTCCAAAACTTCGCGTCCCAAGCAATATTGCGCGGTGGTGATCTTGGAGCGCACCGGATACAATCTCAGAAGCGGAAGCGGAGCCACCATTAATCAGCACGACAAGCGGCGCACCGCGCAAAATGTCATCGCCCTTGGCGTCCCACCGCTGGCTTTCCTCGGGATGGCGAGCTCGGGTTGACACAATCTCCCCCTGATCAATGAAGTCGGACGACACTGAAACCGCCTGTTCAAGGAGTCCGCCGGGATTGTTGCGTAAATCGAGAATTAGCCCGCGTAGCCTCCCGCCATTTTGTGCCTTCAGAGTCTTCACCGCCTGTCTAATCCCTGTATCCGCGCGTTCGGTAAATTGGGAGAGGCGGACATAGCCAATATCGTCAAGCTCCATTCGCGACTTTACAACTAGAATGTGAATAATCTCGCGAGTTAGCGTCAACTCCAACGGTTTTTCAATGCTTTGCCGCTTAATAGTCAATACAGTTTTGGTATTTGGTGGACCGCGCATTCGGTCCACGGCATCGTTCAGAGAAAGCCCGATGAGTGTCTTGCCGTCGAGTGCGGTAATGATGTCACCCGGCTTTATCCCGGCCCGGGCCGCAGGAGTATCATCGATCGGAGAAATAACCTTGATAACGCCTTTTTCTTCGTTGACCTCGATCCCAAGGCCGCCAAATTCGCCTTTTGTCTGAATCTGCATGTCCTTAAAGGATTTCGCGTTCATGTAAGAACTGTGCGGATCTAGGCCGGAGAGCATCCCGTTGAGCGCATTTTCGACCATCAATTTGTCATCAATAGGATCAACATATTCGGACCGGATGCGCTGCATCACGTCGCCAAATACCTTGAGCATCTGGTACATGTCCGTTCGGTTACTGTCCTGAGCAAATGCCGCATCCAGCACTTTCAGACCAGGGCCGACTGTCGTACCGGCCAGAAACGTGATGCCGATTAGCAGACCAAAACGCCAATACCTTGTACAGAATACCATGCTTGTTTTCCTTCGGCGTAAGGGAATTGGGCCTGTGAAAATTGAGCTATCCTGTTCACAAACAGGGGCTAATTTCGAAACCCAACTTACCTTCGAAACATTCTCGCTCAACGAACCGGTGGGCGTCCAGCGCTGATTGCATCGAAGATACTCTCAATTACCTGCTTATACCAATCCAGTTATAAATCAACCGGCGGATTCAAGTTCCGGGACGAACACCCCCCAGATGGCCGGATGGGTTAGGGTGGTGGGATGGCATCTCGAACGCACGCGTTGACGGTGGTGGACCGAACCACGATAGGCCTCCGCCTGGCCGACGGCTGGGGTATCCGGCGTATTGCACGGGGGCTCGGTCGCTCCGCT
>JANXLQ010000293.1 GCA_025355085.1 Rhodopila sp.
GAGATATCGACACGCGGGGGAGGCGCTTTTTCGTGCCGATGGTGATTTGCCCGTTCCTCTGGCCCTATGCCGGCACGCCCCATCCTCGCAACGAATCCTCCGGCGCACTGCCCGGCGGCCCATATCCCGGAGAGTTCGGCGACGCGTTCCTCAACCAATATGTCGGCACTGATGTCGCCCCGGCCGAGGCCGCCAAAATCTACCGCGATCGCGATGTGGCGAAACTAAAGAACGTGGCGCGAATGGCCGAGATCACGCTGGACCAGCAACGGCGCCGAGATGCGGCCAGCGGTGAATATGATGTGGCCGGCCTGATCGAACGCCAACTACCGCACGAATCGTTGTTCCGTTCACGCGGGCATCTCAACCCACCGATCATGCGCCACTTGGCGGAGACGCTTTACGGCCAGATGGGTGCCGATCCGGCCTTCATGGAGTACCTCGCAACGACGCGTTACGACGATCTTGTTCCGTTTAGCCAAATGCCGATCCATCCTTCGATCGCGGCCCAATTCGGCATGGCGTATATTGACGATCGCACGCGCTACGAGTTCTTCGTCGAAGGTGCCTACACGTTTTCGGAGTGGGCTGAACGTTACGTTCGCTATGAATGGAACGAAGCCTTCAATCAGGCCATGCACTTCGCCAGAATGGGTGACATGGCGCAGGCAATTCCGATGTGGGCAGACAGTCTGGACGTTTCGTTGCGGTCGGTTTCCGGCCGGGTCAATTTGGCCGAGATCATGTTACGTAATGGCATGCCCCGGCAGGCAGTCCGTTGGATCAGGGAGGGTTTGGCGCTAGAACCCGGGAACCCGACATATTTGCGACGGGCACAAGAGATCCAGAATGAGGCTGAATGGGCGATGAGCCGAGACCGGAGATAGCGCCACATCATTTTGCCGTTACGCGAACGCGATCTGGACGCCCGGAGCAGTTTCGGAATGGCGTTTCGTTCGATCATCTCCCGAAGGCCGTGTTGTCCCGGGCATGGTGTGAAACGCATTGCGAGTTCAACGGATTACTTTCGATCATTGCCGATGTCTCGTTCCAATATCTTTTTGAATGAGAAAGAACAAGATAAGTCGGAATGAGCGTGGCCTTCCGGCGAACCGACACTGGCGGTGACGCCAGACACTGCATCGCGGCCGGGAACTCCTCCTTGTCGGAGTGACACGACCGTATATCGTTCAAACCGGACGATGGTACCGCGGATTGGTACGGTCGATGACGAAGCAGTCCTTCGATCAGCCGATCCCGCAAATCGCATGCAGAATTGGTCGCAAGCGTTCGGCTATCGCCGCGTGGCCGGCATCGTTTGGGTGAACCTGATCGTTGGTGAACTCGGGTAAATACGTCCCATCGAACACACCGTCGCGGATCGCGCCCAGGATCGACGTTGTGTCGATAACAATCGCTCCGGATAGGCGCATCGCCAATATATCATTACGGAGACGACGCCATGGCCCCAGGACGGAGGATATCATCGATCCCCGGTCGCGGGGGAACGGCGTCAGAAAAACTGGCACCGCACCCGCGGTCGATACCTCATCGGCCGCCATCAGCAAACGGGCGAAGAAGCACCCACACGCCGCATCGCCCGCGGCAACATCATCAACGGTATCGTTGTACGTCCAGCCGGGCAGAATGACGAAACCAGGTCGCACGGCGGACAACAAACCTTGCATACGCGGAAAGAAATTGCCCGACCGGGCGCCCCCTGTCGCGCATGTGACGAACCCCAGGGGAATCGTGCCGACCGCCCGAGCACCCGTGGAAACGGTCGCCCGGAGCGCGAAGCTGAGTAGTTGCGCCGTGGCCGTCGTTCCAGCGTGGTGACTGTCGCCGGTTACGATGCCCGTGACGCCCCCGCGACTGGTCAGAAACTGAATGCACGCCATGGAGTTGACACCCTGGCCGACCGCCGCATGGGCGGGGTCGATAAACCCCGGTTCGGTCGCACAGTCCTGATGCCATTTCGCCGTGGCGTAATCGAACCCGTGATGGACCTCCGGTTGGCCTGTGTAGCCAAGGAATCCCGAACTGGCATAGGTGATCGTCTGTCCGTGCGGTAGCGCCATGCGCAGCATCAGGACCCTGAGGCCCCCTGGTTCATCGGCTCTGGCGAGCGAACGGATCGGCCGCCAATCGGACCATGTCCAACGCGGAATATAGGTTTCGCCAGCGCTGAGGTCTGGATCGCGTGGCGCGACATCGATACCGAACCGATCGTTCGCGAGCGATACGATCGCGTCGGTGTCGTTACCCCCGTGAACGAACGTCAACGGCGTCCAGGCAGCCGATCCGGTCGGGTTGACGTAATCGTTCCAGGAATCCGATGGGCAAGCCGTCAGCCGCGAGATATGAAAAGGCGTCTCGATGACATTCGGCAAACCGACACGCACGGCAAAGAAATCATCAGGGCAGCCAACAGCCAGACATTGCGTGTACGGATCACCCTGCTTCAGGTCAAACGTATCGATGATGGCGGACGGCGCCCAGGTCAACCTGTGCCGTCTTGGTGCAACCCGGGGCAGCACGCCGCCTAGGACCTGGCTCGGCATCGTGTCACCGAACCCGATCGACAGGCGCGATGCCGAGGTCGGCAACCATATCGTGAATGCGTGCCCGCATGGCGTCCATATCGACTCGGATGTTGACCCGATCGATGGCCCCTGCGGTGATCAGGCGCGGATCGTCAGGCGCATCTTCCACGTCCTTCGGGTTCATGAAGTACATCGGAGTCGGATCTTCGATGAAATATGGATCGTCATACAGATGAATCGGTTGATACCTGACGCAGCTAGGCCCGGCCAACGCCAAACCTGGCAGGTTACTAACCCAACGGTATTTCGCCAATCCGGCGCCCCACGGTGTCACGAAGAAATCCGCTCTGTTGCCCAATGCGATGCTCGCGCCGACCGGTAGGCCAATCGTCGATAGAATGACGACATCGGGGTGACCCGCGAAACGGTCGGATAACCCTCGGGCTATGCGAGTTTCGATGTCGAACAGCGACTCCGCAGCCGCGTCCTGGAAG
>JANXLQ010000307.1 GCA_025355085.1 Rhodopila sp.
GCGAGGTCCTTAAACTCCCCGTTGCCGCGCCCGATCTCCGCCAGAATATCGCCAAACCCGCCCTGAGTGGACACTTTGCGCCCCGCCGTCTTCGGCATCGGCAAGACAGCCGGCACATGCACCATGGGCGCGGTCAACAACCGCCCGGCCGGGGTCAACGGCGTAGCAAACGGGCAATCCGCCAGGAACGCGCGCAGTTCGGCTTCCGGGATGTCCAGGCCCTCGAACGGGTCCCATTCGTGGCCGGGGCGGATGTTCATGTCGTGGCGGAACTGCTCCATCTGTTCTTTGCTCATCAGGCCGGAGTGGTTGTCCTTGTGGCCGGCGAACGGCAGACCCATGCCTTTGATGGTGTAGGCGATAAAGCAGGTGGGCTGATCGCCCCCGGCATCGGCGGTGCGGAATGCCTCGATGACCGCCTCGATGTCATGGCCGCCCAGATTGGTCATCAGGGCGCCGAGTTCCGCGTCGGTCAGTTCGTCGATGATGACGCGGGCTTTGGAGCGGCCCAGATCGGACAGCAGGGTTTGGCGCCATGCGGCTCCGCCCTGGAACGTCAGCGCCGAGTAAAGACTGTTGGGGCAGTCATCGATCCAGTCGCGCAGATCCGACCCGCCTTCGCGGGTGAAGGCGGCTTCGAGTTTGCGGCCGTATTTGATGGTGACGCAGTTCCAGCCCATGTCGCGGAACAGGCCCTCTATCCGGCCGAACAGGCGGTCCGGGACGACGGAATCCAGCGATTGGCGGTTGTAATCCACGATCCACCAGACGTTGCGGACGTCGTGCTTCCAGCCTTCCAGCAGGGCTTCGTAGATGTTGCCCTCATCCAGTTCGGCGTCGCCGCAGATGGCGATGTGGCGGCCTTGCGGCAGGTCGGTACGGCCAAGCCCGTGCAGGCGCGTGTAGTCGGCCATGAGGGCGGAGAAGCTGGTCATCGCCACGCCAAGTCCGACGGAGCCGGTGGAGAAATCGACCTCGCTGCCATCCTTCACGCGGGACGGATACGGTTGAATGCCGCCGAACTGGCGCAGGCCCTCCATTTTCTCAATGGTTTGGCGGCCGAACAGGTAGTTCATCGCATGGAACACCGGGCCGGCGTGCGGCTTCACCGCGATGCGATCCTGTGGCCGAACCATCTCCAGGTACAACGCGGCCATGATGGAGATGCAGGAGGCGCACGACGCCTGATGCCCGCCGACCTTCAGCCCATCGCGGTTCGGGCGGATGTGGTTGGCATTGTGGATCATCCAGGCCGACAGCCAGAGCAGCTTGCGCTCGAACTGCTTCAGGATCTGCATGTGCCGCGAGGCTGGCGGGGCCAAGGGGTCCACGCGTGGCGTGATTGCAGTGATTGGCGCGTTCATAGAATTCTCCCGGCGATACCTGCCCTGACGGTTTCTGGCATTGTTCGCGGCTGGAGTCACCAGAAAGGCGGCGGCCTTTTTGGGCTACCGAGGGTAAATGGCGGCCAGCGGGATTGTCACGCCGATCTGCGGGAGCGCGAGGTCCGCGTCCAGGCAGTGGATTGTTTCGGACTCCCAGCCATTGGACCGGCGGCGGACGGTGACCTCCGGCCGGGCGGTTTCGGACATCGTTTGGGACGGAAACGACCGGAACCGCGACAATCGATTTGTTGCAGCCGAACCACCGGCCGCGTGTAAGTGGCGGAGACGAGTTGCCCGCATGCAGGCGCCAGGGATATGACGGATGCCTGTCCTTTAAGCGCGGGGATAACAAAGGACGTATCGCGATGGCCGACCAGACACTGACCACGCCTGAACTTCGGCTTGCCAAGCCGGATCGTGTCGCCTTTCTGGCGGTGCCGCGGCGGCCGATCCGGGTGATCCTCGACGGGGTCCAGCAAAGCTACAACGTCGGCGCGATCTTTCGGCTGTGCGACGCGATGCTGGTCGAACGGTTGATCATCTGCGGCAAGTCCATGGAAACCGGCATGCGCAAGCTGATCCAGGCTGCCCGCGGCACTCAGCACTGGGTGCCGCATGAGCTGTGCGAGGACGCCGTTGCAGCGGTGATCGCTTGCCGGAACGACGGCTATCGCATCGTGGTGGCGGAACAGACGCGGGATGCGGTCGCGCCGCAGTCGCTGCCGGCCGTGTTTCCCGTGTGCCTGGTGCTGGGATCGGAGTTCCACGGGGTGTCGGCATCGGTGTTGGCTTTGGCGGACGCGGCGGTGGCCATTCCGGTGCATGGGATGGCCAACTCGCTGAACGTTTCGACGGCGGCTGCCATCATCTTGAACCACCTGACGCTCGCATGGTCTCAACGGGCGCAGCAGTCCGAATAGTGCCCGGAGGATTTTTTGCCGGGGAAGATGCTGCCCTGCAATCCACGCATTGCGTATGGCCCCGATCTTGCGTAACGAGCAATGAGCCGCATCGCTGGGAGACCGCCGACCGATGTCAGACACCACCGTCGATCCACGCCTCGCGGCCCCTCGGGCTGTCCCTAAACGGCGCATGCGGCTATCCTGGGCCGACCCCGTGTTTCGTTCGGTTGTGTGGCAGGTCCTGATCGTCGGCGTTGTCGTGGCGATTGCCTGGTATCTGATCCACAACACCAGCACGAACCTTGCCGCCCGGCACATCGCCACCGGCTTCGGCTTTTTGGGACGCGTCGCCGGAATCCCCATCGGGGAGTCGATGATCCCTTATGATCCGGCAGCCGATACGTATGGGACGGCGCTGTTGATCGGCGTGCTGAACACGCTGAACATCGCGGTGATCGGCATCATTCTGGCGACTATCCTCGGCACTCTGATCGGTATCGGGCGTCTGTCGAAGAACTGGTTGCTGGCGAAACTGACCGGCTTCTACGTCGAGACCCTGCGCGACATTCCGCTGCTGCTGCAACTGCTGTTCTGGTACACCGTGCTGCAAGGCTTGCCCGGCCCCAAGCAGGCATGGCACATCGACGACATCGCGTTTTTGTCGAACCGGGGGTTGAAGCTTCCTCGGCTGGAATGGCAGACTGCGCACACCTGGGCACTTGCGGTCTTCTTTGCCGGGCTGTTCGTTACATGGCTGGGCACCCGCCGAGCGCACAGAAGGCAAGACGCCACGGGGGTAAGACCGGCGGTCTGGCCAGTTGCCGTTGCAGTCCTGATCGTCCTTCCCGTGATCGTATGGGCCGCGCTCGGTGCGCCGTTCGTGCTCGAATTTCCGGCACTGAGAGGCTTTAACTTCCAGGGCGGCCTTACCCTGGCCCCCGAATACTTCGCCCTGTTGCTCGGTCTTGTGACCTACACGGCGTCCTACATCGCGGAGATCGTGCGCTCCGGCATTCAGGCGGTGCCGCAGGGGCAGTGGGAAGCCTCCCGCGCACTGGGATTGTCATCGGGGGCCATCCTGCGGTGGATCGTACTGCCGCAGGCGCTGCGGGTGATCGTTCCGCCGATGACCAGCCAATACCTGAACCTGACCAAGAACAGCTCCCTGGCCGTCGCCATCGGCTACCAGGATGTTGTTTCGATCGCCAATACCACGCTGAACCAGACCGGACAGGCAATCGAGGGCATCGCCTTCATCATGGCGGTTTATCTAACGATCAGTCTGTCGATCAGTCTGTTCATGAACTGGTATAACGCCCGAATCGCATTGGTGGAGCGTTAAGGCCATGAGCGACGCCGGCATCCACGTCCCAACCGCCGCCCGCACCCAAACCGTCGTTGCCTCGGCTGGTCTCGTCGCCTGGGCGCGGCTTAATCTGTTCGGTTCCTGGTGGTCCACCGCGGTCACTTTGTTACTGGGCTATATCATCCTGCGCGTCGTGGCTGGCGTGGTGGAGTGGGGTCTGATCCATGCGATTTGGACCGTCCCCTACAGCGCCACCGGGATCGCCGACACCGCGATCTGCCAGGTCGCCAAAGGCACCGGAGCGTGCTGGGCAGTCCTGACCGACAAGTACAGGCTGATCCTGTTCGGCCGTTATCCTTACGCCGAACAGTGGCGCCCGGCGATCGTGGTGCTGCTGTTCATCGGCCTCTACATCGTATCCGGCATGCGCCGCTTCTGGCGCAAGGAACTGCTGGTGGTCTGGGTCGTGGTTTTGGCGGCGATCGGCATCCTGATGGGCGGCGGCGTGTTCGGCCTGTCGGACATCACGGAAGACTACTGGGGCGGCCTGCCGATCACCCTTATCCTGGCAACGTTTGGCGCCGCGTTCTCTTTCCCGCTGGCGGTGCTGGTGGCCCTGGGGCGGCGCGCGACCAAACTGCCGGCGGTGAAACTACTGTGCGTGCTGTACGTGGAGATCATTCGCGGCGTGCCGTTGATCGCCGTGCTGTTCATGGCCAGCGTCATGTTCCCGCTGTTCATGCCGGCCGGGATCAACGTGGACAAACTGTTACGGGCGCAGATCGCGTTTATTCTGTTTGCCGGGGCGTATCTGGCCGAGGTCATTCGCGGCGGGCTGCAGGCGCTGCCTGCCGGGCAGGCCGAGGCCGCCGACGCGCTGGGTCTGAGCTACTGGAAGAAGACCGCCTTTATCATCCTGCCCCAGGCGCTGCGGCTGGTCATTCCGCCGCTGGTCAATACGTTCATCGGGTTCTTCAAGGATACATCGCTGGTGCTGATTATCGGCATCTTCGACCTGCTGACCATGGGCAAAGTCGCGTTGAGCGATCCGCCCTGGCAGAGCTTTTCCACCGAAGTCTATCTGGGCCTCGCGGCGGTCTATATCGCCTTTTGTTTTGCCATGTCGAAATACAGCCGCAGCCTGGAGCGTGACTTAAACCGCGCCCGCGATCGCTGACAGGGAGTTTACCGATGGACGCTGTGTTGTCTGGACCGCCGGCGATCGTGCTGGACAAGGTGAACAAGTGGTACGGTGCGCTGCATGTGCTGCGCGACGTGTCCCTGACGGTGACGGAAAAGGAACGAGTTGTCGTGTGTGGCCCGTCCGGGTCCGGCAAATCGACAATGATTCGCTGCATCAACCGGCTGGAGACGCATCAGGAGGGCCGTATCATCGTGGATGGCACGGAGCTGACCGATGATTTGCGCACGCTGGACACGATCCGGCGGGACGTTGGGATGGTGTTTCAGTCGTTCAACCTGTTCCCGCATCTGACGATCCTGGAGAACTGTACTTTAGCTCCGATCTGGGTGCGCAAGATGCCCAAGGCCGAGGCGGAGGCGCTGGCGATGTCGTATCTGGAACGGGTGAAGATCCCCGAGCAGGCGAAGAAATACCCGGGGCAGTTGTCGGGTGGGCAGCAGCAGCGCGTGGCGATCGCCAGGGCGCTGTGCATGCAGCCGAAGATCATGCTGTTCGATGAGCCGACGAGCGCGTTGGACCCCGAAATGATCAAGGAGGTGCTGGACACCATGATCGGGCTGGCCGACACCGGCATGACCATGGTTTGCGTTACCCACGAGATGGGGTTTGCTCGGCAGGTCGCGCATCGGGTGGTTTTCATGGATATGGGGGAGATTGTGGAGAGTGGGCCTCCGGGGGAGTTGTTTGAGAACCCGAAGACGGATCGGTTGAAGTTGTTTTTGAGCCAGATACTTCGGGGGCATTAGCTATAAATGAGGGGGCGAATTCAAGCTCCGGGACGAACACCCTCTGGTGGCCGGGTGGCGGGTGGGTTAGGGTCGTGGGATGGCATCTCGAACGCGCGCATTGACGGTGACCGCCTTGAGCATGCGCGTCTGACCGGTCTCCAAATCCACCGCACCGTGAATGTTCAGACGCTGCCGGCCGCTGGTTTGCTCCACCGCGATCTTGGTGTCTTTCGGCCCCCAGCAACCCACCGGCCTCACCTCCGCGTTTCGTTGGCGTCAGCCAAGCTGACCGAAACGCTGGACAGCGTGCGTCGGATGCACCGCATCGCCGAACAGTACCGCTTCATCATCGCCGAGGTGGTTCAGCAGGTTGTTATACCAACGGCCCTATGTATTGACCGTTCGGCCCATTAGACCTGTTGCGAAAGTCCATTTGGACGATTACAGACTATTGAGTTCGTTTAATCATTTTCGACTGGATGGGACTTTCGCGACAGGTCTATTGTCGTCATTGCGAGCGAAAGGCGGCATCTACATCTCGTGATGCTGGTTCGTACAAAGACGTGGATGGCTGGCCTTTCAGGCCGTGCGAAAACTCCCGCCCAAATTTGCGTTGGAGAATATTTTTCTCTGGCATGCCCCTGTCGTCGCGACGACCCAATCCCGTCACGGCAGGAGAATGCCTACCATCTGCGCCTTTTCTTGGCCGGGACAGCAAGGC
>JANXLQ010000309.1 GCA_025355085.1 Rhodopila sp.
GATATGCGCATCGGTTGGAATCTGTGTGATGCCGAACAGGGTCTGGCAGTTCGACCGGCCGTGCCCCTCCTCCAGGCGGCGCTGATGGCCTAGAAAGGACGCGCTTCCCATGAAGAACACCGCGAAGGCCGAAAGGCCGATGTCGGCCATGGTGTATTGGCCGTCACGGTGCGGCCCTTTGCGCTGGTCCGGGAGACCGGCGCAGACGGTTTTCAGCTCGGCGATCAGGGATTCCAGGGCGTTCACGGCGCCATCGAGTCAAAGATCGCGCCACGCCGCCAGAAACAATCGTCATGCGCCGCCGCAGGAAGGGAGGAATTCCACGGACTGTTGCATATTCGATTCGCCCGGGGTGGCCCGGCCTACTGGCGAACGCGACTCAGTCGCATTTAGAACCGCTGCTATTGGTGCGATGCTATCGCGTCCCGATCAATGTCATGCAACGTGCTCCAATTCCCGTTCGTCGTTCGTGTGGGAGTTTTCCTGTCGCTGCCGACGACGTGACAGCCAGCGATGGCCGGATACCGCAACCTGACCCAATAAGGTCCGCGCGCCCGCGAAGCTGCTCAGAATAGTTTCGGCATTGGCCAGGCGACCCTTGAATGCTTCTTCCCCGCGCAAGAAATCGACATGCGACAGACCCTGGTCGAACGACCAGCGTGCATAGTCCAGAAGCAGGATTGCCCCGGGGGAGGCGCGTTCGAACGTGGCGTCATACGCGGTGAAATACGCCTCCATTCGTTGCGAATAGACAAAATTGATCGACGCCGCCGCGATTCTTCCTCCGGTTTCCAGTAGGAAAATCCGGGCGACCCGGGACTCAACTACTTTGTCCAACATCGCGCGCAAGATAGCTCCGTCGGAGCCAAGCTGTGTAGATTCAGGATCGTACGCCTGGAGCCAAACTTGCTTAAGCCGGATGATTTCATCGACGATGGGTGCGGTATTTTCCCCCTCTTCCACCAGCCGGAATTGGACATCGCCCCCCAGTTCGGCAAGAAAACGCTTGCTGCGGGTGTAGTTGCTGCGGCGGTTTTTACTGCGCGACCGGACAAAAGCCTCGCCGTCGGGCCAATGGTTTTCGATGCGCATGCATCGTTCGTTGCGATCGCCGGGATGCAGGTCATTACCAACCTCAGCCAGTCGATCCAGGAACGCTCGGCATTGCGCGTCGGGCCTTACCTGTTGGAGATTGATTACGTCAAAGCCGCCGGATTGAGCCATCCCTTTCCAAAGCGCCGCAAGCAAATCCGCCCTATCGAGGATGGGGTCCAGCACGCAATCACAATAGTCGCTGAATAGTTGCGCTGCCCATGTCAGCACGCGCAGCCCGGAACGGCGATGCACCGCACACGGGAATACCCCACGGAGCTGGCTGCCCTCCCAGGCTAAAGCGATATAAAGTCTGATCTCTTTGCGGTTACGCACCCCGATCAACCATCCGGATATCCAGTCGTGATCCTGAAAGACATATCCGTTTGAGTGCTCGCGAAGCTGCTGCCAATCCTCCCTGATTTCGGCGAAGCGCCGAGAGTCGGTGACAATCTCAATTCTCAGATTCACACTGTTTCTCCGGCTTGATGGTCGGATTCAATGGTCTTGCGGGTTGTCACTTTTCCGCCAAGCATGCGGGCGATTTTCTGTATGGGAACGATATGAAGATTATAGAGTGACCGATACTCGAAGTGCTCGCTGTCCGTCAGCCCGAACACGAAATCCTCATCTGGTTCCGGAACCACCAATGTTCCGAACAGTCGGTCCCAAACCGTCAAGGTTAGTCCAAAATTTTTGTCCAGATGCTGGTCGGCCGTACTGTGGTGAAGCTGGTGATCATGCGGACTGAGCAAGATAACACCGAGATAGCGGCCATAGGAAAGCTTAAGATGCGTATGGCGGACGAAGTCCATCATCAGCACAAGATTGCGCAGAGCATAGACGTTGATGCCGAAAACCGTCAGTTCGACCGGGTCCAACGCATAAAATAGCCACACCCCGTAGCACAGGCCGGGAATGACGCCATCCCACCAATGGTTCATGATTTCGTCGATTGGATGGACGCGATCCTTGGTCACCCCAATCATGATCTCGGCGGAATGATGAACTTTATGCAGTTCCCACAAAATCGGGATCCGATGCTGCATGCGGTGATAAAAGTAGTAGGACAGGTCATAGGCAATCAGCATTGTAACGGTGAACACGACCAATGTGATCGGACCGGCCGGTGTTGCGGGATGGTCGGGAGGTCCTGCGATGCTGCTTAACACCCAGTAGGCGAAATGCCCCGCGGCAACCGTCGAAATGACCAGTGGCAGCACCAGCAGTGGCACAAAAATCCGCCGGGACAGCCAGAACAGAAAATCCGCTCGCGCCGATGGATGATGGAAAGTGCCGTCCGGCAGCAGGTGGCGGAAGAAATCGCGAACCCCCCAATGGCCCGGATTGGCACGAATATAAGTGACGATACCGGCGAACAAAACCGTTGCCCACAACAGCAAAATTGTCACGATACTTTCGTAGGTGAAATGCTGCCAGGCAAGTTGTCCGAAATGTTGGATGTGTTCGATCATAGTTCGCTCACTACCATGGATTGTTCAGTCACCCGCACGTTTGAAGTTCGGTTCACAATAGAGTTTAAGTGATGGGCCAGCCGCAGTGCCAGCGCGACAATGGTCAACGTAGGGTTCGCTTGGCTGGAGGTGGAGAATGCAGCGCTTCCTGCCACATACAAATTGTTTATCCCAAATACTTTACAATCGCGGTCGATGACCCCGGACGCGGCGCTGGCGGCCATCCGGGCGGTTCCGATGTGGTGGCCTCCGTATGCCCCGTCGCGACGGACGACATCCTCGATATCTCGTTCGCCCGCGGCCAGACTCAGGTTGCCAATTGCCTGTCTGGCAATATCGTCGCGCAGCAGGTCGAAAGACCGGGCAACGGTCTCAACGTCTTGACGCGTGTAGTGCCAATCGATGCGCACCTGACGGTTGCCAAAGATATCGACTGCGGAGCCCAAAGTGATCCGGCTCCCTGGGTTCGGGACTTGCTCCGCATGGAAGTCCAGACTGAACAGATTGGTTCGTGGGCGGATGATGATGGACGGAAATTTCCGCTCCGCCAGGGTCCGGTCGCGTAGCCAGTGACCGAGGAATCGAACGGTCGAAATCGGATCGGACACCGCGTTCAGCCCATGCCGCATCCACAGGGCGGGCGTCGGCGGCACATCGCTGACCAGTCGTTTGGCATATTCGTAACTAATGAACTTCTGGGCCAGGAAAATGGCCGAGAGCGGGCCCGTGCGATGTCGCGGGTCCGCGATACGGGGGTGATGAAGGCGGAAAACGGCGTTGCCCAATCCCATCGCAGATTGTACGTCGGGACGCAACGCAATCCGGCGGCGGCAATAGGTTCCATCCGGGGCAACGTCGTATCCATGCCAAACCTGATCCGAGCCGCCGTTGACCTGCAGGCTGCCGATGGTTCCGGCGATGTGACACATATAGAACCGGCCGACTAAATCGTTCGCGTTGCCGATACCGTTGGTTTGCACGTCGTTGGATGTCAGCATTAGCCTTGGGGTTTCGATCCCGCCTATCGCGAGAACGAACTGGTCGGCCGTGACGGAAAATCCGATATCCCGGACGTTGCGAACGTGGAGGCTTTCGATCCGGCTGCCGTCGCGCGATGACTGCAGATGGGTGACGGTTGCGCGCAGCAGAACGCGCACATTCCCCGCGGCTCTCAATCCGGCTTCATACCGCCGGCCGAAATTGGTCGGGCAACTGAACCGCTCGATTCCGTTCAGATCGAAGTGACGGGGCGTGAAGCCTCTCAGCAACGGCCGCATGCCACCTTGTATCGCAAGGCGGGCATCGTACTCGAATTCGCCCGCCTCACACAGTGCGTTTGCCCCAGCGTAGTAGGGCTCCACCTCATCATAGCCGATGGGCCAGCCGGAATGATCGATCCACGGCCGAGCTTTGAAATCGATTGGGTCGAAGGGAACGCAGCGGCCTCCCCAGATCGACGTGGCGCCGCCGAGGCACCGCTGCCGGTATTTGTCCGGCGGACTATGCAATGATTCATCCGCCACTTCCCCGGCGTTCAGGTCTTGCGCCTCGTCTCTAGCACCAAGGTCGCCGGATTCCAGCAGCAGAACGCCGTGACCCGCGCGAGCCAACGTCATCGCAAGCGTTATTCCAGCCGGGCCGCCGCCGACAATGCAAATTTCGGCGTGAACAATCGCGTCGCGAACAATCTCACCGGCATCCTGGATCATCGCCCACCTTCCCGGGCCGACGGCCATACCGACCGCCCTTCGGGGCCGGTCTGAGGCGTTAGCCTGGCGTACAGCGTGCCGATAGACCGGGCGAACGCCTCCATGGTAAACAGCCGATTATACAACACTGTACCCGCAATGGAGAGTCCGTCCCGGATGTCAGGACGCTCAATCAGGGTGGCGATAGCATTGGCAATGCCGACCTCATCGCCGGGTGTAACGAACAACGCCGTGGTTCGATGCTCCAGCACTTCCGGTATGGAACCGACCGGGGTGCAGATTACCGGCGTTCGCGACGCCAGGGCTTCCAGGATGACCAACGGCAGACCTTCGTCGTAGGCCGGCAGGATTAACGCGTCTGAATCGACCATGAGTGCCCTCGCGTCGCTCTGGCTGACCCAACCGGTAAACGTCACCCGATCGGCGATACCGAGTTCGACAGCCATGGCTCGATAAATTTCCACCGGACCGCCGCCGGCCATGGTCAGGCGGATATCGCGTGTCTGGATTATTGGTATCGCAAAAGCCCGAAGCAAATCCCTCACGCCCTTTCGCTCCAGGAGGTTGCCGACGAACAACACATGGAAGGGACCATTGTCACGGGCCGGGCGCGGATTTTGTATGGTCGCGGGTACGCCGTTGTACACAACACCAATCCGGCCGGGGCAAACGTCAAATGTATCGATAACCCAACGTCGCCAAAAATCCCCTAACACCACACAATGATCGGCACTCCGAAACATCCAACGCAGCAACGACCGTCCCGCCGGTCCCATCGTGCCATGGAACTGCACGATCTGGGCGGCATGCAGATGCAACAGAACGCTGCCGCCAGCCAGTTTGGTTGCGGCCAGAAGAACGGCCTTGCGATAGACACTGCCGCGTTCTGCCAAATTCAAATGGACGACTGCCAGCCGCCCGCGAAGTGCCTCCTGGAAAATGCGCCCCACCGCCAGGGCAAGAAATATGGGCGACAAAGCAATATGCCCGCCCCCGCGGGACTCCAGGCGTTTAAGATCGAAGCGGCCCGATGGGTCGTGCTGCATCGACGCTAGGTAGGCCATGATGCTGCCCATGCCCCCGCCGACCTGTCCGTATGGACACGCCAGGAAAACCGTCCGGCGGTTTTTCATGAAAAGGCCGGCTCCTGCAAACGGCATGTTGCTGCGAGCATCTGGTTCACCGTGGTTTGGGGCAGCATCAGGGTCGCCACGGCTGCGGAACAATCGATTTGGATATCCTGCCGCCACAGCGCGGCCAAAGACGGTGTGATGGCTTCGATTGCGGGCAAGCGAACGACCTTTGCTGCGGCCCGAAGCAGGGGCGCCAACAGTTTTGTTTCGATTTGTAACATGCGGGGGGCTATCCGGCGAACCGGCGTTGCACCCAGCGCTTTGGCAAACACGACCAAAAACTCGTTCCACGTCAGATCGGCCGAACTGGAAATATTGAAAACCCGCCCAGCCAGATCCGGAGCTTCCAGGGCCGCTAGGATTCCCGCCACAACGTCGTCGATAAACGCGAGATTGCAGTGCCCATCACCCGCGCTGCCGAGATCCCCGATGCGACGCGCCTTCAGCAGATGAGCCAGGCGTGTGTTCCATTGCGGACTGCCCGCGCCGAACACGCAGGTCGGACGCAGGATAACGGCATCGCCGCCGTCCTCGACGTATTTCGATACGATTCTTTCGCACTCGACCTTGGCCTGACCGTAAGAACTAATTGGCGCCACGGGTGGCTTATCCTCGTGGATCCATCCGGTCGCGGCACCGTAAACCGCCATGCTGCTGATGTGGACGATCCTGCGCGGTGGCGATATTCGGGCCGCATCGCATAAAACGCGCGTTGACCGCAGCATCGTCCGGTTGTCACCGGCAATACAATTGACAACACAATCGACATCTCGCAACGCGCCGCTCACCGCTTTCGGATCGGTTGCGTCAACCGCTGGTGCGGATCGGCGCGAGGCCGCCACCGGGCGATAAAGCGGGCTGCTGGTCAGTGCCGCCACGACCCGTGAGCCGATGAAACCGGACGCCCCCAGAACCAGCACCGGTTTACGCGGGAATTCCATTGTGTCGGGCATGATCTATCCGGGAGTTGGTGAGGTAAAACCAAGCGCATAGCGCACAATATTTGAAATAATCGATGGGGGGAGTCTTTACCAATCAAGACTCAGACACGACCAACACAAAACAAGGATCGCAGGAATAACAAACACTGAGCCTGCGATTGATGGTCGGGTTGCTCCGTCCACCAATCGCTATTCAGCCACCATCGTCCGGCAAGCGGTACACCGCTGGGTTAGGCCGGCACGACCAACACTGAACCGGAGGGACCGCCGAGCCCCCGCATCTCGGGTACCGATGCCAGCACGATTAGGCCGGTATCCATCTCCAGGGCCTCCGGCCGCAGGTATATGGCTCGGAAGAAGTGCGACATAAGGATCGAACCGATCCCGAACAGCGTGCTAACGACCAGTCCCGCGAGCAGGATCAACCGTCGCGTTGGCTGCGGCACGCTGGGCACCCGCGGCGGCTGAATAATGCGCACCGAGGATTCGCGATGGGCCTCAACAGCTTCGACGGTTTGCCGCTCATCCAGGATCTTCGACACTGCTCTGAAGTTATCTTCCAAGATCGCGCGGTTACGTTCCAATCTGTGCAGGTTGAGTTCCTCGGCATCCAGAATGTCGATCTGCCTGGTCAGGGCCGTGAGCTGGGTAGCAATGATATCATGGCCCGCAATGTTGGAGCGTAGGTCGGCCTCGGTTTTGTTGCGGTCGGTTTGCACTCCATAGGCCTGGGTGGCCTGCATCCTTGCGATGTCGGTTTGCCGTTCCAGCATCTGGCGCCGGGCCTCATCCACCGCGGGCGAACCGCGATAGCGGGTTTGCGCGTCTTCCTCTCGCTTCTGATATTCTTGCACCATGCCTTGCAAAGCGACTGCCGGGTTTACAACGCCTTTCTTATTCCCAGCAGCCGTGCCGAGCTGCTGATTGAGTTGAACCAGGCGCGCGGTCTGTTCGGCGATCGTCGATTCCGATTTCGTCAGTGCCGCTTCAAGGTCGCCTTGCTGCTTCAGCAAGATCGCTCGGCGTTCGCTAAAGTTGCTGATGTCGTGTTGCTGCTTGAACGTTTGAAGCGCGGAATCGGCAGCCGCGAGTTGCTTGGCCACCTCGTTCTGTTGCACCTGAACCAACGGAGCCTGAACGTCCCCATATAGTTTTTGTCTCAGAACAAGATACTGCGATTCTAATATCCGCAGCACATCGGCCGCGACATTTTTGTCCGGATTGGTAAAGTCCACGCCGATCACACTGGATTTTTTGTCCAGGGTGATCGTCAGATTGCTGGCGAAAGCCTCGATGGCGCGGGTCATCGGATCGACCGGAACAGCCGTTGCTGCCAATTTTTCGGTCAGGCCAAGGGTGTCGGTCGCGAACCGGCGTGTTTCCTC
>JANXLQ010000338.1 GCA_025355085.1 Rhodopila sp.
CAGCGACCTGCCGGCCACAGTTCGGCAAGAATCACTCCGCTCGCTCTTTAACATCCTCGGCTGTACACTCGGGGGTGCTCGGCATTCCGGAGTCGATATCGCCGATTCGGCGCTTGGCGGCTTTGCGGGTTCAGGCCAGGCCACGCTGTTTGGCCGCGGCCGGAAGACCGATGCCTTGCACGCGGCCCTGATCAACTGTCTGGCCTCCAGTATCTACAGTTTCGACGATACCCACGAACAGGCGGTGGTGCATCCCAGCGGGCCGGTCGCGGCGGCGGCGTTCGCGGTGGCGGAAATGCGGCCGGTGTCCGGCGAAGCCTTTCTGGCGGCGATCGCGTTAGGCATCGAACTGGAATGCCGGTTGTGCAAAGCGTTGACCGTCCCGCCGGCGAAAGGATCGATGGCATGGTCAGGCACCGGCATCACCGGTGGCATTGGCGCCGCCGTCGCGGCCGGCAGCCTGTTGCGCCTGGATATGCCGGCGATGCGTATGGCGATCGGCATCGCGCTGTCCCAGGCAGCCGGTTTCCGGGCGATGCACGGGACGCTGTGTACGCCGATGATGCCCGCTCAGGCGGCGCAGACGGGCGTGCGGGCGGCGTTCCTGGCGCAGGCCGGGTTCACCAGTTCCCCCGCTGCGTTAGAAGGGCGCTACGGCTATCTGAGTGTGTTCTCCGATCGGCCGGACCTTGACGCCCTGGCCGGCGGGCTGGGCGAGAGGTTCGAAATACTGCGCAACACGTATAAGCCATACCCGTGCGGTATCGTGATCCATCCGATCATCGACGCCTGTCTGGAATTGCGCCGGACACACGCTTTGGATGCCGCCCGGATTGCCTCGGTCGCGATTTCCGCATCTCCGGGCGCGATGGCATTGTGCAACAACCGCAACCCGCAGAATGAGATGCAGGCCCATGTCAGCCTGCATCACTGGACGGCGGTGTGCTTTATCCGCGGCACCGCCCGCATTCAGGACATGGATACCGAAACAGCGGTCAAAGACCCTGCATTGATGGCGTTGCAGGACCGCGTAGAGGCAACCCTGGACCCGAACCGCGCCCCGGATTCCGCGGAAGTGACAGTGACGATGACCGATGGAACCCGTTACGCCGTCAACATCGAACACGGTATCGGCAGTGCCGCCCAGCCGATGACCAACAGGGAGCTTGAAACGAAATTCGCAGGTATGGCCGTACCGGTATTAGGCGAGACCCGGACAACGGCGCTGATGGATCGGTGCTGGAATTTGGCGTCGCTGCCCGATGCGGGCGAACTTGCCCGGGCGTCGGCGTAGCAAACAACGGGCGTCGGCGTAGCAAACCCCAGGCTCGGCGTAGCAAACAACGACATCGGTCATCGGTATCGCTCAGGCGCGGATTAAGCCGCCCATCGCGCCAACGCCCTCGCTGCCTGGAAATACCCGGCCCAGTGCCCCGGCTTCCACGCCCATGTGCGAGGCCAGGATACCCTTTGCCACAGCCCGAAGATCGGTCGTCGGCGCCAGATCGCGATTTTCGAACAACTGGCCCGACCCCAATCCCGGCCACGTCGCCTTAACCCGCCCACCGGCCACGGCCCCGCCCAGGACGAAGGCGACTGTTCCTGTGCCGTGATCGGTGCCCTTGGTGCCGTTCAACCGAGCGGTTCGGCCGAACTCGGTCATGATCAGGACGGCTGTTTGTGCCCATGCCGGACCCAGTGCGGTCTTCAACGCCACCATCCCGGCGTCCAACTGCTTCAGCGGTCCGTTCAACCGATTGGCCTGGGCGGTGTGGGTATCCCAGCCGCCGACCTCCAGCGCCGCGATGCGAGGACCATCCGGCGCGCGCAACATCTCCCCGGCGGCTCGGGTCAGGGCGGGAAACGCGTATTTTTCCTTCGGCTCTTCCTCACCGCCCATGACCGAGGTGCTGAAACCCCGCGCCCGCAGGCCCTCGGCGATCGCAGGCCCGGTGACCGGATCACCCGCGTTCAGCGCCGCGATCGTCGCATAAAGATCCGGTAACGGCTGCGAGAACCCATGCGGCGCCCAGTTGGCGACCTGCGCCGAACCGCGCAACAGCAGCGGCACGGACACCCCGATTGCGAGTGCATCGCCCTCGGCCCGCTTCATCCCGGACGCCGGCAAGGCCGCGACCACGCGATTGAGCCAGCCGCTGGTCATGCGATGGTCCGTACCTGACTCCAGATAGTCCTGAGCCTCGAAATGACTGCGCACGCGATAAGGGCCGGCGACGGCATGCACCACCAGCGCCTCGTTCGCCTTATACATGTCATGCACGCCGGTCAGCGCCGGATGCATCCCGAAGAAACCACCCAGGTCCAACAACCTATCGGCCTGACCCGGCCCCGGCGGCACGATTTCCCCGCGCAGGGCAGCCAACCCCGGGTCGCCATAGGGAACCACCGCCGCCATGCCATCCAGCGCCCCGCGCAGGATGACGACGACCAGCCGCTTGTTCCCCGGGGCGGCGGCCAGGGCCAGCGACGTGCGGCCGATGGCGGCACTGGTGGCGATACCGAGCAGAGCGGTGCGGCGAGATAAGAACATGGGATCAACGCCTCTGAAATTCGGGACTGGTCAGCAGCAGCGTCATCGCATCCCGGCGGGAACCGGCCCTTCGGATCGCCTCGCGGGTTTCCGGCCGTAGCAACGGACCCAGGTTGGCATCGGAGATTTCCACCACGTCGCGGTTCCCGATGCGACCGGCGAATCCGCTGGCCCAGTCGATCCGGCGCAGCATGGCTTCCGGTGCTGCCCAGTCGGCGGCGCGGTCGGGCCACCCGTTCGGGGCGGGGGCGGACCACAGCGGTTGCCCGAGGCCGGCCAGGATACCCACCATGTTGGGGATCTTATCCAGGGGAATGTCCAGCGCCCGGACACTCGCGATCACCAACTCCATCGGCGTGCGCAGCTTGGTGCCGGGTTTCCACGCAGCATCCAGTTTCACCAATGCGGCCGAGGCGGCGCCCAAATCGCCGTTGGTGTCGCGCAGTACGGCCTCGATCTTGCGCACCGCGTCCGGCGGCGGATCGTCGGCGACGAAATGCCGCACCAGTTTGGTGGCCAGGAAGCGATGGGTCGCGGGATGGTTGGCCAGGAACGCCAGCGCCGCGACCCCGCCGGCCTCATCGGGAGAAAATTGCTGTTGCAGCACGGTCTGGATCCCCGGCTCGTGCGCCAGCGGCCGATAGCGGAAGCCGGGAGGGTCGGCTTTCAGATCCACCGACCAACCGGTGAGGATTTTGGCGAACGACGTCACATCGGCCTGAGTGTATCCGGCCAACGGGCTGACGGTGTGCAACTCCATGCATTCCCGAGCCAAATTCTCATTCAGGCCGCGACGGGTCTTTTGCCCGATCGGGCTGTCAGGACCAAACGAGGTGGCGTTATCCAGATACAACAGCATCGCCGGGTGGCGCATCGCCGCCAGGACCATATCGCCGAATCGGCCGGTGACATGCGGCCGGATCGCTTCTTCAACGAACGCCGAGGCAACGGCGGCACATTCGGTGCGCCGGACAGAGACGGTGAAGTGGTTGGTCCAGAACCACACTAAACGCTCGCGAAATGGGGCAGGGGTGGTGACGGCGTTCCCCAGTTGCGCGGCGGCCTGTGCCTGGAACAGTTTTTTCGCCAGGGATTCGCCCGGCGGCGGCATTGTCGCGCGATCTTCACGGATTGCGGCAAGGCCCCTCGCCGTGGTCGGCTTGTCGTCGAACCGCGCCGGGTCCGGCTGTCGAAGCTGATCCAACAGCCAGCCCGCCGGATCGGACGGCACCGGCTCGTTCCCCCGGCGGCCAAGTCCGAATCGCACGAGAGCGTGGGCAGTTCGAGTGTCCATGCCGGAACTCTAACGCATCCGCCGGTTGCGCACCGTGATAAAACTGTCCGGCAGTTCCCCTGGCTTTGGTTCCGCCGAAGCCTTTGTCCCGGTGCGCTTCCTGACCGCCCGTGGTGTGTGCAGCGTCGCTATGACGGCATCGGGCATCGGCTGCACGCCAAACAATGGGCGGTCAATGGAATTCCCACTTGCAAAACCGCGCGCACTGTCGCATTTCCCGCACCACATAACCGGTCGATGATTCGATCGGCACCGTGGGCGGGCGCGCGGGGGTTGTCCCCGGATCCAGCGATGGATCACGCGCCCTTTCTGGTATGCCCGCCCGTTTGAAGTTTGCCCGTTGGGCAGTCGTTGGAGGTTCGCCGTGTCTGTTACACCGCTCGATAGGATTAGAAACATCGGGATTACCGCGCATATCGATGCCGGTAAGACCACGACGACGGAGCGGATTCTGTATTACACGGGTGTGTCTCACCGCATCGGTGAGGTCCATGACGGCAACACCACGACCGATTACATGGACCAGGAGCGGGAGCGTGGGATCACCATCACCTCCGCCGCTGTGACGTGCGAGTGGAAAGAACACCGCATCAATATCATCGACACACCCGGCCACATCGATTTCAACATCGAAGTGAACCGCAGCCTGCGCGTGCTTGATGGCGCCATCTTCATCATCGAGGGCGTTGCCGGCGTGCAACCGCAGTCCGAGACCAACTGGCGCCTGGCCGACCGTTACAACGTGCCGCGCGTCATCTTCATCAACAAGTTGGATCGCACCGGCGCCGATTTCTATCGCGCTTTCGATACCTTGAAAGAGAAGCTGGACATTATCGCACTGCCCCTGCAGTTGCCGATCGGTGTGGAAGATCAATTCCTGGGCGTCGTCGATCTCGTTGAGATGAAGGCGATCATCTGGGAAGGCGGGGAGCTGGGCGCGAAGTATCACGACGAGGCCATTCCCGACGATATGCAGGAATTGGTTGCCGGGCACCGCCAGACCTTGCTGGATACCGCCCTGTCGGTCGATGAGAAGGCGATGGAGGAATATTTCGACAAGGGCGACGTCTCGGTTGAGACCCTGAAGCGCTGCATTAAGCGGGGCACGATCGACGGCACGTTCCGTCCCGTGCTGTGCGGCACGGCATTCAAAAACAAGGGCGTGCAGCCTTTGCTCGACTCGGTGATCGACTACCTGCCGTCCCCGATCGACGTTCCCGGCATCGCCGTGGCCGTTGAGGAAGGTGACGACGAGAACACCATCGCCAACCGTCGCCGGATCAAGGCCGACTCGAAGGCGCCGTTTGCCGGTCTTGCGTTTAAGATCATCAACGACAAATACGGCACCCTGACCTTCGTGCGGGTGTACGCCGGCACGCTGAAGTCGGGCGACACGGTGATGAACACCACCAAGGACCACAAAGAGCGCATCGGGCGGATGTTCCAGATGCACGCCGACAAGCGCGCCGAAATCAAGGAAGTCGAAGCCGGTGACATCGCCGCCTTCGTCGGCCTGAAGGACACCGGAACCGGCGACACGCTGGCGTCTGCGGACGACCCGGTGATCCTGGAGCGCATGGCGTTCCCGGTGCCCGTGATCGACATCTCGGTCGAGCCGCGCACCAAGGAAGCCGTCGAGAAGATGACCCTCGGCCTGCAGAAGCTGGCCGGCGAAGATCCGTCGCTGCGTCTGAAGACCGACCAGGAAACCGGCCAGACAATTCTGTCCGGCATGGGTGAGCTGCATCTGGAGATCATCATCGATCGCCTGCGCCGCGAATACGGTGTGGACTGTGAAATCGGGGCGCCGCAGGTGGCG
>JANXLQ010000366.1 GCA_025355085.1 Rhodopila sp.
ACTTCCCTAAACGATTGCCAGTCCAGCGAATCGGCGTTGAGCATGGCGCAATTCACAACGCCGTCAATGCGACCAGACCGGGGAAATGCACCTCGCACGGATCGTGCATCCTCGCTTCGATCATCCGACAGCAGTCTGCGGCGATGATCCGCCGCAACGCCGGCATCGGCAGCCCAGCCCCATGTTCGACCATTAGGCGAGCGGTGCGCAATTTGCCGCGTCGGTCGCAGCAATTGCAGGCCACATCCAAGATGGGGAGCCGGGCAGGGACCGGCCGATCGGGCGCGAGTGTGGACCGCTCAAGCTCGGCACTGGCTCAGCCATGCTTGTCTGACGGCTCAACAATTCATTTAAAGGGGGCTGCCTTGTCCCCCACCTGGGCCAGAAGGAACCGATCATGAGCGATACAACATAGGGTTCTTTTACTCAAAGGTACGTAAAACGACACGGCCGAGTGGGACCGCTCAGGCCTGATTTCGGAGTTTCCGGATGCGATCCGGCGGGAAATATCGGTAGAAGGCGGTCCTCCCGATCCCGAGGTGATCGATGACATCGCCGACAAACGGGTAGTTCGCCATGTCCTTGAGCATTGCCTCGGCTGCACGGGTTTTCTCTTTGTCCATTGCTGGTGGCCGTCCTCCCTTGCGTCCGCGCCTTCGGGCTGCCGCGAGACCGGCCTTGGTATTCTCGACGATCAGCTCACGCTGAAATTCATCGAAGGCCGCCGTGATATGGAAGAACAGCCGCCCCTCGGGCGTGCCGGTGTCGATGTTGCGTGTCAGCACCTTGAGCAACTGCTTCCTTTGCTCAAGTTCATGAGCGGTCTCAATGATCTGTTTGAGGGATCGCGCCAGCCGGGAAAGCCGCCAGACCACCAGGGTGTCGCCGGGCCGCATGTAGGCGAGCGCGGCTTTGAGCTCCGGGCGGTCACGATGCGCCCCGGATGCCTTCTCGACGTAGAGCCGTTCGCATCCGGCCTGTTTCAGGGCGTCGATCTGCAGTTGGGGGTTCTGGTCGAGCGTTGAAACCCTCGCGTAGCCGACGAGCATGGATGTTCCCTAAACCATCTCGCGGCATCGTATCAGAACACAAGTTTCCGAATACAGTTAACGAACACATGTTTCCGGGTTTTCCTCTGGCCGGAATGCCCGCGCCCGTCCGTTCCTGATTCCATCGTTTTAGGAACCCATGGCAAGCCCCCCCTTTCCTTCAAGGAACCACTCGCCATGCCACGCCTGAAAATTCTCAGCGATGCGGAACAGCTGCTGTTTGACCATCCGCCACAGCTGTCCAGTGCTGAGCGCCGGCGCGTCTTTGAGTTGCCCGCCGCGGTTTGGTCAGCGGCCAACGGCATACAGCCCGTGCCGGCGAAGATCGGCTTTCTGGTCAGCGCCGGTTATTTCAGGTCAGCGAGACGCTTTTTCCTGACGGCTGATTTTCACGATCGGGACATTGCCTATATCGTTGCGCGATTAGGGATCGACGCGCCTGGGTTCGATCAGGCCGCGTATTCCGCGCGCACCCGGCAGCGGCACAGGCCGCAAATTCTGGAACTGGCCGGATTTCATCCATTCGATGCCGAGGCCGCGCGATTGCTGGACGCGGAATTGGAGACCATGGCCAGGTCTCACTCCGGAACAGCGCGGATTTTCTGGCGTGCGGTCGATTGGCTGGTGTCCAGGCGGATCGAAATCCCGACGTCATTTCGTCTGACCGAGGCGGTATCGCGAGCTGTTCAGCGGCGCGCAAAGGCCATCGCCGAACTGATTGCCCGCACCATGACCGGTGAAGTGCGATTGCTGCTCGACAGCTTGTTCGAGCGTGACGAAGACGTCGCCACCCAATCGCCATTCCGGCTCACGCTACTCAAAAGACTGTCGCAATCGACCAGACCTGCCAAAATCCGGGAACGCCTCGTAGACCTTGGCGTGCTGAAAGAACTTCACGCCAAGGTAGCGACGATCCTGTCGGTCCTGGACCTCGGATCGGAAGGCATTCGATATTTCGCGGGCAGCGTGGCCCGGATGCGCACGGCCAATCTGCGCCGCCGGACTGACGAAGACATTCATGTTCATCTGGTGGCCTTCATCGCCCACCAATACTACCGGCTTCATGACAACCTGGTCGATGTGCTGCTTACGTCGGTGCAGACATTCGACAATGCCACGCTTCGGGAACATCGGGACTGGTGTTTCGACGAGCGCAAACGGCATGAGCATGCGGCTGAGACCTTGTTGAATGATCTCGACGCCTCGGTCTTCCAGGTTTTGCGCGAAATCCGGGAAGCTGTTGCCGACGATTTGCTGAGTGATCAGGAGAAGGTCACGCGGATAGGCCTTTTGGTGCGGCCTGAGCAGGCTGTGGAAGCGAAATCCAAGGAACTCCGCGCCTCTCTCATGAACGATACGGCCGACGATCACTATTTTGACATTCTCGAAGCTCGGTCAGTTCGTTTACAAAATCAGGTAAGCGGCATTCTGAAGGCCATCACATTCCAGGCGGCCTCAAACATCGCTGATCTTGAAGCCGCCATCACACGGTTCGCCTCCACGGACGGCTTGCCTGGCAACACGGCACCTGCCGCGTTTCTCGCCGTCGATGAGCGGGCGGCGGTCTGGAAAGACGGCAGGTTCCGCGTTTCGCTCTATAAGGTTCTCCTATTCCGGCACGTCGCGGGCGCCATTAAATCAGGCAGTCTGAATCTGGAGCAATCACACAAGCGGCGTCCGCTCGAATCCTATCTCATCGATCGGACACGCTGGCGGGCCGGGCGGAAACAGCTGCTCGACCGGGCGGGAATGGCCGGGTTCGCGGACCCGGTTCCGGTGCTGACGGAGCTCGATACCGCTCTTCAGGCCCTCTTCGAAGAGACCAATCGCGTCATCGCGACGGATGCGAACCCGCACTTCAAGATGCTGACGGGCAAGGCTTTCCGGATCTCAACCCCGAAGCAGGACGAAGAGGAAAGCGAGCCTCTACGCCACTTCTTTCCAGAACGGCACTACGTGCCGCTAACCGAAATACTGGCCACGGTCAATCTTCATACCGGATTCACGACGGAATTGCGCCACCTCCGCCAAACACACGTAAGAAAGGTACCGGAGAAACTTCTCCTTGCCGGGATCATCGGTCTTGGATGTGCGATCGGATCGGCGAAGATGGCGCAAATATCCACCTCGCTCAGTGCCGCCGAGTTGGATGGTGCCATCAATTGGAGATTTTCACTGGAGAATCTTCAGGCCGCCAACGATCGGATCACGAATTTCATGGCCGCCATGGAGTTGCCCAATATCTACCGCCGGGCGGAGAATGAAATTCATACCGCCAGTGACGGGCAGAAGTTCGAGGTTCGGAATGACTCTCTCAACGCCAATCATTCCTTCAAATATTTTGGCAAGGGTCAGGGTGTCAGCGCTTACACCTTCGTCGATGAGCGCAACCTATTCTGGCATTCCCTGGTGTTCAGCGCGGCCGATCGTGAAAGCGCTTATGTCATCGACGGCCTTATGCGCAACGATGTGGTCAAAAGCGATATCCATTCCACCGACACGCATGGTTTTTCCGAGGCCATCTTCGCGGTCACCCATCTGCTGGGGATCAGCTTCGCGCCTCGGATCAAGAACCTAAAAAAACAGAGCCTCTACATGTTCCGGTCGCGCCGTGGCGGCGAAAGGACCACCTGGGCGATCAAGCCCGAGCAATACGTGGACCCGGATTCAATTATCGCTGACTGGGACGATGTTCTCCGTCTTGTCGCCACCATCAAATTAAAGGAAAGCACGGCGTCGGACATTTTCAGGCGGCTGAACTCATACTCCAGGCAGCATAGTCTTTACACCGCCCTTAAGGCGTTTGGCCGGATCATCAAATCCATGTTCATCCTGCGCTACATCGACGATGTCGAGTTGCGCATGGCGATCGAGAACCTGCTCAACAGGATCGAACTCGGCAACCGGTTCACGCGCGCGATCGCGGTCGGGAACCCCCGCGAATTCAGCGCCGGGGACAAGGAGGAGCAGGAGATCGCCGAGACCTGCAACCGCCTAATCAAGAATGCGATCGTTTGCTGGAACTACCTGCTGCTCGAACATCGACTCAACCAAGCCTCCACGGAAGAGCTCAGAGCGGAGATCAGGGCGGCCGTCGCAAACCACTCCGTCATCTCGTGGGGTCACATCAACCTGCTAGGCGAATACGACTTCTCCGATGAGAAGCTTCAGGATTCGGTTGGCATTCCACCCCCGAAAATCCCCCCGAGATCGTAAGCCCAAATGGAGGGAAGAGAAATCTCAGAAAACGGCCGGTTTCCGCACCCTTCCAGATCAGGCCCTGTCGCTTTACGTACCATTGAGTAAGGGAACCCATGACCGGAAACGGCGAAAAGCCGCCACATGCAATCGCGCTGAGCGGCCGGTCCATTACCCTTGACCAACCTTGGGCGCCACAGCGACACTAAGTCAAAGCGACTTTGCCGATGTCGTAAAGGAAACACGCCGTGTTCGTGGAGCAGGTCGACACGTTGGTCGTTGGCGGTGGCCAAGCCGGGCTGGCGATGAGCGAGCAACTGAGCC
>JANXLQ010000275.1 GCA_025355085.1 Rhodopila sp.
GCCTTCGCCAGCCAGGCGTCCCGGGGCGGAAAGATGCGGCCGAAAGCCGTCTTGGTCAGCGCTGCGCTCATTGGCGTTTTCCTCATCGTGATCGCGATGACGGATTACCGCACGGTCAGGCTGATCGCTCAAGGTTTGCCCTGCGCGTAAGGCGCTGTTGGCGGTTACCGGCGGGCGATACCACTAAACGGCTGCGTCGCACCGGACTGGCCCGGCGCGCCCGCAGGCGGCTGTATCGTTTGCACCTGCCGTGTCAGATCCCGAATGCAGCGCCCGAACGTGTCGCTGATCGCCGTGGAACCCGCCAACGAAACGGTCCACGGCGCTTCGCTGCCCTCTGGGAAGGTGAGCGTCATCGACGGCGACAACCGGAAATCCTTGTCGAAGGTTTGCATCCCGGCAGGTGGCAGGGTCCACACGATCGCATGCTCGTGTCCCACACCTTGCGCGATTCGGGGGGCGGTTAGCCCAACCTGCATCACCACCGTGACCCGGGTATTCTCCGGGATCGCCCAATCGGGCTTGCTGGCCGAAAAAGTCGTATCCGAACCACCAATATCGAAACTGACCGCCAGCCGGCGGTTGTCCGGCGCCATGGTGGCGCTGATGCCGCAGACCGCGCCTTTCTTGTCGTCCCGGCCGCTGAAGGCGTCCCAGGCGCCGGCGTGATGATAGGTCTTGACCTGCGCCAATGCGGCATGCGGCCCCGACATGACCATCAGCCCGGCCATCAGTCCGGCTAACGAAAGATGCTGTTTCATACGGCACTCCCTGGCGGTTTAGAGCGTAATCGTTTGGGGTTGCTTCCACTCCAAACATGAATTGCGCGATCGAACATAGAATTAGATCATGATCGGCTCGGGACAGAATTCAACCTCAAACGATCGTAGCCTGATGACAAGTGGCACCGCGCGCGCCCCGGGGGAACGATCCTGCCGTCAAATAGAGGTGAGCACCGCGACCCGGGCACGGGCTGGCAACATCCGGTGCAAGGTGATAGGCACCCCCCGATTCAGAATTTGGAGACCGAAAATATGGCCACGATCGCCGATATCACCGCCCGCGAAATTCTCGACAGCCGCGGCAACCCGACGATCGAGGTCGATGTCGTCCTCGATTCCGGCGCCATGGGACGGGCGGCGGTGCCGTCCGGTGCCTCCACCGGCGCGCATGAGGCGGTAGAGCTGCGTGACGGCGACATCTCCCGTTTCGGCGGCAAGGGCGTGCTGACGGCGATCGCCAATGTAGAGGGGGAGATACTGGACGCCATCGGCGGCATCGAAGCCACCGAACAGGTGACGATCGACAACATCATGATCGACCTGGACGGGACGCCGAACAAAAGCCGTCTGGGCGCCAATGCGATACTCGGTGTGTCGCTCGCCGTCGCGAAGGCCGCCGCGTCGGACCAGGGGCAGCCGCTGTATCGCTATATCGGCGGTGCCTATGCCCGGACGCTGCCGGTGCCGATGATGAACATCATCAACGGTGGCAAGCACGCCGACAATCCCATTGATATCCAAGAATTTATGATCCAGCCGATCTCCGCCCCCACGCTGGCGGATGCTGTGCGGATGGGGTCCGAAATATTCCACATGCTGAAGAAGGGCCTGCACGACGCCGGCCACAACACCAATGTCGGTGACGAAGGCGGCTTCGCACCCAACCTGAAATCCGCCGGCGAGGCGTTGTCGTTCATCGCTAAGGCGGTCGAAAAGGCAGGCTACCGCGTCGGCGAGGACGTCACCTTCGCACTCGACCCCGCCTCCACGGAGTTTTTTAAGGACGGCCTCTACCACCTTGAAGGTGAAGGAAAGATACTCGATTCAGAGGGCATCGTCCGCTACTACGCGGACCTGTGTGCCCGCTACCCGATCGTCTCGATCGAGGACGGCTGTTCCGAGGACGACTGGGAAACCTGGAAGCTGCTGACCGACACCATCGGCAAGACCGTGCAACTGGTCGGCGACGATCTGTTCGTCACCAATCCAGAACGTCTGCGTCGCGGGATCGAGCAGGGTTCGGCCAATGCGATCCTGATCAAGGTCAACCAGATCGGCACATTGTCCGAGACTCTGGAGACGGTCGAACTCGCCCACCGTGCCGGCTGGAAAGCGGTCATGAGCCACCGCTCGGGCGAAACCGAGGACTCCACCATCGCCGATCTCGCGGTGGCCACGAAC
>JANXLQ010000373.1 GCA_025355085.1 Rhodopila sp.
GCAAGGCGTGGATGACGGGCCTTCGCCCGCCATGACGGAGAGGAGCCGCCGGAGAAAACCATTCTCCGCCAAAAGCGCGGGCGAGAGTTTTCACACAGCCTGCTTCGCCTGCCATGACGAGAAGGGGCCGAACGGTCAAAATATTGGGCCGTCAGCATGACAGGTGGCTGGTTGCATTGGCAAATTGGCAGGTATGCCATTGGCCAACCGCTTTATGAGCTGTGGATTTTGGTGAGGTTATAGTGTGCGTTCATTCGGCTCCGTCTGATCGTTGCTCGTTCCCATCCATCCCCCATTCTGCCAATAGTGCCTCCCGACGGGCCATCAGTGCGAAACGCCGGTGCCGCAACCGGTAATCGTCCACGACTTTCAGTCCCAATGGCAAACATTGTCCCAACACCCATGCTGCCGCGCCGGCGAGCCAAACGCGCCCAACAGATTGCCAGGCGGCGAGATGATTCATGCAGTCAGTGCCCCCGGTGCAATGGTACCAGGCGTTCATGGCCGGCTGGACGCAGGCCGCCGCCTGAAACAGCAAGATGGACCGCGCCACGCCGCACCCTGGCGATCGATCTAGAACAAGGGCCACCAAACCCGGGAACAGCAGCACCACCAGCGGTGCAGCGATATCCGGCGATAGCGCGATCAGCCCACCGGCGGCCAGGCCCAGCGCCAGAACCAGCAGCCCTCCCATTCCGCGGCCAAATTTCCCTTTGATGTTCACCGTAGCAGGGCCGACATGATCATCAGAATGAATGCAGACAGTCCGATACCCCCGGTGATAGCCTGACCGAACCGTTCCGCGTCCACCTGACGGACGACGTCGCCGTTATCGATTGCGGCTACCTCTGCGTCGATCCCGTCGATTTCGTCAGCGGCACCGCGCAGACCCGTAGTGTCTAAAGCCCGGGACGCCGCATCCTCTACAAGCGCCAGCAACCGCGACAAAAATCCCGCCTCTGCCAAAGCGTTCAGGTGCAATTTGAGCATTTCTCGCCTTGGCCGGTTGCGCCATCGGCCAAGATCGCGCTGAAGCCGCTTTGCCACCCATCTTGCCACCACCGGCAGCGGCGATGGGTAATATTTGGATTGCAAATCCCGCAGCAGCACCAGTTCGGCCCATCTAAACGAGTCTGCATCCCGGGCATTTGCCAATTCATTGACCTGCACCTCGATCCTCCGGTCGGCGCGGGCCGCGACGAAGGCCGCGATAGGCAGGTCGATCAGGTTCTCGTCGGCGTGCGCTGCCACACGTTCGAGAAAGGCCATCAAATCGGACATATCCATGACCCATTCCGTCGTCATCGCCGGGCCTCGGCACGGAAGTAACGGATTCAAACCGTAGAAAAGCCGCGACATCGCGTGCGGGCCACCGTCCCTTAGAAGGTACCGGTATTGCAGCAGATCGGGGCCATTGGGACGTTCCAGGTGGGGCTGACCCGAAGACCATAAGCCGGCAATGTCATTGATCAGCAGTTCCTCGGCAGATGCCAAGATGGGGGAGTTGGTTGCAATTCCCTCGGCCAGGAGCGACGGCAAGGCATCGGGCCACAGCGCGACGCCGCGCCAGCACAACGGCATACGCGGATTGACCGCGTTGATCGTATGCATCACCAGCAGCGCATCGGCCCTGGAGCCGCCTCCTGGTTCCGCCACGCCTCTCCGAATCAGATCCTCGATTTGCGCTGCCATTCCCGCGTCGCCCACACCGCGACGCAGCCACTGGGTGATCAAACCGTTGCGCAGGAATTGCACGGCCTTCTTTTCATCGAGGAGCAGCGCGAAACCCAGCATGCGCGCGTCGAAGACAGCGATATCGTTCAACATCAACGGGCGTTGGCTGCGACGGGTGGGCCGGGCGCCGATCCGGCGGCCGCGCATATGCCCGAGGTCGAGAAGCGCGCCGGGCAGCGGCCGATGGTCAGGGTCTTCTGCCAGCATCCCGCGCAACAGTTCCGCGAGGGACGGCGATAGCGTGACATCGCGGCTTAATGCCGCAAAACTGCCCAGATCGAGCTTCCAGCGAATAATGGCCGGGTCATCCATGGCCGCCATGGGAACTTTACCGCCTGCCAGGGTGAGCAGCAGTACACCCAGCGCATAGATATCGTCCGCTACCGATCCCTCCCCACGGGCGACCGGGTGACACATCGCATGATAGGGCGATTCGAAAACGGCGGGTTGATGCATCGCGGGCGGTGCGGCCCAGGCGGCGCCCAGCGTCACGGGCTGACCCGGCGCTGCCTGGAAGACGTTATTGGGGCGAATCGCCCTGTGAGTGAGCCGCTTGCCGTGCAGGGTATCCAACACGCGCGCGATCGGCGCGAGCACGAAATCGAACAAAGCCTTGTCCGGCCACGCGTTCATCGCCGCTGACACCGGCGGTCCGGGCGGCGTCGGACAGATAACGAAATAACCTGCTCCCCTGCCTCCGGCTAACGGCGCCGAGCCATAACCGAGTGGAACCATCAGGTTGTCGATGGGGTCCATAAGGATTTTGAGATGGCGGAGGCGTGGTGAGTGGTCTCGGGATACCGCGATGGCAACGCGCCGATCGTCTCCCGCCAAGCGGTCGCGCGCAAGATAGGCGGGGATTCCGCCCCCCGCATGCGGCAAGGACTGCGTGGTATCGACCGCATAGCGACCGGCGATCAGTGCGTTTGATAGCGTTAGGAACGTGTTATCGGACATGCGGGCGAACCGTTTTGGTCGGGCCGCCTCACATTACCGGAGAAAACGTTAACAAAAGGTTAACGCCGTTATCCTTCGAACGGATCTCTCACCATGATCGTGTCGTCGCGCTCCGGGCTGGTGGACACCAGTGTAACAGGGGCCTCGACCAGTTCCTCGATCCGACGGACGTATTTCACCGCCTGAGCCGGCAGATCGGCCCACGACCGGGCGCCACGCGACGAGCCGGACCAGCCTTCCATGACTTCGTATTCCGGCACCGCCGCCGCCTGGGCAGCTTGTCCGGCCGGCAGATGGCGGAAGAACGTGCCATTGATCTGGTAGCCGGTGCAGATTTTCAGCTCCGTCAGGCCGTCGAGTACGTCCAGCTTGGTTAGCGCCAGGCCATGCACGCCACCGATCTTGACCGCTTGGCGCACCATCGCCGCATCGAACCATCCACAGCGCCTGGGGCGGCCGGTGACCGTGCCGAATTCGTGGCCGCGTTCACCGAGCAGACGGCCGATGTCGTCGTGCAGTTCGGTGGGGAATGGGCCGGAGCCGACGCGTGTGGTGTATGCCTTGGCGATTCCCAGGACAAAGCCAACCGCGCTGGGGCCCACGCCGCTGCCGGAAGCAGCCGTCGCGGCCACGGTGTTGGATGAGGTGACGAACGGATACGTCCCGTGATCGACGTCCAGCATGACTGCCTGCGCACCCTCGAACAGGATGCGTTTACCGGCGCGACGCAGTTCGTCCAACCGCTCCCACACCGGTTCGGCGAACGGAAGGATTTGCGGCGCCAGCTTCAGCAGCCCCTCCAGCAGGATGTTCTTGCTGAACGGCTCCTTGCCCAACCCTTTCAGCAGCGTGTTGTAGTGCAACAGCAGTTCATCGAGCTTGGCCGACAGCGTTTCCGGTTCCGCGAGATCGGCGACGCGAATGGCACGCCGGGCGACCTTGTCCTCATAGGCCGGGCCGATGCCGCGACCGGTGGTGCCGATTTTGCGTTCGCCACGCGCTTCTTCCCGCGCTTTATCCAGCGCCGGGTGCAGCGGCAGGATCAACACGGCATTGTCGGCGATGCGCAGTGTTTCGGGGGTGACGATCAGGCCTTGGGCGCGAACGCGCGCGATCTCGGACAGCAGCGCATCGGGATCGACCACGACGCCGTTGCCGATCACGCCCAGCTTGCCGCGCACCAGCCCGGAGGGCAGCAGCGACAGCTTATAGGTCTGATTGCCGACTACCAGCGTGTGGCCCGCATTATGGCCACCCTGGAATCGAACGACCACGTCTGCTCGGCTGGCCAGCCAATCCACAACCTTACCTTTGCCCTCGTCGCCCCATTGGGCGCCGATCACGGCGACATTGGCCATTCTGTTCAGCCCTCGGTATGTAAAAGCGCGGCTTTTCCAGCGCGCAGGATATGGGAGCAGCCGAGGCGATTCGCCTCCACTGTTTCGTCGGAAACCACTGCCAGAGCAGCCACGGTGGCAAACCCGCCGGATCGGAGTGCTGCCAGAATGCCACGATCGGCGCCAAACGGCACAAAAATGCGTGGACGGGCCTGCCGAGCCGGGGCAACGCGCAGGATCGCATCGGGATACAGGGTCAGGCCGGTAGCGGGTTCACTGTTACCAGAAGCCGGGTCGCCACAGATATAACGTCCGCCACGCCCCAATTCTTCATGCCGGCCGGGTGCATAGACGGTCACCGACACGCCTGTTTCATAGCGGAAACCACGGAATTCGACGGGATCGACCGTCAGCCGCAATCCCGGGGATGCAGCCCGGATCGCCGCCACCGTCGCGGCCACCCGTTCCGCCAGCACGCCTGCGAGCGCCGGCAATTTCGCCGCGGCCAAAGCGGCGAGGGCGCGGCCGGCCGGTCCGGCTGCCAACAGCAACTCCGTCAACACCGGGGCGAGGGCCCCGCCGTGGCGCGTGACCGCCGCCGCATCCTTACGGTCCAGTGCCCGCGCCAGTGAAACCCGATTCGCTCCGGCGATTCCGGCGTCATCTAATAAGGAGGGCACCAGCATCGGCAAAGTGAGGTCAAAACTGACTCGGGTAAGTCCCACCGCCGCCAATGCCTCGGCCGCCACCAACACGGTTTCGGCGTCCGCTTCCGGACTGTCGTGTCCGATCAATTCGATTCCGGCCTGCGCCACCTGCCGTTCCGGCGCGAGTTGGGTGCCCCTGACCCGTAGGCATTGTCCAGCATATGACAGGCGAAGCGGTCGCGGCACGCGCGCCAACCGAGTCGCGGCGATACGGGCTACCTGCGGGGTCGTGTCCGCCCGCAAGCCCATCATCCGGTGGCTGTCCGGGTCCATCAGACGGAACGTCTGGTCGGCCACGGCGCTACCGGAACCCGCGAGCAGGGAGTCCTCGAACTCCAGCAATGGCGGTTTCACGCGCTGATAGCCGTGTGCGGCGAACACCGTCATCAGCGCTTCAACGGCGGAGGCTTCCGTTTCCGCCTCGGGCGGTAACAGATCGAGCAGGCCAGCGGGTAAGAGCGCCGGGTTCGGAGGAAGATCGTCGGTCATTTCAGGCGTCAGCTACCAGCATTCGGCCTGTCGGGAAACACCTGTTCAGCCGGCTCGCCTCCGGCGCGTCGCACCCAGACCGCAAAGGCCGGCGCCTACGAGTGTTATAGTGGCTGGTTCCGGGACGGAAACGCCGCTGTTGGAGGATATCGGTGGGGCTGCCCGCTGGATTCCGATGCTCAGAATTGTCGCATCCAAATGTTCGGCCGGCGTTAACAAAGTGATTCCGCCGCCGACCAGCCCTGCTCCATCGCCGATGCTGGCGAGGCTGCCGATAGCGGCTGACGGATCGCCGTTGCCGTATGCCGAAAATAAAGTCGCGTTGTTGAACAGGGCGCCGATGGATGCCTGCATCATTCCGTCTGCTCCGGTCGCCGCGACTCCGAGATAATTCGAGCCGCCGTGCGATGGATCGCCGATCGACACCGACCCGGCCGCCCGGTTGATGAAAGAGCCAGGGATATTCCTGGAAACAACCGTGGTGGTTATCCCATTCAAGGTAAAGCTGATCAAGATCGCGCCGGCACCGAAATCGCTGTAGCACGTTGCCCGGCCGGTGCAGACCTGCGACAACGGCGCCGGATCGATGATCACCGATCCGGCGACGATCTGGTGTGCGAGGTTCGCCCCTAATCCTTCGCCGAAAACGTCGTCCGTATCGATGCTGTTACGCGTGCCGATAATGGCCGAGAAATCGATGGTGATTGGCGCGGCCTGTGCCGCCGTCGCAATCGTCAACGCCAGGACACAAACCGGAAGCAGCAAGCGAGATAGTGGGGGGACCACGGAAAATTCCTTTTCTGATAGCCTCGAACGGTGAAGCCAGAACGAATACCCACCAGCAATTACTGTGCCAGACAAGAATATTTCATTATTTCAATGCACTAGAGCCACATACAGTTGAATTCTGTAAAGTATGCCGACAGTTCGGCGTTAACCGTCCGTTAACGATTGTGGTTTATATTAGCGATTACACACCATGATGTTCCATACACTCCCTTTCATTCTTGGCTTCCTGCCGGTCTGCCTGGCTGGATTCTTCGCACTCGGGCGTTTCGGCGGGCCCGTGTGGGCACTTCGCTGGCTGGTCGCGTCCAGTCTGTTGTTCTATGCTTGGTGGCGCCCGGAGCATTTGCCGCTGTTGCTGGGGTCGGTGGCACTCAATCATACAATTGCAGGGAAGATACAGAATTCTGACCGGCCTTACGGCTGGCTAACGGTTGGCGTCACATTGAACCTGTTGGTCCTGGGTTGGTTCAAATACGCCGATTTTCTGCTGCACATCGCGGCCCCGGCCACGCCGTCCCTGACCATCGTACTGCCGCTGGCTATTAGCTTCTTCACGTTCCAGCAAATCATGTTTCTGGTCGATACCGGCCGTGTCCGGGAACCAAACGGGTTTAAGAGGCCGGGCGTGGGAGGCCCCCGGATGACAACCGTGACGACCGTACCGTTGCTTCACTACGCCGCGTTCGTGACCTTTTTTCCCCATCTTATCGCCGGCCCGATCGTTCGGCCGTCTCATATCCTGCCGCAATTGATTGCCCCGGACCTTACCTGTCCAAGCGTACGCAATCTCGCGGATGGATTGCTGCTTTTCCTCTCGGGGCTCGGCAAGAAGCTTGTGCTGGCCGACATGTTCGGCGGATTCGCGGACATTGGGTTCGATGCCGCCGCACACGGCGCCACCCTGACGTTCTTCGAAGCCTGGTACGCCACGCTGTCCTACGCCTTGCAAATCTACTTCGATTTCTCCGGCTATTCCGACATGGCCATCGGCCTCGCCCGCATGTTCAATGTCCGTTTTCCGCTGAATTTCGACAGCCCCTATCAGGCCACAGACATCGCGGCGTTCTGGCGGCGCTGGCACATCACCCTCGGCGCGTTC
>JANXLQ010000412.1 GCA_025355085.1 Rhodopila sp.
CGGCTGCGGGGTACGGATACCGGCGACGACGTCCTCACCCTGTGCGTTCACCAGGTATTCGCCGTAGAACATGTTCTCGCCGGTGGACGGATCGCGCGTGAAGCACACGCCGGTGGCGCAGTCGTTGCCCATGTTGCCGAACACCATCGCCTGCACGCTGACGGCGGTGCCCCAGGCGGCGGGAATGTCGTGCAGCCGGCGATAGGTGATCGCGCGCGGGTTCATCCACGATCCGAATACGGCGCCAACCGCGCCCCAAAGCTGGACGTGCGGATCTTGCGGGAACGGGTTGCCCGTCTCCTGCTGCACCAAGTCTTTGTACCCTTCGACCACATCGCGCCACTGTTGGGCGGTCAGAGCGGTATCCTCGATCACGTCGGCTTCGAGCTTGGCGTGCTCAATGATCTCTTCGAACCGGTGGTGATCGACGCCGAGGACCACGGAACCATACATCTGGATGAAGCGGCGATAGGAATCGAAGGCAAAACGGGGGTCGTTGGAGACCTTGGCCAGCCCTTCGACCGTCACGTCGTTCAACCCGAGGTTCAGGACGGTGTCCATCATCCCCGGCATCGAAACGCGGGCGCCGGAGCGGACCGACACCAGCAGCGGGTGATCGTGATCGCCAAAATTCAGACCGACAGCTTTCTCGATCGCGACCAGGGCAGCATCGACCTGGCCACTTAAGTCGTCCGGGTATTTGTGACCGTTGTCGTAGTAGGCGGTGCAGACATCGGTGGTGATCGTAAAGCCGGGAGGGACCGGAAGACCGATCGAGGACATCTCCGCCAGATTCGCCCCCTTCCCGCCCAGCAAATTGCGCATATCCGCTCGGCCTTCGTTGTGGCCGGCGCCGAAGCTGTAAACCCACTTGGTCATGTCGGACCTCATCCTAGCCTTCGATACGGGAGAAATCGGCGATCTGGTCCATGATGGACCGGACCTCATTGAGCAAACGCAAACGATTGCGGCGTAATTCTGGTTCGGGGGCGTTCACGGTGACTTTTTCGAAGAACGCATCCAACGAAGGTCGTAGCCGAGCCATCAAAGCAATCGCCTCGGCAAAGTCATCTACCGCTAGAACCTCGTTGATTGCTGGCCGCAACACGATAGCCGCCTGATAAAGTTCCTGCTCCTCATCAGCCTGCAACCAGGCGACATCGATATCGCCTTCATGCGGGCCATCCTTGCGATTTTCAATTCGCAAAATATTGGCTGCGCGACGGTAGGTGGCCAGCAAGTCAGAGCCACCGGGCGCGGCAAGCAAACCCCCTACCGCATCTGCTCGGAGCAGCATTTCGACGAGGTCGTCGTCCGACCGTGCTGTTGTCGATTTCGAGCCAAAAATCGCCATCAACGTATCGTGGCGCAAACCTTCAGTCCGCATCTGAACGATCAGCCGCTCGGTAAAGAAATTCATTAATTCCTGAATTTTGCCGCTGTAGGTCAAGCCGTGATTGTCAGCCTTAAGCGTAGTGGCCAAACTTGAGTGGCCATTTAGCGCTGCCTGTAACCAAGGTCTTAAATGGACTCTTAGCCCATTTTCGCGAATGAGTCGGATAACTCCCAGAGCAGCGCGGCGCAGTGCATAAGGATCTCCAGATCCGGTTGGCCCTTTGTCGATTGCAAAAAATCCAGCTAGCTGATCCAGCTTGTCGGCAAGCGCAACTGCAATGGACACTGGCGCCGTAGGTGCCGCCTCGGTCGGGCCACGGGGGGCATAATGGTCACGAATGGCATTCGTGACGGGCAAGGCTTCGCCGTCGTGACGAGCGTAGTAGCTTCCCATCACGCCTTGAAGCTCCGGAAACTCGCCGACCATGCCGGTAACAAGGTCCGCCTTTGCCAGTTCAGCCGCGCGAGCTGCCTGAGCCGGGTCGGCGCCAACCAGAGGCGCGATAGTGGCAGCCAAAATCTTGAGGCGCCGAACCCTGGCCCCCTGCGTGCCGAGTTCCGCCTGGAATGTAACATTGTCCAGCGCCGGGATACGCGTTTCCAGCCGCGTCTTACGGTCCAGGTCCCAGAAATGCCGAGCGTCCGCG
>JANXLQ010000422.1 GCA_025355085.1 Rhodopila sp.
GCTGGAATACGCCGACTATCAGATGCGGTATGGTCACACCGAACCCGGACCGCCGGCGATCGTTTCAACCATCAAGATCATGCAGGCCGGCTTCCATGAGGTCATGGACACCGAACTCATGTTCCGCAAATGGTTCAAACTTTTCCAGACAAAGCGTCTGCTGCCGCCTCCCTGATCTGCTTCACGTCCGCCCTGCCGCCGCTGAGGATGTACAAGGTATCCGAACCGCTGGTCAGGTAACGAACGCCCAGTTTCAGAAGATACGACTGGAATTCCACGTCCTGACGCACGCCGCCGACGCCCATCGATTTGCCGTGCCCCTTGGCGGCGCGGGCGACCGTTTCAAAAGCCGCGCGCATGCGTTCATGCTTGTAGTCGCCGGGGATGCCCATTTCGGTCGATAGATCGGTGGCGCCGATATGCAGGGTGTCGATGCCCTCCACGGCGGCGATGGCGTCGGCGTTGGCGACGGCCTCGGGTGTTTCGATCATCGCGATCAGCAGGGTTTCCTGGTTCAGGCGGCGGCATATTTCCGGCTGCGACAGTTGGGCGTACCCTAACGCCGGCACCGTTCCGGCTGCGGACCGATGACCGTGCGGAGCGAAGCGGCAAGCCTCGACTATGGCGCGGGCTTCGGCTGCGTTTTGGATGTGTGGCACCATGATGCCCTGCGCACCGCAGTCCAGGATGCGGGTGGAATCATGCGGATCGTGCGACGACACCCGCACAATCGGGGTAATGCCCAGGCCCAGCGCGGCGACGCAGATACCGGCTGCGGTTTCGAGCGACGTGGGGTTGTGCTCCAGGTCGATATACAGCGCATCGAACCCGCAGGCCGAGGCGATCATCGCGATGTTCGGCGTGCGGAGTTGGTTGACGCCGAAGCACAGAACAAGCTCGTTGGCCGCGAGCTTCTGTTTGGCGATGTTGGTGCCGATTTGTGTGGGCATGGTCAGTATCCTTTCCTGGGCGAGATCCCACAGTACCTCTCACCGAACACGGGCCGGCGATGACAATGGGAGGTGACACACTCAATCGTTGCACCGCCGCGATCAGGGGATGGTCGCGACGGCATGGCTATCGAAGCCCCTCCCGCACAACCGGATTGGTCAGTGTGCCGATGCCGCTGATTTCGACCTCGATCCGGTCGTCGTGCTTCATGTTGGCGGTGGCACCCTCGGTGCCCATCCACACCACGTCGCCGGGATACAGCGTCAGGCAGGTGGTCATCGACACGAGGTAATCGACCACGCCGAAGATCATGTCGTTGGTGGGAAATGCGATGAGTTGTTCGCCGTTTAGCCGAATTTTGGTAACCAGGTCTTCCAGCTTTACATCCGTTTCGATCCACGGACCCATTGGCTTGAACGTATCGGTGTTTTTCGACCGCCACATGGTGCGGTCGGTTTTTTGCCACGTCCGCTCACTGACATCGTTACCGACGGAGTATCCGAGTACGGCGGACAGAGCGTTTTCGCGGGTTAGGTTCTTGCATTTTCGGCCGATGACCACGACCAGTTCGCCCTCGTACTGCACCTGATCGGTCGCATCGGCGGGGATGACAATCGTTTCGCCTTGTGCGATCAGCGCGTTGTTGGCGCGGTAGCCGATATCCGCCTGCTCCGGCAAATTCGGCTTCTGCCCAATTTTCTCGGCCACTTCCCGCACATGGTCCGGATAGTTCATTCCCGCTGCGTAGAACGTCGGCGGAATCACCGGCACCAGCAGCTTCACGGCGGCTAGATTCAGTTTCTGTCCGGTCCGCTCCCACGCCGCGAACGGAGAGCCGCGCACCGGAATGACCGTGTCGCCTTCGACGACGGCATATGTCGGAGAGCCGTTCTGTTCGATACGAGCCCAGCGCATGGTGTTTCCCCTGTTATTTTGATTCTAATTCTTCAGACATCGTCGCACGCATCAGATATTTTTGCATTTTTCCCGTGACGGTCATCGGGAATTCATCCACGAACCGGATGTAGCGAGGCACTTTATAATGCGCGATCTGGTCCTTGCAAAACGCCTTGATGTCATCCTCGGTCAGCGTTTCACCGGCGCGCACTTTGACCCACGCACACAGTTCCTCACCGAACCGCTTATCCGGGACGCCGAACACCTGCACATCGACAATCGCCGGGTGACGATACAGGAATTCTTCAATTTCACGGGGATAGATGTTTTCCCCGCCACGGATCACGAGGTCCTTGATCCGCCCGACAATCGCGCAGTAGCCGTCATCGTCCATCGTTGCGAGATCGCCGGTGTGCATCCAGCCGGCTGCGTCGATGGCGTCCGCGGTGCGCTCCGGATCGCCCCAGTAGCCTTGCATCACCGAGTAACCGCGCGTGCAGAACTCGCCTTTGGTGCCGCGTGGAACGATCCGTCCGCCGGTATCGACGATTTTGACCTCCACATGCGGATGGGCACGGCCGACGGTGCCGGCCTGCCTGTCCAGCGAGTCTCCGATGTGGGTCTGGGTACTGACAGGGCTGGTCTCGGTCATGCCGTAACCGATGGTCATTTCGGTCAAGTGCATGTCGCGGATGCAGCGGCGCATGACCTCGATAGGGCACGGCGCACCGGCCATCATCCCGGTCCGCAGGCTGGTCAGATCGTATTTCGCAAAATCCGGATGATCGAGTTCGGCGATGAACATCGTCGGCACGCCATACAGCGAGGTGCAGCGATACGCGGCAACCGTCTGCAAGGTGGCGAGCGGATCGAAACCCTCCCCCGGGAACACGATGGCGGCCCCATGCGTCATGCAGGCCAGCACGCCGATCACCATGCCGAAGCAATGATACATCGGCACCGGCACGCACACCGCATCCTGCTCGGTGTAGTGCATCACCTCGCCGATGAAGAAGCCGTTGTTGAGAATGTTGTGGTGCGTCAGGGTCGCACCCTTGGGCAGGCCGGTGGTGCCTGAGGTGAACTGGATGTTGATCGGGTCGTCGAATTGCAGCAACGGCACCAGATCCTTCAGATGCTGCCTGTCCACGTCCCGGCCGTGATGCGCGATTTTCTCAAACGCGAAGGTGCCGGGTGCATCGCCGCCAATCTGAATGACCGAGCGTAACGCCGGTAGCTTGGTTGAACGCAGATCACCCGGATGCGATATGGCAAGTTCGGGCGCTAACATGTTGATCATACCGATATAGTCGCTGGTCTTGAAGCGAGTCGCGGTGATCAGTGCCTTACAGCCGGCCTTGTTCAACGCATACTCGACCTCGGTCAGGCGATAGGCCGGATTGATGTTGACCAGGATCAGCCCGGCCTTGGCGGTAGCAAACTGGGTGATGACCCACTCGGCGTTGTTGGGAGACCAAATCCCAACCCGGTCGCCTCGTTGCAAGCCCAGTCCGACCAAGCCGGCAGCGAAGGCTTCCACACGCAGGGCGAGTTCCGACCACGTCCACCTGATCCTCTGTTGATGCACGATCAGCGCCGGGCGGTCACCGAAGCGGGCAACGGTTCGGTCGAACTGAACCCCGATCGTGTCCCCGATCAAGGGTAGATCAGAGGCCCCGTGCATATAACTGGACGCGCGCTCGGTCATTGGTCTGCTCCCCGGATTACTCGATTTGTTAGCCGCCATCTTGCGGGTTGACCGTGCCGGTTACAACCAGGAACCTGCGGCACAGCATCGCTGCACCAATGGGATCGACCGTGCCGCCGTCACCCGGGATTGTTGCTCTCTTTCAAGTGAAGCCCCGCAGGTGCATCGACCTTGCGGAGACTCAGATAGGGGGCATAGCATTATGGGGAGGTGGCGGCTGCGTGGGTTATGATGACCCGACTGGCGCGACTTGCGATCACACGACGACACGCAACCGCAAGACGTCTCCCGCTCAGTGTAAAAGTGGAGGCCATCATGGCTGTTTCCGTCCAATGGGAAATCAAAGGCACAGTTTTCGCAAACTGCAACTGTATCTACGCCTGTCCGTGTCAGTTCAACGCACTGCCGGACAAGGGGTTCTGTGAGGCTGTCACAGGCTACCAGATCGACCAGGGGCATTTCGGCGATGTCCGGCTGGACGGCCTGCGTGCGGTGGCAATCTACAAATGGCCCGGCGCAGTGCATGAGGGTAACGGCACAATGCAGCTTGTCATTGATGAACGGGCCGATCCCTGGCAACGCGAGGCGCTTGCGGCGATCCTGTCAGGACAGGAAACTGAAGATATGGCCACGATGTGGTGGATTTACAGCACCATGAGCCCGAACAAGCACCCGCCCCGCTTCCATCCCATCGATTTCACCGTCGATGTCGAGGCGCGCCGGGCACGGCTGGAGGTTCCCGGCATGATAGAGGCGACAGGACGGCCGATCGTTAATCGGGTCACCGGCGCCGAACATCGCGTGCGTATCGATTTCCCGCAAAGCTTTGAATTCGCGCAGGCCGAGATCGGCAGCGGCACCAGCAAGACCACCGGGCCGATTACGCTGGACCTGAACGACAGCTACGGCCAGTTCGCGCATATCCATCTCAGCCACAAGGGACGGCTGAACTAGCGGGAAGCCACCATGCTCAGCGCGATCCTCCGGCATGAACGCGCGGTTGTACTGGGCGCGTTGCTGGCGGTGACGCTGTTGGCATGGGGCTACCTGCTGGCAGGCGCCGGGATGGATATGGCTGGGATGCACGCGGCCGGCATGGATATGGCCGGCATGGATATGAACACCATGGCAGCGGGCGGCGGTTCGATAACGATGACGCCGCCGCATTGGACTGCGGGCTACGCGATCATGATGTTCCTCATGTGGACTTGCATGATGGTGGCGATGATGCTGCCCAGCGCCGCGCCCGCGGTGTTGCTCGCCACCGCGCTGATGCGCCGGCGCGGCGGTTCGGTCGCGTTCGGCCCGGCCGGGCTGTTCGTGGCGGGTTATCTGGCGATCTGGTTCGGCTTCAGCCTGATCGCCACCCTGCTGCAATGGGGTCTCGATCGGGCGGGTCTGTTGTCGGCGCAGATGACCAGCCTGAACGTCGCTCTGTCCGGCGGTTTGCTGGTCGCGACTGGTCTGTATCAATTGACACGCTGGAAGCGGGCCTGCCTGGTTCAGTGCCGCTCACCGTTCGAACTGCTGACGCGATACTGGAACCGGGGCAGACTCGGGCCGATGCTGGCAGGGATGCGGCATGGGCTGTTCTGCCTGGGTTGCTGCTGGATGATCATGGCGCTGCTGTTTGTCGGGGGCGTCATGAACATCCTATGGATCGCCGGCCTGGCTGTTTTGGTGGCTCTGGAGAAGTTGCTTCCGGCCGGCCGGCGCGTCAGCCAGTTGGCCGGTGTCCTGCTGATCGTGGCAGGCGCGGTTATCCTGGTAAGATAGGCACCGGGCGGCCGGTCAATGCCCGCCCAATGTCTATCTTACCGAGGATGACCGCGCCGGTTGCGGTTATAAAGCGCCACGTAAACGCGGGTCCAGCACATCGCGGATGCCATCGCCCAACAGGTTGAACGCCAACACCGTCAGCGTAATCGCCGCGCCGGGAAACAACACCAGCCACCAGGGCGGTATCAGGCCGGAGTTCAGCGCATCCGCCAGCATATTGCCCCATGTCGGCATCGGCGGCGGTATGCCCACGCCCAGGAACCCCAGCGATGCCTCAATAATGATCGCGACCCCAAGATGCGTGGTGGCCAGGATCAGATAGGGCGCGATGCATTGCGGCAGGATGTGCCTTGCCATCAGGCGCAGGTTCGACGCCCCGAGGCCTCGCGCGGCCTCGACATATGCCAACTCCTTCAGGGACAGCACAACGGCGCGGATGATGCGTCCGCCAAATGGAATGCGAGTAATGGCGATGGCGACGATGACCGTGCCGGTTCCCGAACCAAGCGCCATGGCGATCGCCATTGCCAGGATCAGGTCGGGGAACGATTGCAGGAACTCAATGATGCGCTGACTGACGATATCGAACCGCCCGCCGAAGAAGCCGCTGGCCAGCCCCCACAACGCCCCCGTTGTCGTTCCCAGCAGCACCGCCCCAAACGCCACCGCCAACGACGCTCGGCTGCCGTAAATCACACGGGTCAGAGTGTCGCGGCCGATCTGGTCGGTGCCAAAATAATGCAGTGCGTCAGGTGCTTTCGTCATATGCCGAAAGTCGGAGCGCAGCGGCTCAAACGGGGCAACGAACGGGGCAAAGATGGCAACCAGGACGATCGCCAATGCGACGATGCCCCAGAACGCGGACATGGGGGAGCGGCGTGCGAAATACCACAGCGCGCGCCCAATGCGGTTCAGTAACGAACACGCAACGGGCGCCGGCAGTTCACCGATTTGGGTGACACTCATTGGTAATGAATCCTCGGGTCCAACCAGGCGATGATCACATCAACTGTGATGTTCAACACTACGAACACGACAGCATACAAAAATACCAGGT
>JANXLQ010000455.1 GCA_025355085.1 Rhodopila sp.
CGATGCTTTGTTGACATGTATTGGGCCGGACGACCCATTCATGCCACTCTCGCGTCAAGAGCGGTTAGATACCGGCATTGTGCTGTCTAAAGCCCTGAGGTGTTGCAGACACACTATCATGCAGATTTATCGCATCGGGCCGTCCTACCCAAACCCTCGCCGGCTTGCGCCAACGAGGTTCTAGTTTACCGGATCGGCGGCCATACAATTCGAAATTATACCTGATCAGACCTTGTGCATCGTCTTCAGGTCGTAGCCGACCGTATCAGGTGCGCCGCTGGTCTTTGAATCGAGGCCGGTATAGGTGATCATGACCTTGGTGAAATTCAGCGACAGCGACTCAGTCGGCGCGTGTCCATCGCTACCCAGGCTGTAGCCGCTAACACCGGTTTCGGTGAGTTCGTACGCCAGGAACGTCGTCACGGTATCCTTCGTTGTCGTGGTGAATTTCAAATTCACCTTGGTGCTGAAATCACCGCCGACGGCGTCGGCGAACAAGGCGTTCGACGCCAAATCCATCACTTTGGTAACCGTCACTTCGCTGATGCTGGGTTCCGAGCTTTCACGCGTGGTGCTGCCGCGGGCTGCGGTGCCTACCGAACGGCCGACGCCCCAGTGAAACGAAGACAACTCGATCCATTTCTCGAAACCCTTGGTCGTCACGGCGCCATTGACGGAGCCGAATTTCATATAAATCGCCATATTACGGTTTCCTTCAGTTTGTTTCGAGGTGGAACATTACCTACACGACATTATACTTAAACAGACCATTCGTGTCCACCGCCATCGTCACGGTTTGGATGGATTCGCCTTCCGCCAGCCGAGCCAAAATCTCTGCTGATAGTTCCGGCAAGAGGGTCCTGGAGAGGATTTTTTCCACGTTGCGGGCGCCCGACGACGTTTCGGTGCAGCGCGCTGCGATGGTATCCACCAGTTCCGGACCCCAGATGAAATCCGCCTGATACGCCTCGCGGACCCGCTGCCTGACACGCCCAAGTTGAAGCACGACGATCTTGCGAATGATGTCGGGCGCCAGCGGGAAATATGGCACCAGCGTTACCCGGCCGAGAAATGCCGGTTTGAAGTGCTTCATCAGCTCCGGCATCAGCGCGTCCGCCAAACCGGCGGCATCGGGTGCGGTATCCGGGTCGGCGCATAGCCGAGTGATCAGATCCGTGCCGGCGTTGGATGTCATGATGATGACAGTATTCTTAAAGTCGATATCCCGGCCTTCGCCGTCCTTCATATTCCCTTTGTCAAATACCTGGAAGAACACATCCTGCACACCTGGATGCGCTTTCTCCATCTCATCGAGCAGGATTACGGAATACGGCCGACGCCGCACCGCTTCCGTCAGAATGCCGCCCTCGCCATAGCCGATATAACCGGGCGGGCTGCCCATCAGCAGGCTGACTTTATGTTCTTCCTTGAACTCGGTCATATTGATGGTGGTCAGGTTCTGTTCCCCGCCATACAGCAGGTTCGCCAGCGTCAGGGCCGTCTCGGTCTTGCCGGTGCCGGAGGTTCCAACCATCAGGAACACCCCGATCGGCTTCCGAGGATCGGTCAGCCCCGCTCGGCTGGTCCGAATCGCCTGCGCGACCGCCTCCAGGGCATGCGGCTGACCGACGATGCGTTGTTCCATCGTCTCCTTCAGTGCCATCACAGTACGGATTTCGTTCGACTGCATCCGTCCGGTCGGAATACCGGTCCAGCCCGCCACGACCTCCGCCACCGCCTGACCATCGACCACCGGATAAATCAGCGGCTCCTCACCCTGTATCGCCCGCAATGTCGCGGTGGCCTTGGTGAGTTGCGCCCGCAGCGTGTCGGCCGCCAACGGTTCGGCCGAACTTTCAATTTTTTCGCGTGTTTCGAAGATTTCGGCGGCCAGCAGCTTTTCTTGCTCCCAACGATCGCGCAGGACGCCCAACTGATCCGACAACTCCGTACGTTCGTCCCGCAATCCGGCGTGGCGGGTCGCGTGATTTTCTCCGGCGGCGATCTCGCGGTCCAGAATGTTCAGTTCGGTGTCGATCAGCGAAATGCGGCGCTCCCGGTCCTCGATCGGCGCGGGGATCGCTGCCTGGCTCATGGCGACCCG
>JANXLQ010000462.1 GCA_025355085.1 Rhodopila sp.
CGCCAACAGAAAACGCCGCCAGCTACCGCCAAGGCGCGACCGTAACAATCCGCACCGCCGACGGCCGCACATCCACCAGCACCGTCCATCTTCCCAAAGGATCGGGCGCCCTCGGTATTGCATGGCGGGATGTCAATGCGAAGTATCGCACATTGGTTCCCGCTTCTGGCTTGCCGGACGCCAAGATAGAGGCAAGTCTCGCCGCGATCCATGACTTCGGGCAACTCGCCACCGTTTCGCCGTTGATCGATATGCTGCGTTGATCGATGTCCGGCCGCTCGATAACCCGCCCTTCGCCCGTATCCGGAAGCATAAGACGTTTCAGATGGCGTAAGGCGACGGTCAACAATAAGTCCGGCCCCTCATTTCGTCATGGCCCGGCGCGTCCGGGCTACCTACTCCCGCACATGCCGCAACAGGCGGCTCGGACAAACCGAGCCATGACGGTATAAAAACGTCATGTGCCTGATGCGGTCATGTTCGGACGCAGCCTTGACTATGCGGTGTGCCAGTTAAACTCCTGCGGTTTACGCCCGGCGGCATGGTGCAGTTTTACGTTGACCAGTGCCGGCCCGGGGTAGGCCATCGCCTCATCCAACGCTTTGCGCAGGTCCTTCGGATCATCGACGTACCAGCCTTTGCCGCCGAACGCCTCCATGATCTTCTCATATCCCGAACCAATCGCCATCACGCGCGGTGGCAACTGACTGCGGTCTTCGGGAAACGCCTCCATGCCCCCGCCGATACCGCCGTTATTCAAAACAATGATCTTCACCGGCAGATTGTAACGGCACGCCGTCTCGATCTCCATGCCGGAGAAGCCGATCGCCGCATCGCCAAACACCGCAACGATCGGCCGGTCGGGATGGGCCACGGCAGCGGCGATGGTGAAGCCCATGCCGATGCCCATGGTGCCATACGTGCCGGCATCCAGCCGCAGGCGCGCATTCTTGTTTGGCATCTGGGTGCGGCCGATATCCATGGTGTTGGCGCCCTCGCCAATGATCACCGCGTTATCCGGCAGCCATGCGCTGATATCCTTGAACGCACGATAGTAATTGGTCGGCGCCGAGTTATCGTCGATCATCGATTGAATTTGTTTCGCGTTCGCCGCCGACTTCTGGGCAATCGCCGCATGCCACGGGGTATCCTTCGGATAGAACCACTGGCGGCTCTCCAGCGCCTTGTTCAACTGCCCGACGATCGCTTTGCCGTCGCCGACCAGCGCCACTTCGGCAGCCACGTTCTGGCTGATCGCCTCAGCCGAAATATCGAGCTGAATGATCCGCACCTTCTTATTGAACCGCGGCGGCAGACCGAAATGCATGATCCAGTTCAGCCGCGATCCCATCAGGAAGATAACATCGGCCTCCTGCAGCGCATGACTGCGCGCCGCCCCAACGGATAACGGATGATTGTCGTCCATCACGCCCTTGCCCATCGGGGAGGCGAGGAACGGCAGTTGCGTGCGCTCGATAAAGGCGCGCACTTCGTCTTCGGCGCGCGACCAGCCCATACCCTTGCCGACGATCACCAGCGGCCGTTCCGCCGATTCCAGCGTATTCAGCGCCTGATCGATATCCATCGGCATCGCCTGGGATCGCGGCGGATCGGCGACAGTCGCGGCCTGATGGACCTTTTCCTCATCGACCTCACCAAGGATGATGTCGTCCGGCATATCGAGGTAGCACGCTCCGGGACGGCCGTAGATGGAGTTCCGTACGGCCATTTCCACATAAAACGGAATGCGGTGAACATGTTCCACCGCATGCGCGAACTTGCAGAACGGCGTGGCGATCAGCACCTGCCGTTCCTCCTGGAAGGCGCCCATGCCGTTCTGATGTGTGGGCGACGCCCCCCCGATCAGGATCATCGGCCAGCAATTTTGCTGCGCGTTTGCCAGCCCGGCGAGGCCATGCACCACCCCCGGACCGGACACCACCAGGCAGGCGCCCGGCCGGCCCGTCAGATATCCCACGGCCTGGGCGGCGTAAGATGCGGATTGCTCGTTCCGCATGCCGATATATTTGATTCCGGCCTTTTGCGCGGCGTCCGCTATGGGGCCCACCGGGAACCCGACGATGCCGAACATATACTCGACACCCTGTTGCTTCAGGCTCTGGGCCATCAAGGTTGCGCCATTGATCTTAGCCATTTTTATTGTCTCTCCCCTTAGTGCGGCGGCCGATTGACGAGTGCTGGCAAAGGTTTGGTTGCAGAGGCCGCGTCAGCAGGAAGTTTGGTCCCATATTCTACGCATGGAAAGGGGTTCGCCCGGCGATGGGTCCATCGACGCGCCCCGTGTGCTCGTCGATGGGATTGCGATCCTGGACTCGGCCCAAAAATATGACTGGATTGTGAATGCGCAATTATGTCATTATCCTCGCAGTTTGTTGAAGAGATATTTAATTTAATTCAAATTTAGTTACTGTATAATACATTTATCGATTTTGTAAAGATTGCTCTCGGGTGAACAGGAAATCCCAATGGCTGCACATCTTGTCGATCGCGTTGTTGTTGCGCCTGAAGAAAACCTTCAAAGTCGCACGATGGGTAGTCACACCCCATCTGTTCAGCCACGCGTTATCTATGACCGGGACGAGGACGACGACGATCAAAGCGTGGCTGCTGGACGCGGCATTGTCACTGCCGTCTTACTGTCCGCTCCGGTTTGGGCGCTGGCCGGTGCCCTCATTTATTATCTCGCACGTTAGTAGGCGCCATCATGCAGTGTGCGCGGCGCCGGTAACCTCGATCCGATCATACCCCTTGATGTGGTAGATCAGCGCCGACACCACCCAGCTCAGCACGAAAATGCCGACAATGATGGTGCCGAAAGTGCCAAGATCGGCGTTGAGGCCGGCGATCAGACGCCAGAAACCGCGATCCATGCCCATTCGGTTAGCGATGATACCCAGCGCCTCAATTCCACCGACGAACAGTGCGATCGCAACGGATACAAAAGTGATCGTCGTGTTATAATAGAGTTTACGTATCGGCTTCACAAACGCCCACGGTTGGGCGCCCAACATCACGATGCTGTCTGTGGTGTCGATCAGAGTCATCCCGGCGGTAAATAAGGCCGGGAAAATCAACATGGTCCAGATCGGCAGGCCTTGGGCCGCCCCCACGGCCGATATCGCCAATACGCCGACCTCTGTCGCGGTATCGAACCCCGGGCCGAACAGGAACCCCAGCGGATATATATGCCAATTCTTGCCGATCATCTTGACGATCGGTCGCAGCAGGCGGCCCAAAAATCCCCGGTTGGCCGGCAACGCCTCCAGGTCCGCTTCGACAAACTCACCGGTTTGCCTGACCCGTTGGAAACACCGATAGATCCCCGTCAGCACCAGAATGTTCGCGATGGCGATCGCGAACAGGAACCCGGCCGACACGATCGTGCCAATCAGACCGCCGAGTGACCCCGGCCAGGATTGTGGCACTGCGGGCCGGACGACCGATCGGCCGAGGGCCCCTAAAAATCGTCCCTGCGCTCTCTGCGTGTCGCTCAGCGATCGCTGCGTGAAGTCGGAAGAGCAGTCAGCCGCCGGCGATACCGATTATCCCACAGTCATCCCGGACCATTGCCGGCAAGCCTCGCCCGCACACAGTCCTGCGTCTTGCCATAACCAGGCGAAATCCAACGACCGAACCTGTCTCACAAAACGCCTTTGGTGCCAATTTAGCCGCGCAATGCCGTAATCGACCGGGCACCCAGCCTGATCGTGACGGCGAAGAGAGATATTGCTTCCGCCCAAGCGCATATCCTGATGCCGATGGAACCAAGCCCGGTCGTGACACAACAGGCATATAATGCGATCGGGTCGTGATTTGAACGCTGTTGCGACCTCCGCCCGCCATGACAAATAGGACGCATCGGCAAAAATCAATCTCGACCAAAACCGTCGTGAATTTTCGCACTGTCCGACCTGACCGGCCATGACGGTGAGGGCAATATCTGGCGGTCGAACCCTTCTCACCCCGGCGCTTATCCGGTCGCCTTTGGCCCACTCCCGGCCAGGAACGGCCGCCAACGGCACCGGGGTCAATCCAAGAACCGCCGCCCCCCAATCAAACCGCTTGGCATCCGCCACCCAACATGTGCATTGTTGCGATGTTCCGGGCACCCGCCGCGGGAGAGTAGCGGGCCACACCCCGCCGCCGAAGGCGCAACCGGCCCCCGGAAACGCTCAGGCACAAAGGACCGCAACGGGTAGGGATCTCTGGAAAGCCGAACTGCGCGCAAGCGAGGGGTTCGCACCGACGGAGTAAGGGACCACACCCCCGAATCTCTCAGGTACCGCGACAGAGGGGGGTCATCTCCACCGGCATTCCGCCGGTGGATGGCCCGATCGCGGAGTCCGTCGTTTGACCGAACAATCCGACCCCACAGCCTTGCTCACCACACCCCTGGACCAGTGGCACCGCCGTCATGGCGCCCGTATGGTGCCGTTCGTCGGCTATGCCATGCCGGTCCAATACGATCTGACCGGAGACCTGGCCGCACGCTGCCGGGGCGGCGTTCTGGCGGAGCATCTGCATACGCGGGCACAGGCCGGATTGTTCGACGTTTCGCACATGGGCCAGGCCATGCTCACCGGACCCAATGTGGCGGCGGCGCTGGAAAAACTGGTTCCCGGAGACATCGCCGGCCTGAAAGCCGGTCGTCAGCGCTATACCCTGCTGACCAATCCCGTCGGGGGGATCATCGACGACCTGATGGTCGCCTGCGTCGGTAACGACCATCTGTTCCTGGTCGTCAACGCCGGCCGGAAGGACGTGGATTTCACCCACCTCACTGCCAACCTGCCCGAATCGGCGATCCTGACACGCCTGGACGACAGGGCGCTGCTTGCCCTGCAAGGCCCCGAAGCCGTCACCGTCATGGCCCGCCTGTCGCCCGAGGTTGCCGCGCTACCGTTCATGGGTGTCGCCTCCGTCAGCCTTCACGGCATCGAATGCCTCGTCTCCCGCTCCGGCTACACCGGAGAGGACGGCTTCGAAATCTCCGTCCCCGCCGCACACGCCGAAACCCTGGCTGACGCGTTGATCGGCCATCCCGAAGTCGTTCCCGCCGGCCTCGGCGCCCGCGATTCGCTGCGGTTGGAGGCCGGGCTGTGCCTCTACGGCAACGACATCGACGAACTCACCAGCCCGATCGAGGCCGGGTTAACCTGGGTCATTGGCAAACGCCGCAAGATGGACTGGGATTTTCCCGGCGGGTTGGTCATGCGGGATCAACTCGACAACGGCCCGCCCCGCCGCCGCGTTGGCATTCGCCCGGATGGCCGGGCGCCGGCCAGGGCTTCGACGGCCATCATGGCGGAGGACGGAACCGAGGCGGGCATCGTGACCTCCGGCGGTTTCGGGCCATCCGTTAACGGCCCGGTTGCCATGGGATATGTTCGCCGCGACCTTGCGGCCGATGGCACAAGGCTGACTTTGATCGTCCGCGGCAAGGCGATCCCTGCGACCGTCGTGCCGCTTCCCTTCACGCCCCACCGTTACATTCGCTAAAATAAGGACCGTCACATGGCAAAAAAAGATTCAGACAAGCGTTACACGCGCGACCACGAGTGGGTTGTGCTGGACGGCGACATCGCGACGGTCGGCATCACCGATCACGCGCAGGAACAACTGGGCGACCTCGTGCATATCGAACTGCCGGAACTGGAACGGACGGTGTCGGAAGCCGAGGCCTGTGCCGTCGTCGAAAGCGTCAAGGCAGCCTCCGACGTTTATGCTCCGCTGGCCGGCAAGGTCGTGGAAATCAACGAAACCATCGCCGAGGACCCGTCCATCGTGAACAGCGATCCGGAAGGCGAGGGCTGGTTCTTCCGCCTGGAACTCGACGATCCGGACTCGTTCGAGACGCTGTTGGACCAGGATGCCTACGACGAATTCTTAGAGACGCTGTAAGCTATGGACGCCCCCCACCTGGATTTTCGGGCCGAACTGGCTGAACTTGAAGAATGCGATAGCTTCGTCCGCCGCCATATCGGCCCTTCGGAAACCGAGCTGGTGGCGATGCTGCACGCCGTCGGCGCGGCCACGCTGGACGATGTCGCCGGTAAGACGGTGCCCGCGTCCATCCGTTCCAACGGCGTGCTTAATTTGCCGCCGCCAATCGATGAGGCCGCGACGATTGCCGAACTACGCGCCCTGGCAGCCCAGAACGCGACCACCAAAAGCCTGATCGGCATGGGCTATCACGGCACGGTCACGCCGCCGGTCATTCTGCGGAACGTCCTGGAAAGCCCCGGCTGGTACACCGCCTACACCCCCTATCAGGCCGAGATCGCCCAGGGCCGTCTGGAAGCCCTGATCAACTTCCAAACGATGATCTGCGAACTGACCGGCATGGAGATCGCCAACGCGTCCCTGTTGGATGAGGCCACCGCCGCCGCCGAAGCAATGGCCATGGCCCATGCGCTCAGTAAGTCGAAATCCGACGTTCTGGCAGTCTCCACCGACCTCCACCCCCAAACCCTCGCCGTCCTCGCCACCCGCGCCAAGCCGCTCGGTATTACCCTGGCACCCGTCGCGCCGGGTGACCTGGCCGCCATCGGTGCCGCCAATCCGTTTGCCCTGATGCTGCAATACCCCGGCACAACCGGCGCACTGCGAGACCTGTCCGAAGAAATCGCCACTGCCCGGGAAGCGGACGCCCTGGCCATCGTCGCCACCGATCCGCTGGCGCTGGCGCTGTTGACGCCCCCCGGTGAAATGGGTGCCGACATCGTTGTCGGATCGGCCCAAAGGTTCGGCGTGCCAATAGGATTCGGCGGCCCGCACGCCGGGTTCTTCGCCACACGCGACGCATACAAACGCGCCATGCCCGGCCGGCTGGTCGGGGTTTCCCTGGATGCCGCCGGACACCCGGCGATGCGGCTGGCCCTGCAAACCCGCGAGCAACACATCCGGCGCGAAAAGGCCACCTCCAACATTTGCACCGCGCAAGTGCTGTTGGCCGTCATCGCCGGGTTTTACGCCGTCTGGCACGGACCGGACGGGTTGCGCCGCATCGCCCGCCGCGTGTCGCTGCAAGCCCGAATGCTGGCGGATGCAGCCACACGCGCCGGTCTGCGAGTCCGCCACGACAGCTTCTTCGACACCATCGTGGTGGAAGGCGCAGACGACCTGATCGGCCGTGCGGCGGAAGCCGGCTACAATTTTCGCCGCGTCGATGAAACCGGCGTCGGCATAGCATTAGATGAAACCGTCACCCGTGCCGACCTGATCGCTCTGGCCGCGCTGCTCGGTGCCGATCTGGACGGCGCGGTAGCGTCTATCCCCCCGGAAGTGCTGCGCGCATCAGGCTTTTTGGCGCAAAATACATTCAACCGGCATCACGCAGAACATGAGATGCTGCGCTATCTAAAACGCCTGGAAGACAAGGACATCGCCCTCAACCGCAGCATGATCCCGTTGGGTTCCTGCACGATGAAGCTGAATGCCACCGCCGAGATGATAGCGATCACGCTGCCCGGATTCGCCGACATCCATCCGTTCGCCCCAGCCGATCAAACCACCGGCTATCTAACACTGATCCGCCGCCTGGAAACCTGGCTATGCGCCGCGACCGGATTCGCCGAGGTTTCGCTGCAACCCAACGCCGGCTCCCAAGGCGAATACGCCGGTCTGTTGGTGATCCGGGCGTGGCACGAATCTCGCGGCGAACAACATCGTGATGTGTGCCTGATCCCATCGTCAGCCCACGGCACCAATCCCGCCAGCGCCGCCATGGCCGGTTTGAAAGTGGTCGTCGTGGCGTGCGACCGGGACGGCAATGTCGATCTAACCGATTTGCGGGCCAAGGCCGCACGTCATGCCGATCGGTTGGCCGCATTGATGATCACCTACCCGTCCACCCATGGTGTGTTCGAGGGTGCGATCCGCGACATTTGCGCAGTCGTGCATGAGAACGGCGGTCAGGTGTACATGGATGGCGCCAACATGAACGCGCAGGTCGGGCTGACCTCACCCGCCAGCATCGGTGCCGATGTCTGCCATCTAAACCTACACAAGACGTTCTGCATTCCCCACGGCGGCGGCGGCCCGGGGGTTGGCCCGATCGGAGTAGCCGCCCATCTGGCAGCCTTCCTCCCCAACCACCCCTTGCGCTCGGATGCCGGACCGGCAACCGGGATCGGACCCGTCTCGGCGGCCCCGTTCGGCAGCGCACTGATTTTGCCGATCTCCTACGCCTATATCCGGATGATGGGGCCAGCCGGCCTGAAGCGCGCGACGGAGGTGGCGATCCTGTCCGCCAACTATATCGCGTCAAGACTGCGGGACGCCTATCCGATCCTGTATTCAGGACCGGGCGGGATGGTGGCGCACGAGTGCATCATCGACTGCCGGGGCTTCGCCGCCGAGGCCGGCGTGCAGGTCGAGGACATCGCCAAACGCCTGCAGGATTACGGCTACCACGCCCCGACAATGTCCTGGCCCGTCGCCGGCACGCTGATGATAGAGCCAACAGAAAGCGAATCGAAAGCCGAACTGGATCGTTTCTGCGACGCGATGCTGTCGATCCGGGCAGAGATCGCCTCGATTGCCGCCGGAGTCTGGGACCGCGCGGATAACCCCCTAAAGCACGCGCCCCACACCGCGCGTGAGGTGATGGCGGATGTATGGACACACGCCTATTCACGCGGACAGGCAGCGTTTCCACTTCCTTGGGTGGCCGCATCGAAATACTGGCCGCCGGTCAAACGAGTGGACAACGTGTATGGCGACCGCAATTTGATCTGCACATGCGCGCCGCTGGAGGCATACACGCAGGCGGCGGAGTAGGCGCCTTCTCAGCCCACGCCGTCATGGTGCGCAAAAACGCCCTCGGTCCGTCATGGTGCGCGAAGGCGCACTCGGTTCGTCATGGTGCGCGAAGGCGCACCATCCATGTCTTTGTTCAGGCGAGCAAAAGACGCTGGTGCCGGCCAGAGCCTGCGCCCCGGCTTGACCTTACGGTATGTACACATTTTGCTTCTGTATGAAGTGATACTAACGGCCCTATGTTTTGACCCGTCATGGCAGGCGAAGCAGGCTGTGTGAAAACTCTCGCCCGCGCTTTTGGCGGAGAATGGTTTTCTCCGGGGGCTCCTCTCCGTCATGGCGGGCGAAGGCCCGTCATCCACGCCTTGCTGTCCCGGCCCAGAAAAGGCTC
>JANXLQ010000466.1 GCA_025355085.1 Rhodopila sp.
GAATGGTGCGCCTTCGCGCACCATTCATGTCTTTTGGCATCTCGGACCAGCAAAGACGTGGATGGCGCGCCTTCGCGCACCATGACGAGGCGGGTGACGGCCGCGAACATCGAAATAAGAACTGCTGCCGCGCAGGTCAACCAGCCTGACACCAACAGGTAATGAGATATGAGCTAAGCTAAATATCTCCACACCCAATGCGTCGAGCTACCAACCTCTGAAGCAGGCACCCATGGTTGCGGCGCTTCCGGCGATTAAGGCCCTTGAACCATGCAAACATCTTCGCTCCCCCCTGTAGGCGCCGCTTTGTAGGGTGACCTAAGCGGCAAAATGGCTTAGATCGCCTGTCGCCGTTCAAATGGATACGGCAATGCGGTGGGAAAACGATGCCATCATTGACAGGTAAGACTGCGTTCGTAACCGCCGCCGGTCAGGGCATCGGGCGAGCAACCGCCAAAGCCTTCGCCGCTGCGGGGGCCACGGTGATAGCCACGGATATCGATCCGGCTAAGTTGACAGATCTCGGATCGGACTCGATTCGCACACTGGCGTTGGACGTTCTCGACCCGGCGGCGATTACGCGCGCCGCACAGGACGCTGGGACAATCGATATCCTGTTCAACTGCGCCGGCGTGGTTCACCAAGGCGCGCTGCTGGATGCCACGGAAGCCAATTGGACCTTCGCGTTCGATTTGAATTGCCGATCGATGTTCCGCACCATGCAGGCGTTCTTGCCCGGCATGTTGGCGCGCGGTCGCGGGTCGATCATCAACATGGCCTCGGTTGCATCCAGCCTGAAGGGCGTGCCGAACCGCTTCATTTACAGTGCGTCGAAAGCGGCAGTGATCGGTATGACCCGATCCGTCGCCACCGACTACGTGGCCAGGGGTATTCGCGCCAACTGCCTGTGCCCTGGAACCGTTGATACACCGAGCCTGGATGAGCGCATCGCGGCGAATGCCGCAGCGGCCGGCTCGATCGATGCTGCCCGGACTGCATTCGTGGCACGGCAACCCATGGGCCGCCTGGGCACGCCCGAAGAGATCGCTGCGTTGGCGGTCTATCTGTCCAGCGACGAAGCCCAGTTCATTACCGGCCAATCCATCATTATAGATGGCGGCCTGACACTTTAATCCAACAATGGGGAGAACGTTATGAAGCTACTACGCTATGGTCCGGCCGGGGCCGAGAAGCCGGGTTTGTTCGCCAATGACGGCACTATCCGCGACCTGAGCAGCATCGTCCGGGATATCGACGGATTCGCCTTGTCCGATGCCTCGTTACAAATGATCGCCAGCGTGGATGCGTCCAAGCTGCCGAAGGTCGAGGGCAACCCTCGCATCGGGCCATGCGTAGTGCGGCCGGTCAATTACATCTGCATCGGGCTGAACTACGCCGACCATGCTGCCGAAACCGGCAACCCGATCCCGAAAGAGCCGATCGTCTTCATTAAGTCACTTAGCGCCTTCAGCGGCCCGAATGACGACGTAAAGCTGCCGCGCGGCTCCACCAAATTGGATTGGGAAGTTGAACTGGGTATCGTGATAGGCAAGACGGCGCGCTATGTGCCGGAAAATGCCTCGATGGACTACGTCGCCGGCTATTGCGTCTGCAACGATGTCAGTGAGCGTGAATATCAGATGGACCGCGGCGGCACCTGGGACAAAGGCAAGGGCTGCGACACGTTCGGTCCGACCGGCCCATGGATGGTGACGAAGGACGAAGTCAGCGATCCGCAGGATTTACCGCTGTGGACCGAAGTCAACGGCAAGCGCTACCAGGACGGCTCGACCCAGACAATGATCTTCGGGGTCCAGAAGCTGGTTAGTTACGTGAGCCACTTCATCACGCTGCAACCCGGCGACGTCATCGCCACCGGCACCCCGCCGGGCGTGGGCATTGGCGTGAAGCCGACGCCAGTGTTTCTGAAGGTGGGCGACGTGATGCGCCTGGGCATCGAAGGCCTGGGAATTCAGACCCAGCGAATCGTTGCCGCTTAGGTCGAGCGATTGATTCGTTCGGCCATCGGAGTTCCCGGGGCTTTCGGCGTCCCCGGGAATACCGGCGCGGGCCGTTAGGGCGAAGATGGACGAGAACAGGCCCATAGGCGTTCAAGTTAGCCGGCGGCGGGCGAAGAATTTGGCGATGAGATATTGGCCTTACCGTCATGGCCCAGCCTGTCCCGGCCCTCTTCGCACGAACGGCCGGTGCGCGAATGGCCGGCACAAGGGTGGCCTTGCCGATCAAAGGGAATGCCGCTCTCTCCCGGACCTTTATCCTGACCCCGACAGCGCCCAGCCCGGCGCTCCCGATGACACGCCTACCCCTCCTCGTCCCCCAATGGCAGACCGGCACCCGGACCGAAGCGGCGTTCGTGCAGACGGAATAACTCGACAATATCGGTCACGCCCGGCAGCACCGCCGCGATGCCGCAGTGCGGGCACAGCGGCGTGTCGCCGTCATCGATCCAGTCAATCACCTCTGCCGCGGCAAAGGTTTGAAGGCAGCAAAAGCAGCCGCACTCCATGAGGCTTTCTCCAATCTTTTGGCTCATCGCCGGGACAACGCTGATCCGGCTGGCGTTCGCCGCGACAACCGGGTTGGGGATGGATGAGAGTTATATGGTAACGGCAGGGCGCGAGCTCAGTCTCGGTTATTTCGATCATCCGCCGGCCAGTTGGTGGCTCTCATCCGGCGCCGCCCGGGCGTTCGGCACCGAGGCACCATGGGCAGTACGTCTGCCTTTCATCCTGTTATTCGCAATATCGCAAGGGCTGGTATGGCAGATAGGCTGCCTAATCTCCGACCGTCGCGCTGCCTTCTGGGCCGTCGCAGCCCTGAATGTGTCGCCCGTGTTCGGCATAACGACCGGAAGCTGGGTGCTACCCGACGGACCTCTGGACGCGGCGTTGCTGGGGGCGGCGCTCTGCCTGCTGCATGCGCTGCCGTCAACAGGCCGGAAAGCCCTCGTATGGTGGGCCGCCACTGGGTTGTGCGCGGGGCTGGCGCTGTTTGCCAAATATTCGGCGGTGCTGACGATTGGCGGAGCGTGTCTTTACCTCTTGTCCAGCCGCGCCCATCGCCACTGGTTGGCTCGGCCAGAACCCTACGTTGCCGGCATCCTGGCCCTGGCGGTTTTTTTCCCGGTGCTGATCTGGAATGCCTCTCATGGTTGGGCGTCCTTCGCGTTCCAGGCCGACCGCGCGGCCGGAATAAGGTTTCGACCCCTAATGCCCCTCCAGACGTTGGCGGGCGAGGCGCTGTTCGTACTGCCGTGGATATGGGTGCCAATGATGATCGTGTTCGTCCGGACATTGCGGCGTAACGGAACATGGAGCGAACGCATGCTGGCATGGCTGGCCGCTCCGCCAATCCTGGTATTCGCACTGATTTCCGCCTGGTCCAGCCAACGCATCCTCTATCATTGGGCCGCACCCGGATACCTGATGCTGTTTCCCCTTTTGGGAGCCGCGATCTCAGAACGCCTGGATCGTGCTGGGATACGCCGCCTGTTGGCCGGTTCGGCTGCCCTTGTTCTGGCATCCGTGACCGTAGTCGCAACCCAAATCCAATTCGATTGGCTTGGGGGCAAGCTGGCAGCGGCCATGCGCACCGATCCGACCGCCGAGGGGCTGGACTGGACATCGATCCGCGATGACCTCCTGGCACGCGGACTATTGCCGCCCGGCACCGTGGCGGCTGCCTTTAACTGGCGCGATGCGGGCAAAATCGGCCATGCGTTGGGACCAGACGTAACCATGCTGTGCCCAAGCACCGACTCTCGCCAATTTGGCTTCGCAAATCCTCTGCGGAACTTCACCGGGAAAGACGTTCTGCTGTTGTCTCTGATCCCGCCGGAGCGCGCAATCATCGAGGCACAACGCTGGTTCCGCTCGGTGGAGATACTGCCGGGCACGTCGGTTCGGCTGAATGGGAGGATTCTGCGGGCCGTGACCGTCATGCAAGGGCAGGGACTCTTGCTGCGCCCGTAGCCGAAACGCGTTCGCGCCATAATTTCAGGGAAAGCCATCCCGAGAAAACAACGTGTCCCAAATAAAACTGCGCCATGTCGCTTTTCTGCTGCGGTTCCACCCGATGAATGAGAATCCCTCAGCCTGCATCGACCAGCGATCTGAATCTCATGCAACTGCACGGTTGGGTTCGAGCCGTACCTAAACTACCTGAACAACAATCAGCCCCGGTTCTTCATGCCTGCCAGGCTGGACCCAGCCGAATGGTTCGTGGAAAACAAGTTCGGGGTCATCGTTACGCTGGGCCAAAAAATCGCTCCGATCGAGCGGTTATACGAACAGCAAGGCAATTTCGGCGTGTTTCTGCAACAGGTTCGCGCCCGGGCGAATTTCGAGAAAACCAAGCGGTCATATGCGCTGTATCAGTGTTACCTGATGCCGCATTTCTTCGGCGCCAATCGGCCGCGCAGCGAGTCATTCGACGGGCGCTCCGCCCATCGCGACGAGTTGACGGAAAAGCGCACAGGGGCCGCAAGAACGATGTTCGAAAATCACGAAGCCGAACAGCAGGCCACCATGACCATTAAGCCTCGGAAGGACAGGGAAGCATGGTAGCGCGGGACGCCCATCCAAGGCGAGCCGCCTGGCGAAAGCGACTCACGGATAGTTGATTATCGGCGGCCTGGTTTAGCGATAGGCGGCTTCCCGGCTGGTCGCGGCGCGGGCAGGTCTTCCTCCAACACCGTCAAATGGATGGAATACGATGTCTCGCCGTCATCAACATCCTTATGTACGGTGCCGATAGTTTCATCATTGACCGCCAGTTCGATCGACAGCCCCCGGCGCGCCGGCGGTACGATTTTGATACGCTCACTGCCGAGCAGTTTGCGCAGGTAGGTCTGAAGGCGGTCAATTTCCGGCGGTGTCATATGAGTCTCATGCGAAAGGATCCCCGCCCTTTACCCTTGAGTCCTGTCTTTGGTCCAGGGCACAGGAGCCGAAACGCAGCTTAATCCAACATGTGACCGAAGCGGGTGGCCTTGGTCGCGAGATATTCATCATTCACCCCGTTTGGGGCGAACAAATGCGGCTCCCGGCCCGTCACCTCTATGCCGCAAGCAACCATCGCATCCAGCTTGTCCGGATTGTTGGTCAGCAAGCGCACCCGGTTGATCCCCATAATGCGCAACATCGTCGCGCCAATGAGGAAGTTCCGCTCATCGGCACCCCAACCCAGCGCCCGGTTGGCATCCACGGTATCCAGGCCGCGGTCCTGTAGTCCGTAGGCCCGAAGCTTGTTCACCAAACCGATCCCGCGGCCTTCCTGCGCCAGATACAGCAATATCCCGGCACCATCCTGAGCCATACGGCGAATCGCGCCCCGTAGTTGCTCGCCGCAATCGCAGCGCATGCTACCGAGCAGGTCACCGGTAAAACATTCCGAGTGAATTCGGACGAGAGGTGCGTCTGTTTTTTCGGGTCGTCCGATCACAATCGCGAGATGTTCGATTGCTGAACCGTCAGTTCGAAATGCTACAATCCGGCTGTCCGGAGCATCGGTCAGGGGAACGTCGGCGGACACGATTTGTCGCAGGCCGGCAATTTCGGTTTCAGCGTAACCGAGCACATCGACCGCCGCGACCTTCATCAAACCGTAACGTGTAAGCACAGCCTCGGCATCACCTTGAAGGGTTGACGCGAGAAGTGCCGGCAGCAGGCGGCCGATCTTGGCAAGGCTGATAGCGGCATCGGAAAGAGGTGGGGCGGAAGCCGCATGCAGCACTCCCTGAATCGCTGGTTGAGGCGCCATCGGGTCGGCAAGAGATTGATAGACATCGACGCTTTGAATTGACTCGGGCAGCGCGACGGCAACCGCCCTCGCGTCCGCCGACATCGGCGCCCGTAGGATGGCCGCAGCCCTGGCTGGGGCAAGAACCAGCACGGGATGGGCGCCGGAAATCGCTTTCATTTCATTCACGGCATCCACCCCGGCCGTCTCCGCCGCCACGATAAGCAACGGTTTCTCGCCACCGATGACCACAGGAACGCCGCGCCGAAGATCGGATGCCGCGCGATGAATCTGGCGCAGGCGAAGCCTCGCTGCATGACCGGTCATAGCCGAATCAGATCCCATCAGTTACCACGCAAACTAGCTCGCAATGCGCCATTGTGGAGGTCTCTGTAATTTTTTGGAACATTCGATAACCAAATTCCGTTATGATTGGGCTTCAGGAGAGAATTAGCACGCGGTAGAGGTGAAGACCCGATGCGTAAAACCATATAGTGAGTAGATAGGGCGAACGGAGAATTGTGAACCTACCGGCTTGCCGCGATGCGCGCAATCTTGTGAATGGGTTAGGTTCATGCGGGCTACGGAACCGATTTTCGTCGCAATTGGGGAATAGATATGGTGGCTCGGTCTTCTCAAAGCGAATCAGAGTTGTGGCCGTCACAAAAGCCACATCCAACACTGGCAGGAGGAACTTAGTATGTCGGCAGAACGCCCAGTCCTGATCGTCGATGACGACGACGCCCTGAGGGAAACTTTGGTCGATCAGCTCGCCGTAGATGGTGAATTCGTGGCGACCGAGGCGGCCTCGATGAAGGCCGCGGAAGATTGCCTGGCGGCAAAGGATGCACGCTTCGACGCGGTCATCCTCGACGTTGGTCTGCCTGACGGCGACGGTCGCGACCTCTGCTCGAAGTTGCGGAAGCAGGGTCATCGGATGCCGATTATCATGCTAACCGGTTTCGACAGCGAGACCGATGTGGTCAAGGGTCTGGATTGCGGTGCGAACGACTACATCGCCAAACCATTCAAGCTGGCCGTGCTGCTGGCCCGTTTACGCGCCCAACTAAGGATTTTCGAGAACAGCGAGGACGCGGTCTTCACGATCGGTCCCTACACGTTCCGCCCGGCAGCGAAGCTGTTGCAGGAGCCGGCGAAAAATCGCCGAATTCGCTTGACCGAGAAAGAAGCCGCAATCCTCAAATTCCTCTATCGCGCCGGCACCCGTTCTGTCGCCCGGCAGGTGTTGTTGAACGAAGTCTGGGGCTACAACGCTGCGGTTACGACGCATACGCTTGAAACACACATCTATCGTCTGCGACAGAAGATCGAGCCCGATCCCGCGAACGCCCGCTTGCTGGTCACCGAAGGGGGCGGCTATCGGCTTGACCCAGAGGGCATCCCGGCCACCCGCGTTCCTGCCGCCATGCAGGTCTGATTTCGCCAAACCTCACCTACGAAAAAGCCCTCTTACTAGGGCTTTTTTAAAGCTCGGCGAGGACAGAACGCCTACAATTTCTCGACTTGCGAGTACTCTAGCTCCACAGGGGTCGAGCGGCCAAAGATCGAGACGCTGACCTTCACGCGGCCTTTTTCCTCATCGACCTCTTCAACCGTCCCGTTGAAGCTGGTGAACGGACCATCGGCCACGCGAACCTGCTCGCCGATCTCGTATAGAACTGCGGGACGCGGACGATCCACACCTTCCTGGCTCTGTTTCAAAATCCGATCCGCTTCGGCCTGGCTGATCGGGCTTGGCCGGGTCTTGCTTCCGAGGAAGCCCGTCACCTTCGGCGTGTTTTTCACTAAATGCCAGGCGTCGTCGGTAAGATCCATTTTTACCAGGACATATCCCGGGAAAAATTTGTGTTCGCTGTTAATTTTACGGCCGCGTTTGACCTCTACCACGTTTTCAGACGGGACCAACACTGCTTCGAATTGATCGGCGAGCCCCTTCTGCGCGGCCTGCTCCGTAATCTGCTGGGCGATTTTTTTCTCAAAACCCGAGTAAACGTGGACGACGTACCAGTTTTTGGCCATTTCCCGGAACCCTTTCAGATGCCCACATTGAACAAAGCGCGCACCCCAAGGCCGATCACCTGATCGACGACGAAGAAGAACATGGCTGCGGCTGCGGCCATGGCAAATACTAGGCCTGTCGTCACCAACGTCTCCTTGCGGCTTGGCCAGGTGACCCTGGTGATCTCCGCTCTCACTTCACGTACGAATTTTGCCGGTTGGAAAGCCACGTTCGTCAAATCCCTCGCTGATCGCCGGTCAGATCTCGAGGGCCCGATTTCTCGGGTCGCAGCCCAAAAACTGGCAGGGGTGGAGGGTCTCGAACCCCCAGCCTCCGGTTTTGGAGACCGGCGCTCTAGCCAATTGAGCTACACCCCTACAGTGGGCCGACGCTTTCTCCACGGGATCGGACGCGACGAAGGCGGTAGAAAGGATGTGAGCGCGTTCTTGTCAAGCTATTTTGCCCGACACCAGCAGTTCCAAATTTGACCTGACGCACGCCTCCCTCTGCGTTCACCCCTTTTCGCGCTACGGCGCCAGTGGCGGTGGTCTGGCGAAAGCCATGTGTCGAGCAAGTTGTCCCATGACGGGACGCGGTCAGCGCCGATTGCGCAACCTGATGTCTGGAAATTTCTGTCATGGCCTTGAGGCGGGGTTTGAGGCGGCCCCCGAAAACTGGGCAGGTGGTTAAGAGAGACTCTCGCCCCTAAAATGGCCTGAAGGCCAGGGGTTACAGATGACGAATGTTCGCAAAAAGCACGGCGTTGATTTCAAGACGAAGGTAGCCTTGGCGGCGGTTCGCGAGGACGGAACGGTGGCTGAACTGTCGAGCCGGTTCGGCGTGCATGCCAGCCA
>JANXLQ010000009.1 GCA_025355085.1 Rhodopila sp.
GAGATCGAGCAGACCATTCAACGGCTGGCTCAGATGGCGCGTGCGGCGGGGATTCATGTGATCATGGCGACTCAGAGACCGTCGGTGGATGTTATTACGGGTACGATCAAGGCGAACTTCCCGACGCGCATCAGCTTCCAGGTGATCAGCAAGTTCGACAGCCGCACCATCCTGGGTGAGCAGGGCGCCGAACAGTTGCTGGGCCAGGGCGACATGCTGTTCATGCAGGGCGGCGGGCGCGTTACCCGCGTGCATGGCCCGTTCGTGTCGGATGAGGAAGTCGAGAAAGTCGTTGCCTATTTGCGCGAACAAGGCGAACCGGCGTATCTGGACGAGGTCACCGAACCGGTCGAAGGCAACGCTGCCGGCGGCGATGGCGGCGACCCCACGCTGTCCGGCATCGCAGGTGCCAGCGACGGCGACAAAAGCCTTTTCGACCAGGCGGTCGCTGTGGTTGCTCGGGAGGGCAAGGCGTCCACCTCGTTTATTCAGCGGCATCTGAACATTGGGTACAACAAAGCTGCTAAACTGATCGAGCAGATGGAGAAGGAAGGCATCGTCGGCACCGCGAATCATGTAGGCAAACGTGAGATTTTGGTCCGGCGCACGCACGAAGACATGGACTGCTGATCGTAACGGTGCGGGATTTCGTTGTATCCTTTACCAACCCGCATTTGTATCGACATACCGCGATCCCGGCAGTTCTCATTTTGGTGTTGGCGGCCGCGATCCCCCCTCCATCCATGTCTTTACTGGTCCGAGACGCCATAAAGACGCGGATGGCCCGCCGATGGGTAAATGCGGCGAAAGCGGACGTTGTCCCATGTCCATGGCGTTGGTCCGTGTTACCGGACCCGGGCGTAGCTGAGGCAATCCCTCGGTTCTTTGCCCATGCCGGGGTGGATCAGGTAGCGACGTAACAAACCTTCGAGCAACAGTCCGGATTTTTCCATGACCCGGGCGGAGGCGACGTTTTCGACATCGCAGACCGCGCCGATGCGGAAGATCGCTGGTTGCTCCAGGCCCCATCGCACGATTTCCGTCAGGGCTTCGGTCATCAGACCCTGGCCCCAGAAGCGCCGGGACAGGACGTAGCCGAATTCCAGACGGTGCCGGTCGGCTTGGCGCAGATCCATGCCGCCCCGGATCACGCTGTCCTTGCGACCTTGCAGCACGTAAGTCCTGGCCCGATGCTTCGGTGTATCCAAGCAAGCGCGGATATAGGATTCGATGTCGCGACGGGTTCGGTTCGGCCGCCAGATCAGGAAATTCGCGACGGCCGGATCGGCGGAGTAGGCATCGAAGATCGGTCCCGCATCCGCCATCGCAATTGGACGCAGAAATAGTCGGGATGTTCGGAAGGTGTCGGGCAACATCCGACCCGTATGGCGAGTTTCGACACCGGTATAAAGCAATTATGCGCCGGGTGGCGTCGGGTTGGCTCTTGGCTGGTGGTGGATTGCTTGGGGGCAAGAGTGCTTTCAATAGGTGATACCACGATGCAAGCCGACCGTCAGGCAGTTGTTCTGATGCTTGGGCGGTGTCGTCGCAAGTTACGAGGTGAAGAAATCCAACGTATTGGGGGGGAGGGGGGCTTTCTTGTCGTGTATTCATCGCTGGACGGGAAACGTCAGGACGGCGCCCGGAAGAACAAGCAAGAATTTCTGCACAGAGACAGAAAGAGATGACTGAGGCCGCAGAGGAAGATTTTGGCGCTTCGCGCGACTCGTGTGAAACGGTGGGGCACACGGTATTTCTGTGCCGTTTGCGGGCGGATCGGTGGAAAAGTTGGCCAGTGCTATCGTAGTCCGCATACTTGCGGCTGCCGCGGACGAAAGTCAGCAGTTCTCATTTTCGCGTTCGCGGCGGCCGTCAACTGCCTCGTCATGGTGCGCGAAGGCGCGCCATCCGTGTCTTTTCTGTTCCAGTGCGCCCAAAAACGTGGATGGCGCGCCTTCGCGCACCATGACGGGATGGGACGCAATCGCCGCTCTGCCAAAATGAGAACTGCTGGACGAAAGCTGCGTGCATCGGGATTTGGCGAGCGTTTTGTCTAAATTCGCCCGACACCGTTCCGGGCGATAACAGCGATCTCATCAAACGATTATCGTCTAACTGCGTGACGCAGTAGTCTGTTGCCGAAGGAGACCCGACCATGCCGAATCCCGCTCTGGCCCGTGCCGAAGCTTTTTGCGCCGCCTACAGTTTGGGTATTCCAATCCTGCTCGCGCCGATGGCAGGGGCCTGTCCGGCGTCGTTGTCGATTGCGGTCGCCAGTGCCGGGGGCCTGGGGGCATGCGGCGGTCTTTTGATGCAGCCGGCCGCGATCAGGGCCTGGGCTTCGGAGGTCCGAGCTGGCACCAACGGTGGATTCCAACTCAATCTGTGGATTCCCGATGCTTCCCCAACCCGCGACGCCGAAGCGGAGGCTGCGGTGCGCACCTTCCTCGGCACCTGGGGACCGGCGGTGGCGCCAGAGGCCGCCGATACGACGCCACCGGATTTCACCGCCCAGTGCGAGGCGATGCTTGACGCCGGTCCGTCGGTGATTTCCTCGATCATGGGGGTTTATCCGCGGACATTCGTTGCGCGGATGAAGGCGCGTGGCATCCGGTGGTTTGCCACCGTCACAACGGTAACCGAGGCGTTGGAAGCCGAAGCCGCTGGCGCCGATGCCGTCGTGGCGCAGGGCATGGAAGCGGGCGGTCACCGAGGCGCGTTCGATCCGGGGAATGCGGAAACGGCCATGGTTGGTCTGTTTGCCCTGCTGCCGGCGGTTGCCGATGCCGTTCGAATACCGGTCGTCGCGACGGGCGGGATCGCCGATGCGCGGGGTGTTGCCGCTGCTTTGCTGCTGGGTGCGTCAGCCGTTCAGATCGGCACCGGCTTCCTGCGTACCCCGGAAGCAAAACTGCCGCCCGCCTGGGCCGGCGCGATCGGCGGCAGCCGTCCGGAGGAAACGTTGGTTACCCGGGCATTTTCCGGTCGCGCCGGACGCAGTGTCGCGACGGCGTATGCTCGTGCGGCGACGGGGCGAGACGCCCCTGCGCCCGCGGCGTACCCCGTGCAACGCGCGCTGACGCAGGCGATGCGCGATGTTGCGTCCCGAACCGGTGATATCGATCGGATGCAGGCCTGGTCTGGACAATCCGGTGGCCTTGCGTCTGTCCGAGCCGCGGGCGAGGTGGCGCGTGAGGTGTGGGATGGTGCCCGTGCGATGCTGGCTTGATGAGGTAGGTTTGTTTCGCGGGCTGGGGCGAACGCAGCCTGCGGTATAATCGGTTTACGTGTCGCCGCCGCGCCGGCCAAACGCAACAGGCCGGCCGCCCGGTTCCGGCTTTTGTTCAGCCGGCTTTCCCGGCTTCCTGCGCCAGGATTTCGAATGACCGTATTCGCGCGTCATGATCGAAGATCTGTGCGGTTACCATCAGTTCGTCCGCACCCGTCGAGGCAACGAACGCGCGCAGTCCTTCCCGTACCGTTTCCGGTCCGCCGACCACGGAACACGCCAGCGCATCGGCCAGCATTGCCCGTCCGGCCCGGTCCAGCCGGGTGTCGAAATCCTCCACCGGCGGCGGAAGTTTACCCGGCCGGCCGCGCCGCAGGTTCAGGAATGCCTGTTGCAAGGAGGAGTAGAGCAACCGAGCCTCTGCATCGGTGTCCGCGGCGAAGATGTTGACGCCCAACATCGCATGCGGCTTCGCCAGATGCTCCGACGGACGAAATCGCTCCCGATAAATCGCCATCGCATCCCGCATCTCGCCCGGTGCGAAGTGCGAGGCAAATGCGTATGGCAGCCCGAGATGAGCAGCCAGTTGCGCGCCGAATGTGCTGGACCCCAAAATCCAGACCGCGACGTCCTCACCCGCGCCTGGAACCGCGCGCAGCGCCTGCCCGGGTTCGGCGGGGCGGAAATAGTTCATGAGTTCGACCACATCGGCGGGAAACTGGTTCACATCCGCAGACAGGTTGCGCCGCATCGCTCGGGCCGCGATCTGATCTGAACCGGGGGCGCGTCCCAGACCAAGATCGATGCGTCCGGGATGCAGCGCCGCTAGCGTGCCGAACTGTTCGGCGATCATCAGCGGCGCGTGGTTCGGCAGCATGATGCCCCCGGCGCCGATGCGAATTGTGCTGGTGGCAACCGCCACATGCGCCAATGCAACGGCGGTCGCGGCACTGGCGATGCCGGCCATGTTGTGGTGCTCCGCCATCCAATAGCGGGCGTACCCGAACGATTCTGCGTGGCGGGCGAGATCGATCGAGTTGCGCAGGGCCTGACCGGGCGTGCTGCCTTCGGGAACCGGGGAGAGGTCGAGAACGGATAATGGGATCATGCGGACAATATGGGGCAGCGCACCGCAAAACGCCAACCGCTGCCCCTTGTCCAACGCGCTGTCCGGCGACATCTTGGGGGTATGTCCCTCAGCATCCCCTTCGATAACACCTACGCCCGTTTGCCGGACCGATTTTATGCGCGGCTTGACCCGGCTGTTGTCGCGGCACCCAGCCTGGTGCGGGTGAATGCGGCGCTGGCCAGGGCGTTGGGGATCGATCCGGATGCGCTGGCCGCACCGGATGGTGTTGCCATGCTTGCCGGCAATCATGTGCCCTCGGGCGCCGAACCGATGGCGCTGGCCTACGCGGGGCATCAGTTCGGACATTTTGTCCCGCAATTGGGCGATGGCCGGGCAAATTTGCTGGGCGAGGTTGTTGGCCGGGACGGTATTCGTCGCGATATTCAGTTGAAGGGATCAGGCCCGACGCCGTTTTCACGCAGTGGCGATGGGCGCGCGGCGCTGGGTCCGGTGTTGCGCGAGTATCTGATCAGCGAGGCAATGGCGGCGCTTGGGATTCCGACGACCCGCAGTCTGGCGGCGGTTACAACCGGTGAACCGGTTCGGCGAGAGACGATGCTGCCCGGGGCAGTCCTCACCCGGGTCGCAGCCAGTCACATCCGTGTCGGGACGTTCCAGTATTTCGCCGCACAGGGCGATGACGCCGGCGTGCGCCAGTTGGCGGATTATGCCATCGCCCGGCATTACCCGGAGGCCGCCAGTGCAGAAAATCCTTACCTGGCGTTCTTGAATGGAGTGATCGCCCGTCAGGCAAATCTGGTGGCTCGGTGGCTGCTGGTTGGCTTCATCCACGGCGTGATGAATACCGACAACTGCTCCATCGCGGGTGAAACGATCGATTACGGCCCATGTGCATTCATGGATGCCTACGATCCCGGCACGGTATTCAGTTCGATCGATCAGCACGGGCGCTATGCCTATGGCAACCAGCCACGGATCGCGCTGTGGAACCTGACCCGGCTGGCGGAGTGCCTGTTGCCGCTGTTGGGCGATACCGAGGATGCGGCGAAAGCGGCGCTGGCGGGGTTCGCCCCCGTGTTCGAGGCGGCGTATTTCGGCGGTCTGCGGCGCAAGATCGGGCTGCAAACCGAGCGGGACGGGGACAACGGCCTGACTGGGGAGCTGTTGAAGTTAATGGCGGAAGGTGGTGCCGATTTCACCCTGACATTCCGGCGGCTCTGCGATGCGGCGGAGGGACCGGGGGGCGATGCAGCGGTTGGGGCGTTGTTCATGGATGCCGGTGCCTATGAGGCGTGGGCGCAGCGTTGGCGCGTCAGGCTGGCGATGGAAACCGAATCGGCGACTGCGATGCGGGCGGTCAATCCGGCGTTTATTCCGCGCAATCATATGGTCCAAGCAGCTTTGGCCGCCGCTATCGAACGGGCCGATTTCCAGCCGTTCGAAACCTTATTGGAGGTGTTGTCGCGGCCTTTCCTGGACGATCCGCTGCTGGACCGCTACGCGACGCCTCCGCGCGATGAGGAGCGTGTATTGCAGACCTTCTGCGGAACGTAAGGGTTGCTGCCCGGCCAGGGCCGCCAGCCATCAGGCTTATGAACAGGAGGTTGGCTGCCTTCATCGGAACACGCCCTTTCCAGGACGATTGCGATGGCATCGGGACGATCCAAGGCGCGGGATTATTGCAGTTTCGTACCCTGTCCCTCGTTGCAGGGTAAGCAACCATGCGCCTGCTGTGACGATGGTCCAGTTAGCCGATGCGTGTTGGGAATGAGGTATTGGAGCAGTGACATTGATCACTGCAATCACTGGTGGAGCTGAGGGGAATCGAACCCCTGACCTCCTGAATGCCATTCAGGCGCTCTCCCAACTGAGCTACAGCCCCGACCGGTGAAGGAGGGGGTATAGCCACCTCATCCCCTCGGATCAAGGGTAAGAATGCGGAAAAATTCAGGATTCGGCCGCTTCGGGAAAATCGTCCGGACGGCGGCGACGTTACGCCCGGACGCAGGTTCGAGGACCGGGTCCGGGGCGGCGGGATAAGAGGTGGTATGCCGAGAGAGGCGAACGGCAATTATCCGCGGCGCCTGAACGTCCAGTACAGCGGCTGCCGCCCGGCACGCAGGGCCTTTGCCTCGTACCGGGTCGGTGGCCAGCCGTCGGGCCGGGTGGTTGCGGGTTCCGCGACCTGGAACAGCGTCTGGCCGGCCATGACGTTGCGCACCCACGCCTGATAGGTTGGATCGTCGCTTGCGACCCGCCACTCTGCCCCGGGTTTCAGGACACGCCCCAGCAACCCCAACTGTTCGGGATGGACAAAGCGGCGCTTGGCATGCCGCATCTTTGGCCAGGGGTCGGGGAACATCAGGAACAGCCGGTCGAGGCAGGCATCGGGCAACTGCCGCAGCAGCACGCGCGCATCGTCGGTCCACAGGTGCAGATTCGGCGGCAATGGGGCGTCGGCTTCCTCACCCTCTGGCACGACGGCCGAGAGCAATGAGCAAATACCGTTTTCGAACACTTCGCAGGCGATCAGTGTCGCCTCGGGGTGGGCACGCACCTGTGCCAGTGCGTGTTCTCCGCCGCCGAAGCCGATCTCCAGCCAAAGCGGCCCCACCGGCAATGTGTCCGGTAGAGCCAGCCTTGGTAGTGTAACTTCCAGCAATCGAGACTGCCGGGGCCGCAGTTTGTGTCCGCGAGCCCGGCCGTACAGGCGATCAGGTGGCGGCTTTACCGCCCGAACGCTGCTTTCAGCGCCGGCACCAGATCGGTCATTTCCCACGTAAAGGTGCCTTTCGTCTCATCCGGCTCACGTCCGAAATGGCCGTAAGCGGAGGTCGGCACGTAGATCGGCCGGTTCAGCTTCAGATGCTCGCGGATGCCGCGCGGTGACAGGTTCATCACGTCCCGCAGGGTTTTCTCCAAGCGGGTTTCGTCCACGTCCTTGCCGGTGCCGTGCAGGTCCACATAGACCGACAGAGGACGCGCGACGCCGATCGCGTAGCTGATCTGCAAGGTGCATTTCTCGGCGAGACCGGCCGCGACGACGTTCTTCGCGAGATAGCGGCAGGCATAGGCAGCGGAGCGATCGACCTTGGTCGGGTCCTTACCGCTGAACGCGCCGCCGCCGTGCGGGGCCGCACCGCCGTATGTATCGACAATGATCTTGCGCCCGGTCAGACCGCAATCGCCGTCCGGGCCGCCGATGACGAAGTTGCCGGTCGGGTTCACATGGAATTCTTCCTCGGCGCACATCCAGCCCTTGGGCAGGATCGTCTCGACCAGCGGCCACAGCAGGCGCTTGATCTCGGCTTGCTCGATCCCGGCTTCGTGCTGGGTGGACACCACGATCGAGGTGGCGCCGACCGGCTTGCCATTCACATAGCGCAGGGTGACCTGGCTTTTGGCGTCCGGCAGCAATCCGGCCACCGAACGGTCGCCGGCCTTGCGGAGGTCGCGGATCGTGCGGAGAATTTCGTGCGAATAGAACAGCGGCGCCGGCATCAACGTGTCGGTTTCCAGGCAGGCGTAGCCGAACATGATGCCCTGGTCGCCGGCGCCTTCGTCCTTGTTGCCCGCGCTATCGACGCCTTGCGCGATGTCGGCGGACTGCGAGTGCAGATGCACCGCCACATCGGCATGCTGCCAATGGAAGCCTTCCTGCTCATAGCCGATGTCGCGGATCGCCATACGGGTCAGATGCGTCAGCAGCTCGGGCGTGACCGTGCCGGGGCCGCGGGTTTCGCCGGCCAGGACGACGCGGTTGGTGGTGACCAACGTCTCACAGGCGACGCGGGAATAGGGGTCGGCGGTCAGGAACGCGTCCAGCACCGTGTCGCTGATCCGGTCCGCGACCTTGTCGGGGTGGCCTTCGGAAACCGATTCCGAGGTAAACAGATATTCGCCCGTGTCCCGCATGGGTAATGTCTCGCGTCAGGATGGGTTACGGCCTGCCAAACGGCGGCTGTCGGCGGGATGCCAAAGTCGGCGGTGTTTGGCGGAAAGCACTGCCACGGTCAAGCTGAACCCGACACGTTCTCAAAGTAATCGTATTTGGAGTTTCGTTGCATCTGACGCGCCGGCATTTGAACCAAGCAAGCGTTTTGAACTGTGGATGAACGCAGACCGGTACTCCTGGGGCGGCCAAAAGCGCGCTTTGAAGGTATTTGTTCATCAGGCCGGCGGCGAATCTGCGTTCATGAGCGTTCCAAGTGCGGTTGTTCTGGACACGCTCTGCATGTTTCGCCGGTTACGTCATCCCGAGTACGTCCATCATGGAATAGAGGCGGGGTGGTTGGGATACCGCCCATAGCGCTGCCCGCACCGCGCCGGTGGCGAAGGTACGGCGGTCGAAGGCGCGGTGGGTGAGTTCGATGTGTTCGCTGCCGGCGGCGAAGATCAGCGTGTGCTCGCCGACCACCTGCCCGCCACGCAGGGCTGCGAAGCCGATGGCGCCGGTCTTGCGGACGCCGATGTGCCCGTGGCGGCCGCTTTCGATGACGTCCTCCAGCTTGACGCCCCGCCCTTTGGCCACGGCGCGACCCATTCCGATGGCGGTGCCGGAGGGGGAATCGACTTTCTGCCGGTGGTGCATCTCGACGATTTCCGCGTCGTAGGCGTCGGCGGGCAGGGCGGCGCCCATGCGTTCGGCGAGTGCCAGGACCAGGTTGACCCCGGCGGAAAAGTTGGAGGCATAGACGACCGGGATGGTTCTGGCGGCTGCTTCGACCGCGGCTTCATCGGCGGCGGACAGGCCGGAGGTCCCGAGAATCCAGGGCTTGCCGGCTGCCGCCATTGTTGCCGCATTGCCCTGTGCGGTCGCGGCGTTGGTGAAGTCGATGATAACATCCGACATGGCAGCCAGGGTAACCAGATCGGGGTTGCCACGGCTGGTGCCGCCGGAGAGGCTGGCGCCGGCGGCGCGGACTTCCTCTGCCAGAAGTTGGCCCATGCGGCCGGTAATGCCGGCGATTCCGATGCGTGTGGTCATGTTTACTCTCCCAGTACCGAACACTGAGTCTGCGTTCGGTAGTTACGCCCGTCCAGGGGGCGATTGGGCTTCGGCTGATGCCGCCAGCATTCCAGGTCGCGACGCTTGTGGGCCGAATTTGAGTTTGGAGCGTGATCGTTCGCGGTTGTTTCCACCTCAAACGATCACGCGATCAAACATAGAATTGGCTTATATCTCATTACCTGTTGGTAGTCAGGCTGATTGGCCTGCACAGGGCATCTTGGTTCAATTATCGTGCGATTTCAACAATCAATGCCATAAGAGCCATAGAGTTATACCAACGGCCTAATATTTTGACCCATCACCGTCATGGCGGGCGAAGCAGGCTGTGCGAAAACTCCCGCCCAAATTTGCGTTGGAGAATATTTTTCTCTGGCATGCCCCTGTCGTCGCGACGACCCAATCCCGTCACGGCAGGAGAATGCCTACCATCTGCGCCTTTTCTAGGCCGGGACAGCAA
>JANXLQ010000012.1 GCA_025355085.1 Rhodopila sp.
CTGGTTGTTTCGCATTCTTCGTGGCTTCGTGGCTTCGTGGTGAAATAGGCGCTTCCTCGTACACCCATGCCGAGCCAACCAAGGCACCAAGAAGCTATTCATCCGATTACCCTGTTGCAGGACATTAAGGCGACACCCAACAAAAAACGAGGCGGCCCGTATGCCTCTCCTCGTCAAGGGTCGGTTCGTCCGCCGCCGAATTTCGAGCATCCCGAACCGGGTCGCCGGTTGAACCCGGTCGTCAGTTTGGTATGTGGTCGAAGGGCGCGGGCAACTCTCGACGATGCCGGATGGTCGCGCGTTTTAAAGCAAGCGATTTTTACCACGGAGACAGAACGAGGTACACAGAGGGCCACGGAGAAGGCAAGAATGGTGCCTCGCGCGCGGCGCTGTGGCGGTTACCGGCGGGCGATCCATGCCGTAAAATAATCGTTCCGGCCCGTCCGAACGGCGGCTGCCGCTGTGCTTCTCTGTGGCCCTCTGTGTACCTCGTTCTGTCTCCGTGGTAAAAATCGCTTGCTTCAAACCGCGCGACAATCCGGCATCGTCGATAGTTGCCCGTACCCTCGGCCAAATACCCAACTGACGACCCGGCCCGGGATGTGTGAAATCCGGTTGCGGACGAACCGCGCCATGGCGAGGAGAGCCAATCTGGCCGACTCTCTTATTGTTGAGCGTAGCCTAACCCGCCGACAGCGTCCGGCCAGATTGGTTGAAGGCAGCAGTTCTCATTTTGGTGTTGGCGGCCCCGATCATCTTCCTCGTCATGGTGCCCGAAGGCGCGCCATCCATGTCTTTTCTGTTCCAGTGCGCCCAAAAACGGGGATGGGGCACCTTCGCGTACCATGACGACTGGGAACATAATCGCCGCTTTGTCGAAATGAGAACTGCTGCTGCGCAGGTCAATCAGCCTACACCAACAGGTAATGAGATATAAGCCTAGAATTAGACCATGATCGACACGGGAGAGGGTTCAACCTCAAACAATCATGGTCTAATTGTGAAGCAGATTGGGGCTAAACTGCGGGTAAAGGTTATCGGGCCTTGGATCGATATTGGGTGCCGGAACTGGTACACGACCAAGAAGCCGCTCAATCCTTCAGATAACACCAAGGGGATCAAGATTCGTAGTCCCGGCGGCGCTGGAATCAGTTAGCGCACCGGCTAAACTGGCGGCCGAATGGATTCTGACGCACAATATGCCCCATCTGGCTGTTCATGCGGCTGATTGTGCTGGGCATTATCACCGATGTGCCGTCCCTGACCCTAATGGCTGCCGAATCTGGTTTATGGCCACTGATACCGGCCCTGCCCGGAGCACGGTCCAGGGCATGCCAAACCTGACGGCCAAATGGTAGGGACCGCGGTCGAACCCTTGGCCACGCGGCGCTGTTCGTCGTGACTTTGGTCCTTGCCGAACTGACCTATCGACTGTTGGAGCAACCGTCCCACTGGATCGGCGTCAAACTCTCCAACCTCCCCGGACCGCCGCAACGGCCGATTTGATCGGACAGGACCGGGCACGGGTATAAGCGTGCAAATCGATCAATTGCCGATTGCGCAGCCGGATGATAAAAAGATAGCCTTGATTCAAGAAGCGGACACCTTCCGAACCAGGAAGTTGCCGTTGCGAACAGTCACGGTGGGGAATTGCAGAAAATCCAGGTGAATGATCCGCCCCCGGCCCGTCCGATCTCTATCGAGCATGCGCTCGGCGATCCCGCCGGAGATACATACTGTATAAAAATTGGCCTTGTATCTGCATGCGGCTAATGAACATTTTGCCGGTCCCCGCCGGGGATCCGGTGGAGAACCTGCTTTATGACGGCTGAAAAACGCGGCGCCGCGGTGCCGCTGCTACAAGCAAAAAATCACGCCGAACCGTCAGTATTTCAGCCGGAAAACATGCTGCGGGAGGCGCGCCGGCAAAAGAACGTTCCGTTTGGGACGGTTCCGCCGGTCTGTGTTCTTGATCCCGATGGCGACATCGTGCGCGCCATCGGTCCCGGACATCGCAACCCATTCTGGGCCTGCTATCACACCGACATGCAGAACGTGGAGTTCGCCGGCGAAACCTTCGGCATTGTTGGATGCGCGGTGGGCGCCCCGTTCGCCGTGCTGGTGGCCGAACAGATGTTTGCGTCCGGTTGCCGGTTTCTGATCAGCCTGACCTCCTCCGGTCAGATCGCCCCGGCTGGGCCACCGCCGTATTTTATCCTGATCGACCGGGCGTTGCGCGATGAAGGCACCAGTTTGCATTATCTGCCGCCCGACGCCTTCGCCGACGCCGATCCGCTGCTGGTCGGGCGGATCGCCGCCGGTCTCGCCGCCCACCAACCGCCGGTCCGCCAGGGTGCCACCTGGACGACCGACGCCCCATTTCGCGAAACCGAGGCCGCGATCGAGGCCGCCCGTCAACACGGCGTGCTGGCGGTAGAAATGGAGGCCGCCGCGCTGTATGCCTTTGCGAAGGCGCGCGACAAGCCGGTTATCTGTTTTGCCCATGTTACCAACCAAATGGCCCGAATCGATGGCGACTTTGAAAAAGGCGAGGCCAACGGCGCCCGCGACGGGCTGGACCTGATCGCCGCCGCGGCCCGTGCATGGAGAATGGTCCCTTGAAAGCAGAACCCAACCCGATCGGCGGCCTGCTGGCGTTCCTCACCGACCCGGCCTGGCCTACGGCGGTGTTTTGGCTGCTGTTGCTCGCCAGTGTTGGAATAGCGTTCTCCGCCTGGCAGCGGGACCCCACCCAGCGCACGACCCGAACCGTGGGTATCTGGTTGTTGCGCCTGATTATGGGAACGATGTGGTGGCAGCAATCGCTGTGGAAAATCCCGCCGAACTACGACGGTCTGGTGTTTTGGATGAAGCAGATGGTGGCGCATTCCTCCATCCCGCTACAGGCGTCGCTGGTCGATAGTTTCGTGGTGCCGCATATCGCTGTGTTCGGCCCGCTGGTCTATCTGCTGGAAGTGCTGATCGGCGTGTCGCTTATGGCCGGCGCGTTCACCAGGGTGTTCTCCTTATTGGGACTGTTGATGGCGCTCAATCTCTGGGTGGGGCTGTACTCGGCACCAAACGAGTGGCCCTGGACCTATGGGTACCTGATTGTCATTCAGACTTTGTTTGCGATCGACCCGCCGGGTCGTCGCCTGGGGCTGGAAAAGCCGGTTGCTCAACTGGGCGAGGCAACCCGGCGGATCGATTTGATCCGCAAGCGGCTTTAGGCCACGCCCAACAATAAGCGAACCGTCCAGTATGCCCCTCTTCGCCATGGTTCGGCTCGTCCGCTACCGGATTTCGCACATCCCGGGCCGCGGTCGCCGAGGTATTGGCAACCTGTTGTCCGCCGCCGCCCGCCCCAACCGAGGAAACGCGGAAACCCGTCGTGTCCAAGGCGCATACCCCGCTGCCGATGGTCAGCCCGGCATTCATGCTGTCGCCTCTTGCGGTGACGGCGATCCTCGCAAGCGCAAAAGCCGATAGCGGTCAGGTTGGGTTGAAGGAGCGGCTGATGCACCAAACCGCAATGCCCCATGCGGCCACCCAAACCGCAATGCAGCGCCCCAAGGATCAAAACCCAGCGATCATAAGCCAAAGCCCGGAGTTTCGCGCGCCCAGCAGTTAAATCACATGGAGTGAAGCGCCGCCGGTCAGGCCGCGCCAAGCCCCGTCAAAGCCTTTCGCCATGCCGCCGCATCCGGAAACCGCACCCCATCCAAATAATACAGTTCACGACCGTTGAAAATGACGGCTGGACCCATTGGGTTGTCGAGCACCCCGGCGCCTGGCCGATCGGCGGTCGCTGACGGATCGCCACGCGTCGCCCGTCCAGCAACGCAAAGTCGATGTCCTTGCTGAGACGGTATTCGCCAAGATCCAGCACGATTTCGGTGCCACCCCCGAACCAGCAGGCACAGCGCGTCAGAAGGTCATGGTCCATAGCCCGCAATGCCGTCGCTACCGCCCGATGTTCCGGCCGTTCGAAGGGTACCATGGTGCCAATCTTCAGGAACGGGATGCGACGGTGCGTGTGCTATTTCGTTGTAAGAAGATGTCCGCCGCCGAAACGGGCAGCCCAAGATGCGATCAATACAACAGGCCGGGACATGACGAAATGAGCGGGCTGGCATCCAGTTCGTTTGTTGTTGCGCGTCGCCTCAATCCTGCGCGAACTCGCCCGATTTGCCGCCGGCCTTGTGCGTCACGCGCAGCCCCTCGATCCGCATGGACCGGTCAACCGCCTTGCACATATCGTACACCGTCAATGCCGCCACACTGGCCGCCGTCAAGGCTTCCATCTCCACCCCGGTCTGTCCGGTCGTCCGGACGGTCGCCGTGATCTCCACCGCGTTCGCCCCCGGATCGGCCTCCAGATCGACTTTCACGGAGGCGATCGGCAGCGGGTGGCACAGCGGGATCAGGTCGGAGGTCCGCTTCGCCCCCATGATCCCGGCCAATCGCGCCACACCCAGAACATCGCCCTTCTTCGCAGCGCCTTGCTGGATCATCGCCAGCGTCGCCGGCTCCATCACCACCCGGGCGCGGGCAGTCGCTGTGCGTGATGTCACCGGCTTATCGGAAACATCCACCATCGCCGCGTTCCCGGCTGCGTCGAAATGGGTGAACCCGCTCATCCGGGCGCACCGTCGCCGAGCAGTTCCCGAACGGCGGCTTCCACGTCGTCCTGGCGCATCAGGCTTTCACCCACGAGGTAGCAATTGGGGCCTACCGCCGCCAACCGCCGCAGATCGGCAGTGTTTCGAATGCCGCTCTCGGCAATCAGGAACCGATCCGGCGGCACCAGCGGCGCAAGTTCTTCCGTGACCGCAAGATCGGTCTTTAACGTCTTCAAATTGCGATTGTTTATTCCAATGAGAGAGGTCTCCAGAAGCAGCGCCCGGTCCAGTTCCTCATGGTTATGCACTTCGACCAATACATCGAGATCGAGGCTTATGGCGACCTGCTCCATCTCCCGCGCCTGCGCATCCGTCAGCGCCGCCATGATCAGCAGAATGCAATCCGCCCCCATCGCCCGGCTTTCGTACACCTGCCACGGATCGAGCATGAAATCCTTCCGCAACACCGGAAGTGTGACTGCCGCCCGCGCCGCCTTCAGATGGTCGGGGTCACCCTGAAAATGTGTGCGTTCGGTCAGCACCGACAGGCAGGTCGCACCACCTGCCGCATATGCTCTTGCCAGTGCCGGAGGGTCGAAATCCGCCCGGATAAGGCCGCCGGAGGGCGATGCCTTTTTGATTTCGGCAATCAGCCCGTAATGCCCGGCGATCGCCGCCTGCTTCAGCGCATAACCAAATCCGCGCGTAGCCTCGTGACGCGCCGAGATCTCCGACCGCAGGGCGTCTATGCCGCGTGTGGCTTTGCGTGCCGCCACGTCAGCCCGGACCTCGGCACTGATCTTCGCGAGCACATCCGGCATCGCATCGTCTTGGTCGGCCATCTGATATTCCTGGCTTTAAGCTACGGTTACAGCGCTGACTCGGCGCAGAGTCTCCAACGCAGCGAAAGCGGCTCCGGATGCAATGGAATTCCGAGCGAGGGACACACCTTCGCGCAGGTCTCCGGCTTGTCCGGCCACGATCGACGCGGCAGCGGCATTCAGCAGAACGGTGTCGCGGTAGGCGCCCGGAGCGCCCTTAAGCACACCCTCCAGCGCCAAGGCGTTAAACCCGGCGTCACCGCCCTGGATCGCCGCGATCGGCGACCGGGACAGTCCTGCGTCTTCGGGTTCGACGATGAAACTGACGATCGAGCCATCGCGCAAAGACGTCACCTGATTCGCCCCGGCGACGGTCAGTTCATCGAGCCCCATCCCATGCACGATCCACGCCCTCTCATGTCCCAACGCCGCCAGCGTTTCCGCCATCGGCCGCGTCCAGTCGGGGGAGAACACGCCAGTCAACTGCCGCCGCACCCGCGCCGGATTGGCCAGGGGACCGAGCAGATTGAAGATGGTGCGGGTGCCAAGCTCGACCCGGGGGCCGGCGGCGTGCCGCATGGAGGGGTGGTGGCGTGGCGCGAACAGGAAGACGCAACCGGCCTCTTTCAGGATCGAGGACAGGCGGTCCATCGGCGCATCGACGTTGACCCCAAGCGCGGTCAACACGTCGGCGCCGCCGGTGCGGGACGACAAGGCGCGGTTGCCGTGCTTCGCCACCGGAATGCCGCATCCGGCAATTACGAAGGTCACGGCGGAGGACACGTTCAGCGTGCCGGCACCGTCCCCCCCGGTGCCGCAGACGTCGATCGCGTCCCCCGGTGCCTCAATCGCCGTCATCCGCGCCCGCATCGCTCGGACTGCGCCGGTAATCTCGGAAACGGTCTCGCCGCGAAGCCGCATGGCCATCAGCAGGGCGCCGATTTGGGCGGGGGTGGCCTCACCGGACATGATGACGTCGAACGCGGTTTCGGCCTGGTCGTCGGTCAGGGTCTCGCCGGCGGCCAGTCGGGCGATAGTCGGTTTCAGATTGGCGGACATGGATCAGGCCGCTTTGCCAGAGGCGGAAGCTGGGGAGTTGGTGCCGCGGACCAGGGCCAGGAAGTTCGACAGAATGGTGTGGCCATGCTCGCTGGCGATGCTCTCCGGGTGGAACTGCACACCGTAGATCGGCAGGGTGCGGTGGTGCATCGCCATGATCAGGCCGTCGCCGGTCCAGGCGGTTGGGACAAGGGTTTCGGGAAGCGAGTCTCTTTCAACGATCAGGCTGTGATAGCGGGTGGCGCGAAACGGGGAGGGTATGCCGGCCAGAATGTCGCTGCCGGTATGGGTGATCGGACTAACCTTGCCGTGCATGGGTTCGGGCGCGCGGATGACGTTGCCGCCGAACGCCTGACCGATCGCCTGGTGCCCGAGGCAGACGCCGAACAAGGGGATTTTACCGGCCGCGGCGGCGATCAGGTCGAGGCAGATGCCGGCCTCGGTCGGGGTGCAGGGGCCGGGCGAGAGCACAATCGCCTCCGGCTGCATCGCCATCGCGTCCGCGACCGACAGCTTGTCGTTGCGCCACACCTCGCACTGGGCGCCCACGTCGCCCAGGAAGTGGTACAGGTTGAAGGTGAAGCTATCGTAGTTGTCGATGAGAAGGATCATGGTGGCGCATCTTTGGTCCGGCGCCGCGCGGCGGTCAATCGGGGAACGTCGCGGACAGCAGTTCTCATTTTGGTATTCGCTGTCGCAATTATGGCCTTCGTCATGGTGCGCGCAGGCCCGCCATCCACGTCGTGTGCCAGGCATGGCATTGATCTTGGGGGTGCCAGTCCCCTACGGGCCGATTGGCCGGAACCGTTAGCCAAAGGCAACTGCGCCTTCGCGCACCATGATAACCGGGGCGCGCGCCTTCGCGCACCGTGACGACGTGGGACGCAATCGCCGCTTTGCCAAAATGAGAACTGCTGGTGAAGACACCGGCAGAATTGACATCTCGATACGATATCTTCACTGTCCAGGATAAGATTTCGCCGCAGGACTTCCTGGAAGCCTCTCAGCCAGAGTGCCTGTCCGTTTATCGTAAATAAATAGCCGGTCGGGAGCCGCAATGGAAAAATCGCTCAAAATAATCCGCAATCTCGATCTGGAGCCGGCCTGGAACGTGAAACAGGCCAAAGAACCAGGTTTCATGCGATCGCTGATCAGTTGGGTTGGTGGCCCGGAAGGCTATTTGAATGAAAATCCGGGGCAGGCTGTCATCAGCGACCGTTGCGCCGTTGGCCTGATGCGCATGCCGGTGGGCAATCGGCAGGCCGGGGTGCATTTCCATTCTGTTACAGAAATATATGTCATCCTCAAAGGTCAGGTCGAAAGCTTTGACGGAGCGGGAAATATCCACCGGGCGGGACCGTTGGACTGTCTGTATATTCCGGCCGGAGTTCCGCATGCGGTCAGAACAATCGGCGACGAGGACCTGCAACTGATATGGGTCCACGACGCCTTGGAAAAAAGCGGCACGTCGGTCTATTTGGACGGGCCGGGTCCGTTTCCCGCGGATGACACCGTTTCCTTAATTCGGTTTCTGGACCTCGAACCAAGTTGGGGCGAAGATCGCGCCAAAGAGCCGGGCTTCCTCCGCTGGTTCGCGAACTGGGTCGGCGGTCGCGACGGTTACGTGAATTTCAATCCCGCACACGCGATGCCCAGCGACCGGATCGGTCTAGGGCTGATGTCGTTGCTGCCTGGAAATAAGGAAGTTCCCCACAGCCATCCGTACGCCGAGATCAACATCGTACTGAGCGGAAAGGTGGTGACGGTCCTGGATGGATGCACAACAGAACTCAATCCGCTCGATGCGTTATACTGTCCTGGCGGCCAGGTTCACGCCATGCGCAATCATGGCGACGTGCCGGCGACCGTGCTTTGGGTCAGCGAGGCGCCGCGCAAGATCGGCGGATAAAAGCCACGGACGGCGAAGCGGTTGCGCGGTCCGGTCCCGGCACATCGTCGAGATCGGATCGCCAGACAGCCTGTCCGGCTGCGGTGTCAGGCGATTTCGCACCAGAAATGGAGAACCCCGCCGGTGCGCACTTCGGCGAACTTCGTAACGATCCTGGTGCCGGTCTTAAGCTGTTTGACGGCGGCGCCGGGTCCTTCAGATCGAGCCCCCAAAATCGCCCGGGGTCATCGCCTCGACCAGTTTGCCGGTCTCCGATTTGTCGAATTTCCGCATCTTCAGGTCGAAGGCCATGTTGTTCTACACGGTCTGCCGGGACAAAAAAGCATTGGCCCGCCGCCGATGACATACGGCAGCGGGCCATCGCAATCAAACGATCGACTGACCCGTCTTCGCCCAATCCGCCAGGAACGTCGCCAGCCCCTTGTCCGTCAGCGGATGGTTGAACAGCGACCGCAGCACCGCCGGGGGCAGCGTCGCGACATGGGCGCCCATCTTCGCCGCCTCGATCACATGGTTCGGGCCACGAACGGAGGCGACGAGGACCTCGGTCTTGAAGTCGTAGTTGTTGTAGATATCGACGATGTCGGAGATCAGTTGCATCCCGTCCCAGCCGATATCGTCCACCCGGCCGACGAACGGGCTGATGAACGACGCACCGCTTTTCGCGGCCAGCAGCGCCTGAGCGGCGGAGAAGCAAAGAGTGACGTTCACCATCGTGCCGTCGTTGCTGAGATGCTTGCAGGCGCGCAGGCCGTCCGGGGTCAACGGCACCTTGATGCACACGTTGCCGGCGATTTTGCGCAGCACCTTGGCCTCGGCCATGATTTGATCGTATTCGGTGCCGGCGACCTCGGCGCTGACCGGGCCAGGGATGATCTCGCAGATTTCGGCGATCACCTTGGCGAACACACCGCCGTTCTTGGCGATCAGTGAGGGGTTGGTGGTGACGCCGTCCAGCAGGCCGCTGCCGGCGAGCGAACGGATTTCCGTCAGATCGGCGGTATCGATAAAGAATTTCATGCCAACGCTCCGTTTTGCGGGTAAGTCAGGGTTTCGAAGGATCGCGATAACGCTGGTTATATAGGTTGTCACCCCCCCATCTAAACCTCGGACTCCCCTTGGAACATCGGCCATTGGAGCATCGGGCACCGGAGCATCGGGTGCCGGTGCTGCTGCCGTATCCGTTCGCGGGTCCGTTCGACTATCGCGTGCCGCCGGGTATGCAGCCGAAACCCGGCGATGTCGTGCTGGTTCCCTTGAACAACCGTGAGGAAGTGGGGGTTGTCTGGGACGGGCCGGCTGACGGGGCGGTGCCCTCGCACAAGCTGAAAGCGGTGATCGATATTCTGGACACTCCGCCGATGGGCGAGTCGCTGCGCCGGTTCATCGACTGGATCGCTGCCTATACGCTGTCGCCGCCTGGCGAGGTTATGCAAATGGCGCTACGCGTCATCTCCGGCGCCGCCGTTCGCCCGGCCGTGCTTTACCGGCGGGCCGATCCATTGCCCGAGATGCGCCTGACCCCGCCCCGGCAGCGCGTGCTGGATGTGCTGGCGCGGCAAGAACCCAGGCTGGCCGCCGATCTGCTGCGGGAGGCCGGCGCCAGCAGCGCGGTGCTGCGTGGGATGCTGGAGGCCGGGCTGGCGGTCGCGGAAACCGCCGCCGCCGGTGCCCCGTTCCAATGGCCGAATCCAGATCATGAAGGGCCGGCGCTGTCCGGACAGCAGCTCGATGTCGCGGCCGGGTTGCGAAAAGCGGTCGCCGATCGGGCGTTCTCGGTGACGTTGCTGGACGGCGTGACTGGCTCCGGCAAGACCGAGGTGTATCTGGAAGCGGTCGCCGCGTGTCTGCGGGAGGGGCGGCAGGCGTTGGTCATGCTGCCGGAGATCGCGCTGTCCTCGCAGTGGATAGAGCGGTTTCAACGCCGGTTTGGGGTGGCGCCGGCGGTTTGGCACTCCGATCTGGCGTCGCGGGTACGCAAGATTACATGGCAGGCGGTGGCTGAGGGGAAAGCGCCGGTCGTCGTCGGCGCCAGGTCCGCGCTGTTCCTGCCGTTCCCCGACCTGGGACTGGTGATCGTGGATGAAGAGCATGAGTCCGCGTTCAAGCAGCAAGACGGCGTCGTCTATAACGCCCGCGACATGGCCGTCGTTCGCGCTCGGCTTTCCAGCGCGCCGGCCGTGCTGGTGTCGGCAACGCCAAGCCTGGAAACCGTGGTGAATGTGGAGGCAGGCCGCTATCGCCATTTGCGATTGGCCCGCCGCCACGGTGGGGCGTCGATGCCGCGGATCGATTTGATCGACCTACGGGAAAATCCCCCCGATCGCGGACGGTTCCTGGCGCCGCCGTTGATCCAGGGGGTGCGTGAGACGCTGGCGCGGGGGGAGCAGGCGATGCTGTTCCTCAACCGCCGAGGATACGCTCCGCTGACGCTGTGCCGGAGTTGCGGGCATCGGATGCAGTGTCCGAACTGCACGGCGTGGCTGGTGGAGCATCGAACCCGCAGCCAGCTTCTGTGCCACCATTGCGGCCATACCGTCCCGATCCCGCCGGAGTGTCCGCACTGTTCGGCGGCCGATAGCCTGACGCCGGTTGGTCCCGGCATCGAACGCATCACGGAAGAAGCCGCCCTTGTGTTCCCCGAGGCAAGGCGGCTGATCATGGCGAGCGACACCATCGCCGGCCCGCATGCCGCCGCCGCCGCCGCACATGCGATCGAAGAGCGTTCGGTTGACCTGATTATCGGCACTCAACTTGTGGCGAAGGGCTGGCATTTTCCGCATCTCACATTCGTTGGGGTGGTCGATGCCGATCTGGGGCTGGCCGGGGGGGAGTTGCGGGCGTCCGAGCGGACGGTGCAGTTGCTGCATCAGGTGGCCGGGCGGGCAGGGCGGGCAGAGGCGGCGGGGCGGGTGATGCTGCAGACGTTCATTCCGGATCACCCGGTGATGCAGGCTTTGTTGCAGGGCGATCTGGATGCCTTCATGGAAAGCGAGGCCGAGAGCCGGCGCGACGGGGAATGGCCGCCGTTCGGGCGGTTGGCGGCGCTGATCGTCAGTGCGGATACGGCGATCCTGGCGGACACAGTGGCGCGCGATCTGGGCTGGGCGGCACCGCACGGGGACGGGGTTGTGGTGCTGGGACCGGCGCCGGCCCCGATGGCTTTGTTGCGCGGACGGCATCGGCGGAGGTTGCTGCTGAAGGTGCGGCGGGATGTGGCGATCCAGCCGATACTGCGGTTGTGGTTGGCGGCGGTGAAGGTGCCTCGGGGCGGCCGGGTGGATGTGGATGTGGATCCGATTTCGTTTCTGTAAGATATTAAAATAGTTCATGGAAGACCGCTCTTACTTAGCGGATGCGGTGGGCGGCGAAGGGGGGCGTGTTCCGGCCTTTGAAAGCTTCCGCCGCCAAGCGGAAAAGCGTCTTGACCGGTTGGAGGCCGCTCCGCATCTACAGGCATTGCGCGGCTTCCCCGGCAACCGTCTGGAAGCGCTGAGAGGTGATCGCAACGGCCAATATAGTATCCGCATCAATGACCAATGGCGGATATGTTTCGAGTGGCCGGAGGGCGCTCGCGGACCGAGCGAAGTTGAAATCGTGGACTACCACCATTGAGTGGGAGGGGATCCAACATGGCACGCACTGCTATCCATTCCCGGGGAACACTTGGCCGACGAATTGAATGAACTGGGCATGAGCGCCGCCGAATTAGCACGTCAGGTTGCTGTGCCGGTGAACCGCATCGCCCAAATCATCAACGGTCAGCGTGCCATCACGGCCGATACGGCCTTACGCCTAGGTCACTGGTTCAACACTGGTCCCGAGATTTGGCTGAATCTACAGCAGCTATACGAACTGGGACGCGCTCGGGAGGCACTCGGGGCGGAAATTAAACGGCTGCCGCAAAGGTCAGAAACCGATACTGGGGGACGGTCCCGCCGGGATGGAACATGGTATTAGCGGGCTGGCCTAAGCTGCGAAAGCATGGAACCAATAGTTAAAATCACTCGAATTCCGTCGCCAACGCCGGTTCCCGCCAATGCGCGAACATCCGGCTAATATGGTGGGGTAATGTCCGGCGCAGCGACAAGTCCTTGGGCACGCCGGCTTCCGGGAACCAGGCTACTTCACTCGTTTCTATGCTGGTCTTTGGTGACCCGCCCTCCAACGTGCAGATAAAGAACATCCGAACGATCGAGAACGCCAGCGGCGGATGAAAGTGCTTTGCGCGGTCCCACACCGCCGCCAGTTTTACTGCGCGGACATGGTAGCCGGATTCCTCGAATACTTCGCGCACGGCGGACTGGGCCGGAGTCTGATTTACATCCGCCCATCCGCCGGGTAACGACCAACGATGCTCATCGACGGTCTCTCGCACCATCAGGATGCGTCCTTCGGCGTCGAATACCGCGGCTCGGACGCCGACCTTCGGGGTTGCGTATCCCGTTTCGGCATCGAACAATTGCTCGATCCGGCTTAGGTCCGCGCTGGTGTGGTCCGCCATGATCCGCGCGGACAAGCGGCGCAGGGCGGCGTAACGGTCGCGGTCGAACGGGTCCTGGCTGAATGTGAGGCCGGTTTGTGCGACTGCCTGGATCTCGCGCGCCCATACCAGCCAATCAGGGTCGGGCATAAATGTATCCTAACGGAAAGTCGTGGATGACCGGGCCAAGCCCGGCCAAGACGGGGAGAGTATGGCGACCTTCCGCAAATGGGCCAAGCTTAGCCATGCCAAAACACTACAAGACCGTGCCGCCGGCGCGACATTATCGACCGCTTGGGGAAGGTCTGTGACGACATCTATGTTCCGCGGCAGGAACCAAGCAAGGGAATTAAACAAGCGCCGACCGGCGCGTTCGGGGAACAAGCCGATTGACGCCTGGCGCCGTGGCACAATCGGAAACCAACCTCAACCAGCGGATTCCGTAACCATCGCCATTTCGGCCGTCTCAGCACTGGCGATTTCGCCCTCGGTCAGCACCCGCCAGGTTCCGTTCATCAACACCTCGCTCGGGCGGAACCGCGCCTTATAGGCCATTTTTCGGCTCTCCCGCACCCAATACCCGAGATAGACATACGGCAAGCCCAACGACCGAGCGAGGCCGATCAGCCAAAGCACCGCGTGGGTTCCCAGCGAGCGCTTCTCCAACCCTGGTTCGAAGAAGCTGTAAACCGCCGATAATCCATCCCCCAACTTATCGGCAAGGCACGCGCTCAACAGCCTGTCCTGATCGTCGCGGAATTCGATAACGAATGTTTCGATCGGCGTATCTTCGACCATTGCGCGATAGTCATAGAAACTCATGCTCGCCATGTCGCCGTCGCCATGCCGCACTTTCTGATAGCGCTGGAACAACTGAAACTGTTCCGCGGTCGCCCTGGCCGGCACGCGATAACCCTCCAGGCCGGCATTGGCCTTTCCGATCTTCCGCAGTGTCCGGTCTGGCTGGAATATATCGACCGGGATACGAATTGGCACGCACGCCTGACAGGATGGACAAACCGGCGCGTAAGCGATGTTGTGACTGCGGCGGAACCCGGCGCGGGACAGCCGGTCATGCAGCGGCTCCGCACCCGGACCGGCAATTTCCGTCACCACCTTGCGCTCGGTGCGTCCCGGCAAATACGGGCAGGGCAGGGGCGCTGTCGTGTAGAAGAACTGCGGCCGCCGAGGGGGTTTGTATAAGCTCATTGGATGTTGGGCATGTTCATGCCTCCGGCCGTCGCGGTCAACGCCCTGGCTCGCACCACGACCAGGCCGCTGACCAGATCGTGCAGGGTACGATGGCGGGAGGTGAACAACGCGACCACCAACAGCAAACCGGAGGTGGCGAGCGTCAGGTAGAACACCAGGACGGAAACCAGTGCCTGTATGCCGGTGGGCGGCCCCAGATCGTAATCGCGCCGCACCGTCAGTCCCACCATCTGCTGGCCGGGCGTGGCACTGGACGCACCCAGCAGCGACAGAAAATGGTAACAGAACGGCACGAACGGCAGGATGCTCATGGCGCCGAAGCCCAGGCCGAAGGTCAGCAGCCCGAACATCGCCAGCACCCACCACAGGGCAAACAGCAGCACCGCGATCAGGAATGCGTCAAACACCCACGCCACGCAGCGTCGCGACATGACGCCTTCGGTCAGGAAATACGCATTGGGATAGGGGGTGCTAAAGCTCATGGTATCAGCCGAACCGTTCCTGTGACGTTGGCCGCCACCGGCCCGAGAGTGATTGTAGCACCGTCCCGCCATCGCATGGCAAAATCTCTTGCATGTGTGCTGAATGGGTTTCCCGATTGGCCGGGGGCGATCATAAAAAGACTGCGATCGAGGCCGGCCAGATCATAGACCCCGCGAAATGCGGCGCCATGCACCGATTGGAACGCCGCATCGATGCCGCCGCGATCCAAGGTGTTGTCGTCTCCGGGGCTGGGGATGCCGATGGTGGTGAACGACCCAAGAACCGGGATGGACCGCAGGAACGGGTGCGCGAAGACCGCCTGATGCGCGTCGCCCCAGCGCCACGCCGCCGGGTCGTCGCCGAATCGGACGCTTAAACCCTGCATCGCCTCTGCCAGCGAATCGCGCAGGATTGGGGTGCAGTCCCCGTCGCACCAATGCGCTCCGGCAGGCGACAGCACCGACGCCACGAAGTCCGAAACCGGCGCCCCGACGCCTGCCGCCAGACCGGCATGGCGCAAAATCGCCGCGTAAAATGAATTCATCCAGGCGTTGAAAATCAGAGGTGCGGGCGAGTCCATCACCGCCGATCCGTCCCAGCCGCGCAGCAGTTCGATCGCTTTGTCCGATCCGCCGTCCACCGATATGCCGCCCACTGATGCGCTCTTGGCTGGCGCACCACCCACCGCGAGCAGTGCCGGCAGGACCTGCCGAGCAAAGGTATCGACTACATCCATCTGGATCGCGGCGAAGCCGGCGGCTGTGTGCCGATCGGACTTAGAAAGTATCTCGCGGATGCGTCTGGCCCGCCAGTCGCCGAACGTGTCGCGTCCCATGAACACCGGAAAATCCGCCGGCCACACCGGTTCGTTGGCATTCACCAGCCGCCCGCTTTCGGGGGAAATGCTGTGCGGCAACTGCTCGCCGGAGGCCCAACCGATCCAGTCGTAGCGGCCGTCGCCGGACACCGGAGCCGAACCGTCTCCCGCTTTGCGGATCGGTACGCGGCCGGTGACGAACAGCCCGATGGTCTTCGCGTCCGCCACCAACAGGTTCTGCACCGGCGACGAAATCGCGGCCGCCGCCAATCCCGCTTCCTGCACCGTCGCCGCCCGGTTTAACGCCAACAGGCCGGCGGCGGCCGTATCCAGGGGTTGCAGGTTGCCCATCGCCACCGCCATGGCCGGGCCGTCCGGATGATCCAGATCGCTGATGACCGGACCGTGCCTGGTTTCGCGAACGGTCAGCACCATTTCGGTCTGGCCCCGCACCTTGATCCGCTCCTCCCGCACCGCAAACGGCTTCGGGCCATCTGGAGTTTGGTATTCGCCCGGGCCGGCGGCGGCCTCGATGAAGATGTCCTGCACGTCGGCGCCGGTCGTGGTGAAGGTCCAGGCGATCTTCCCGTTGTGGCCGATCACCAGGAACGGGACCCCGGGGGAGGTTGCTCCGGCCAGCACACGGCCGGGAAAGTCGATCCGCGTGAGGTACCAGATACCCGGAAAACCGAACGCCAGATGTGGATCGCCCGCGAGCAGCGGCGCGCCGGTCGCGGTGTGGCGCCCGTCCACCGCCCATTCGTTCGATGCCGAGGATGGCATGGTGTACGGCGCCGGGAAATGCGGCAGCACCGAGGCCAACCGCGACGCAGCCGAGGCAAATCCAGGCGACGGTTCGTTCATCGCTTCCGGCGCCGCCACCCCCGATTGACGCGGCCAAAGCCGATCCAGCATTGCGGCGGGTATTTTTCCGGCCAATGCCTGCCGTGACAACTCCTGCCGCCAGTTCATCGATAACCACAGTCCCATGGTCTTCGCCCAAAGCAGGCTGTCCGCCGGTTCCCACTGCTCCGGCGTACCCAACATCAGGAATTCCGGAGCAATGAAGCGGCCTTTCCGCTCAATCGCCGCGTTTACGCCGTTGGCGTAAGCATCCAATACGGCGCGGGTGCCGGCTGGCAGAGCGGCCAGATCGGCGACCGCGTGCTGACGCAAACCAAGCGTGCGCATCATCCGGTCGATGGAAAGAGTGGCCGGCCCGGCGATTTCCGACAACCGGCCGGATGCCGCGCGCCGCATCAAATCCATCTGGAACATCCGATCTCTCGCATGCACGAACCCCAGCGCGGCGGCGGCATCCAACTCCGATCCCGCTCGGATACGCGGGACATGGTCTGTGTCGTAGATGACATCGACCGCACCGGACAGGCCGGGAAGCGATGCCGTCTGCCGCGATCCCGGCAATGTCAGCCAAATCGCGCCGGCAACCGTTGCCGCCAGCAGCAGGATCAGCACACCAATGGCTGCCAGCGCGCGGGTGAGCCATGAGAACAGTGTGGTCATGCGGTTGAACGTGGTCCGAACACCTGGCAACGGGAAGGGATGAAATGGTGAAACATGCGGGCGCCTAAAGAAAATCGCGCATGGTGGGCCATAATGGATGAAAGTAGAGATTTCCATCTTGCGGGTGGCCTCGTACGCAATAAGATTGTTCAGTTCCCATGCGTCCACGAAACATCTGTTCAAAAATATAAATATGAAGCCCCACAACTCCGACAAGCCGATCATTCTGGATGCGATTGATCGCCGCATTCTTGCCTCCCTGCAGGAGGACGGCCGTATAACCAATGTGGACCTGTCGAAGCGGGCCGGCGTCTCTGCCCCACCATGTCTGCGCCGCGTTCGCGCGTTGGAGGAGGCAGGCGTAATCCGCGGCTATCACGCCGACACCGATCCGCAGAAACTGGGTTGGGAAATCACCTTCTTTGCAATCGTCGGGCTGGAAAGCCAAAAGGAAATCGTGCTGTCCGCGTTCGAGCAACTCGCCGGAAGCTGGGCCGAAGTACGAGAATGTCACATGATCCGCGGCGGGGGCGATTTCTTGTTGAAGCTCGTCGCCCGCGACACTGCGCACGAAAATCAACTGACCCAGAAACTGACCGGCCTACCCACTGTCAGCCGCGTGCAAACCTTACAGACCATCCGCACCAGTCTTAGCCTGTCCGGGGTTCCGCTTTAGGAAGAGTCGCGTAAAGCGAGGGCGTCGTCCTGACCCGCGAAGGGGCCGGCGACCCTGACGGCGTTCCAATGCACAGGACAGCCGGCTTGCTTACCGCCGCCGCCGCCGGATAGCGGCCAAGCTGGCGAGGCCGGTGGAGATCAGCAGGAGGCTGGCTGGTTCCGGCGCCCGGACGGTGCTTCCGGGCGGTGTCAGGCCCTGCGCGGCGCCATTCGGCAGCGTGCCGGTGTATGGGCGACTGCGAATGACGGCCGAGCCGGCGAAGCTGGCGGCGACCACGGTGCCGTCAATTGGGGCACTGTTGCTCACCGCCGCCAGCGGGGCCAAAACCGACCCGCCAAACTCAGTCGGGAAATTCAGGCTGGTGGCATTGACGAAATTCCACAGCACGGTTGCGGCGTAACCGGTCGGATTGATGAAATTCAAGCTGTTCGGCAGCGCGAACGCGCAGTTGGTGGACACGCAGCTATCGACGTTTACGTTGATAATGACCGAGGTCGCACCGGCGAGATTGATGGTTACGGTCGAGTTAGGCGAAAACAGCGAGGAGTTGATGCCGAATACCGCGGTGCCTGTCGCGTCAGGCGCGGCATTGAATGCGATCGCACCATAGGGTGACGCCGTGGTGCTGCTGTTCGCCGCGATCCCGCTCAATTGGGTGGACAATGCGGCCAAAGGCGTTTGGAACGTGCTGGCAAATGATCCCAGCGTGCTGACCGGGGTGGGCAGATCAAGGCTGGCAACCTTGGTCGCTGTTGCGCCACTGTTTAGGTACAGGGTGCCGCTTTGGGTGCCTGTATAGGACAATGAGCCGCCATTGAGGGCGATCGTACCGGTGTTGCTGCCGTTCAGCGCAACCGTGCCGCCGCCGTTCAGGTACAGAGTGGCACTGTTGTTGCCGTTGATCTTCATGGTCGTGCTGCTGGCACCGGCGATGGTACCGGTGTTGGTGCCGGTATAAACGCTGCCGCCGCTGTTCAGGTTTAACGTGCCACTGTTCGCGCCGCCGACGGTTATGTTCGCCGCACCGCTAAAATTTAAGTTGCCGCTGTTGCTGCCGCCGACATAGGCGGAACCGCCGCCGTTCAGGTTGAAGGACACATTACTGGTGCCGGCGATGGCGAAGCCGCCACCGTTATTGATGTTTTCACTGCCGCCGGCTGTGGCGTTGCCATAAACCGATAAGGCTGCGAACGAGGAAGCCGCCGCGCTAGCCGGGTTCATATTAAACGTAGTACCGCCGATCAGATTGCCGCCGACGACCGTGCGGCCCTCGATCTCCGACGAGGTGCTAAAATTGCCGAAGATCACCGCGTCGAACTGGCTGAAGATGTTCGCCGTTGTCAACGTGGTCGCCTGCGCCGCGCCGACCGCCATGGCGGTCATTGACAAAGCCAGTCCTGCGATTCGGGATAGTCTCAGGTTCATGATGAGTTCTGACGAGTCCGCTGGCGACTTGATGAGTATGGCCTTATCCGTATCATTAACGCAAGAGTTTTTATAAGTTTACACTAGGCTATAACCTGCGGTTGCAGGTGTGCCATTTCGCTTGACCTTCGGCACCTGTCTTGTATCTCCGTTCCCTCACGGCTCGCCTGCGGAATCGCCCGCATGAGGCTTGTCGAATCGATCGGAAACGGATGCCCGATACACCCACACACAACAGCTATGCGGCGGCGGGCAGCGTGCGGGTCTCACCTGTGTTGAGCGTCATTGTGCCGTGCTTCAACGAACGCCCGAACGTCGCGCCGATGATCGCCCAACTCGATGCGGCCCTAGGTGGTATCGCCTGGGAGGTTATCTATGTGGACGATAACAGCCCCGACGGCACGACCCGGGAAGTGCGGCGCATCGCCCAACTGGACTCGCGGGTGCGCTGTATCCGCCGTATCGGCCGGCACGGCCTGGCCTCGGCCGTGATCGAGGGTGCGTTGTCGTCCTCGGCCGATTATGTGGCGGTCATCGATGGCGATCTCCAGCACGATGAGACACGCCTGCCCGTCATGCTCAACGCCTTGCGGGCCGGCGGTTACGATATCGCCGTCGCCAGCCGGCATGTCGAAGGCGGCGACAACGCCGGCCTGTCCAGCCGTTTCCGCCACGTCCTGTCGGATGGCGGCATCTGGCTGGCACAGGCATTCCTGCCGGTCCGCCTGACCGATCCCATGAGCGGGTTCTTCATGCTTCCCCGCGTATTGTTCGAGGATCTCGCGCGCGAACTGAACGGCCAGGGCTTCAAGATCCTGCTCGACCTTGTCCTGAGCAGCACCGCACCATTGCGGGTGCTGGAAGTTCCCGCCCGGTTCCGTGAGCGTGCCGCGGGCGAGAGCAAAATGGACGCGCTGGTGATGGTCCAGTTTGCGGGTTTGCTGCTCGACAAGATATTCGGCGGGTTGCTGCCGCTACGTTTTTTCTCCTTCGCCCTCGTCGGCGCCCTCGGTATCATCGTCCATCTCGTGGTGCTTGGTTTGCTTCGCCAAAGCACGACGCTGGGGTTTGAAACCGGGCAGGCGCTGGCCACGCTGGTTGCGATGATATTCAACTTCCAGCTTAACAATGCGATCACATACCGCGACCAACGATTGAAAGGCCCGCGGTTATGGCGCGGCCTGCTGCTGTTCATGGTGGTCTGCGGGTTCGGCGCCATCGCCAATGTCGGTATCGCGAAAGTACTCTATGAACAGCACACCACATGGACCGTCGCGGGCGGGATCGGTGCGATGATCGGCGTGGTATGGAACTACGCGGTGTCGGCGACGCTGGTCTGGCGAGCGCGGTGAACCGGCTTTCCGTCGCACTGGCGGCGGTAACGTTGATCCGGCTGGCCGTCGCGGCCACCGCCCCGTTAGCGCCGGATGAGACCTATTACTGGGTTTGGTCGCACGCCCTGGCGCCGGGATACCTCGACCATCCCCCGATGGTGGCGCTTTGGATCAAGGCCGGGACGTTGGTGTTTGGACAAACCGCGCTGGGGGTCCGGGCGATGGGTCCGCTGGCGGCGGCGGTGGCGTCCTGGATGCTGTTCGACGCCGGCCGCGTGTTGTTCCCGGGCACTAAAGCTAAAGCCGGAATCGTGGCGGCGGTGTTGCTGAACGCGACGCTGCTGCTGGGCGTCGGCACGGTCATCATGACTCCCGATTCTCCGCTGCTGTTTTTCTGGACCACGACGCTGTGGGCGATGGCGCGTCTGGTGGCTAGCGGGTCGGGTATCAATGGGTCTGGTATCGGTGGGCCGGGCGGCTGGTGGCTGGTGGCTGGCGTGTTCGGCGGCTTGGCGCTGGACAGCAAATATACCGCGCTGTTCCTGTGGATCGGCATCGGCCTCTGGGTTCTGTTGGTCCCCGCCGCTCGGTCGTGGCTACGGCGTTGGCAACCCTGGGCCGCCTGCACGATCGGGCTGGCGCTGTTCGCGCCGGTGCTGGTGTGGAATGCCGGCCATGGCTGGGCCGGATTCGCTAAACAGGGCGGTCGGGTTAACGACTGGCAACCATCCCGGGCGGCCGGGTTTTTGGCGGAGTTGGTGAGTGGTCAGATCGGGCTGGCGACTCCGCTGGTGTGGACGCTGTGCATGATCGGGCTCGTGGTGGCTATCCGCCGGGCCTGGAGGGATCGCGATCCGGGTTGGTCGCTGCTGGTGGCGCTGTCGCTGCCGCCGGTTCTGGTGTTCGTGCAGCACGCAGTCGGCGACCGGGTGCAGGGGAATTGGCCGGCGATTATTTATCCGGCGCTGGCCGTTGCCGCTGGAGGGGCGCTTGTGCCGAAACGGTGGTGGGGCGGCGCGTCGGCGCTGGGGTTCGCGATCACCGGGCTGGCGTATGTGCAGGCTACGACCGGGTTGATCCCGCTGCCGCCGAAGCTCGATCCGATCGCCCTGCGGCTGGCTGGATGGGATGGAGTGGCGGAGCAGGTGGCCAGGGAGGCCAGCGGTGCCGCGTTCGTCGCGGCGGATGGGTATGCGCTGGCCAGCGAACTGGCATGGTGGTTGCCATCCGGAGCGCGGGTTGCCGGGACAGATGACCGCTGGAGGCTAACCGACCTTCCGGCTGCTACACTTGGTCATGGTCCCGGGCTGCTGGTGCGTGACGCTCGCCGAACCGATCCGCCCGATGCCGCGCTCTGGGCGCAGGCTGACCGGATCGGTTCGGTTATCCGCCCCGGCGGGGAATTCGCGATGTATCGTGTGCTGCCGGCCGCCGGTGCTGCTGGTGTGGCATTGCTGCCGCACCGATAGCGCGGCGCTGGCTGCCAAATCGCCATCCGCATGTGCCGGGCAGAGGGCGTTACGGTTGTCCGGCCAGTGGGCAGATCGATTGAAGAGTCCAGTGGCCGGTGTTGCCACTAAGCCTGACGCGACAGAGCGGTGCGATGTCGATACGCCAGAACGACATCGGTTTGGCGTCTATTCCCAGCACGATGGCAGAGCGGATAACGGCGGGATGGGTAACGGCCACGATCCGCCCCTCTTGTTGTTTTAATTTATCGAGCCAACCGGCGACCCGCTCAAGTAAAGCGACGACCGATTCACCACCGTGTGGCGCCGCATCGTTTTGGCTGGTCCATGCCGCGACCGCATCCGGCTCATTTTCCCGCACCTCCGCAAACGAGCGGCCGGTCCAACGGCCGAGGTTGATATCCCGCAGCATAGGATCGGCCGTTGCGTTAAGTTGCAGTGCTGCGGCAGTTTGGGTGGCCCGCAGCGCTGGGCTGGTCCACGCGGCATCGACCCGGCCTACTGCGTTGGCAAGTGACGATGCCCTCGCACGACCTTGTTCGTCGATCGGCTCGTCGGCGGGAAATGCAACCGCACGGACAGCATTGGTCGCAGCGTGGCAAATCAGCGTTAAACGCACGCTCATGGAATTTCTCTCAGGTGGCAGCGCGAAGTCCCAAATCGTAGCATCCCTTTCGTTCTGCTTGGGCGTTGAGATCGGTAGTAGTGGCCGCGCCAATGTTGCAGGGACCCCGTCGTTGCAGATGTACGAGATTTGCGATACAACTTCGATCCTTAAAACCGTAGCGTCCAGAAGGATGTCAACAGCAGCAGGAGACAAATTGTGTCTGACACTATATTTTTGCCCACCGTTTCCGCCCAGCCGATTCCCGTTCGCCAAGTTTTGCCCTGGGCAATATTCAGCGTGGTGGCTGTGCTCGCAATCTATTTTGTCGGTGCCGAAGAGGGGGCCACATCTCTTTTCCACGGCATGTATGTCCATGAATTCCTCCACGATGGCAGGCACCTGCTCGGTTTTCCCTGCCACTGACAGGAGTTGCCTCTCATGGTCAGGGCGCTTTTGATCCGCGGAATGCTCGTCGGGCTCCTGGCCGGCCTACTGGTTTTCGGCTTCGGTAAGGTTTTCGGCGAACCGCAGGTCGATCGCGCGATCGGTTTCGAAACTGCGATCGACGAGGTCAAGGCCAAGGAAGCCAAAGGCATTCCTGTCTTGCAAGAGCCAGAACTTGTAAGCCGCGAAATCCAGGCTACCGCCGGGTTGCTCACAGGCGTAGTGGTTTATTCCATTGCTTTTGGGGGGTTGTTCGCGTTGGTCTTCGCGGTTGCGGATCGCCGAGTGGCCGATCTTGGGCCGCGGGCCACCTCCGCGTTGTTGGCGGCATCGGGCTTTGTCGCGGTGTATGTGGTTCCAATCCTGAAATATCCAGCCAGCCCGCCCGCAGTCGGGGACGCGGACACAATCCGCGAACGCACCGCCCTGTATTTCATAATGTTGGCAATGTCGGTTGGCGCAATGATCGCCGCAGCGTTACTGCGCAGGCGCCTTGCCACGCGGATAGGGGGTTGGGATGCGGCCCTGATCGCGGCTGGGGCCTACCTGGCCGCAATGACTGCGGCAGCGTGGATACTTCCCGGCGTCAACGAGGTGCCGGACGGGTTCCCCGCGGTTGTTCTATGGCAGTTCAGGGTCGCATCCTTCGGAATGCAATTGCTCATGTGGACCACCATTGGATTGGTTTTCGGTGCTGTGACAGAGCGGGCCGCTGCATCGGGCGCACGGTTCCCGGCGCAGGGTGGCGTGCGGCCTACGTTGCGCTAGCGGGCAGGTCGGAGCGTGAAGGCATGTCCCGGGGGCTTGCCGTCAGAATTATCCGTTTCGGTGCCGCGAACCGAACCGCAGGCGACAGAACCTGAGTCAAAAAATTGCATCGTTTTGTGGCCTGGCGATCACGGCTGTTTAAGAAAAAACACCGACTCGGTCATGGCCGTGTCCCTGATTTCGTGCCGAATGCGTCATCGATGGTGGCGATGACACTTTGGTTTCGGGGGCGCGGCGCCGATCGTTTGGAAAGCGGCGCCTACGACTCCGTCCGTGAAACCTCCAGCACATGATCGGCGATCGCCAGGGATGCGGTCAGCCCGGGACTTTCGATCCCGAACAGGTTGATCAACCCCGGCACCCCGTGCGTCTGCGGTCCCTGCACGACGAAATCCTGTCCCGAAGCGCCCTTCGGCACCGTCTTGGGGCGAATGCCCGAGTATCCCGGCTGCAACCCGCCGTCCTTCAGCCCCGGCCAATACCGCCGCACCGCCGCGTAAAAACTATCGGATCGCGACGGATCGACGGTGTAATCGATCGCATCGATCCACTCCACGTCCGGACCAAACCGCGCCTGTCCGCCAAGATCGATGGTCAGATGCACGCCCAGACCGCCCGGTACGGGCACTGGATAGATCAGGCGGGAGAACGGCGACCGCCCGGACAACGTGAAGAAGTTCCCCTTCGCGTAGTACGCCGCCGGCACCCGATCCGGCGGCATTCCGACGATCCGCCCGGCCAATCCCGGTGCATGCAGGCCGGCGGAGTTGATCAGCAACCGGCAGCGCAGCGTTATCGGGTCGGCGCCGCCGACATCGATCTCGATCCCGCGTCCGGCCACACGCCCGCCCAGCACGGGGCTGTGGAACACAAGGACTGCCCCGGCATTCTCGGCGTCGCCCTGCAACGCCACCATGTAGCCGTGCGAATCGATGATGCCGGTGGCGGGTGAGAACAGTGCGCTGGTGCAAACCAGATTCGGTTCCATCGCGACCGCCTCGGCCGCGGTCAACACCCGCATGCCCTCGACGCCATTGGTTTCCGCCCGCTGCTTGATACCGGCCAGCATCGCGTCTTCCTGCGCGCTGGTCGCCACGATCAGCTTGCCGCAGTTGATGTGCGGCACACCCTTCTCAGCACAATACGCATACAGCTTCCGTCGCCCGGCGACGCAAAACCGAGCCATAAGGCTGTTGGCGGGGTAGTAGATGCCGGCGTGGATGACTTCGCTGTTGCGGGACGATGTCTCGGTTCCGATCGCCTCCGCCGCTTCCAGGACGATGACTTCGCGACCCGCCAGCGCCAGCGCACGCGCCACCGCCAGGCCCACGACCCCGGCACCCACTACGACGCAATCGACTTCCTCCACGCCTGATTCCTCCTGACGAAACGTTGGCTAACGGGTTAGGCTGGGTGCGAACCGGAGTCCATACATGCTGACATTGACGTCGGGCGCGTCCTCCCTTGTCGTCGCGCCCGAGTATGGCGCGGGCATCACCGGCTGGATGGTGGGACGCACCCCGATCCTGCGCCGGGCTCTGCCGCAAGTCTCGGCTGGGGGGGATGTGCATGCGATGGGTTGCTTTCCTTTGTTGCCTTACGCCAACCGCGTCGGTCATGCCCGATTCGCGTGGCATGGCAGGGAATACAGCCTGAAGCGTAATTTTGGGGATCGGCCGCACAGCATCCACGGCCTCGGCTGGCAGCGTGCCTGGAGTGTGCAACAGGCCACCACCCGTTCCATCGCCCTGACTTTGGCTCACCAGCCCGACGCGTCCTGGCCCTTCGCCTTCGATGCGTCGATTGCCTACAGCCTGTCGGGAACGGCCCTGACCGTGACGATGCGCCTCACCAACCGCCACGACTCGCCCGCGCCTGCCGGGCTCGGTTTACACCCGTATTTTCCCCGGGCCCACAATTCCATGTTGCGCTTCGATGCCACGGGCGCCTGGGAAAACGATGCGGACTCGCTGCCTCTGCGTCACGATGCGCCGCCGGAGGACTGGCGGCACGATCGGCCCCGTTCCGTGGGCCGGTCCCGGCTGGACAACTGCTTCACCGGGTGGTCCGGGAAGGCCGACATTTTTGCCGGCCCCATAAGCAGCCGTTCCCATTTTGCCAAAGCGGGGGGCATTTTCTACCGCCATGACGCGGGCGAAGATTCCGGCATCGAACGCCATAATGAGAATTTCTGCCCCGCAAGCCTGCGGATCGAGGCCAGCGGCGCATTCCGAAACCTGCAGGTGTTTACGCCGAGAGGTGCCGATTTTTTCTGTGTGGAGCCAGTGAGCCACATGCCGGACGCGTTGAATCGTGCCGGCCTGCCGACGGATCAGGCGATGCATGTCCTGCGGTGCGGCGAAACACTGGACGGAACAATCCGCTTTTCCGCGGCCGGCGATTACTGATGCCATAGTACCAAAATCAAGACCGCGACTCCAGCACATGAAGCGCCGCTTCCGAACCGGCGATGATTTCCACCAGCCGAGCCTGATCGGCCGGGGACAGGACCAGTTGCATCGCACCGCTTTCCAGTGCCGCCGCCGCTTTTTCCAGCAGCAGGTCGTAGGTGGCGCCGCTACCTAACGTGCGACCCTCGGTTTCCAGGACGCGCAGACTGCGCGCGGTCGTTTCCAAAGCCGAAATTGCCGCTGTATCGGGGGAACCCGAGAGGTCGCGCAACGGCATCAACAGGTCATCCTGCAGGCTGGAGGCGAAACGCGCCTTGCACCCGGCGTCCAGCCGATCGCGTACGGCCCGTAGTTTTTCGCGCCGGGGCGATTTCGCGTTGGCCGTTTCCAGCGATCGCAGTAACGTCGTGATGCCTTGCACCGTACCGCCGCAGTCCGCCAGCGATCCGGTGGCAATCCGGATTTCGATGCCGTTGGCTTCATACAGTTGTCGCAACAGAAGATCCGCGGCCTGATCTGTCGCGACCTGCACCGCCGCCCCGTGCGGGCCGGCCTGGAACTCCATCAACAGGGTCGCGGCCCGGGGTAAACGGGCAAATATCAGCATAACCAGCATTGGCAGGGCCTTGCCGTTCGTCGCCGCCACCTCGGTCAGGACCTTGCCGATCGCCTCCGCCCGTGGCGGCAGGAGTCCGTTTGCCGTTCCGACGCAGAGAGCATCGATTGCTACGGCCTGACCCAGCAGGGTGGAAACGACGGTGGCAATCGGCTGAAAGGTTGCATCGCCAAGTCCGGTGCTGTCCCAGACGGCGGGGATCGCTCCGTCACCCAGGATCAGCGCTGCCGCCGGCCAAACCGATGGCCCCAGGCCGGCGATCAGGTCGGTCTCGGCATCGGTGTGACCGGCGATGGCAGCCTCGATCGTGGCCCCGGCCTCCCCCATCGCCCGGCGCACATGATCCGCCATGGGTGCCACGACGGTGCGTGGAATCGCGTGATGCCCCAGACGCCAGCGCGTCGCGGGTACAATGAGCGGATCGAGCGGATGGAACAGCAGCCGAGCAAAGCGCAGCGGTCGCGGCGGCCGTAGTTCGATCAGGCGTTGCCGAAGCGGCGCGACCAACTGGTCGGCCGTTCCGCGCGATATCATGGCGTCCACCGTGGCCACGATGCGCATGATCTGCGAATTGCTTGCCTGCGCAAGTTCCTGCCTCAGTGCGCGTATTTCCGGGTGGTGTGGCCGCGCCGGTTCCGCATTGAGGGCCATCAGAGACTCATTGCCCGCAGCTTTTCATTCCGCTCGATCAGGCCGAACGTCGCCGCGCCGCTGCGCCAGCCGTCGTCGTGACTGGTGACCCGGCAGACCGGGTCCAGTGCCCCTGGCGGGATGGTGACGCCGCGCCAGTCCATGACCTCCCGAGGCAGCACCGGCATCAGCGGGATCATTTCCAACAAGGTGGCCCGTCGCGACGCATCGGTCGTGGCCGTGGTCCAGAGCAGAGCAACCCGTTCCCACCCATCCAGCAAGGCGTCGCAACGGCCAGCCAGTGCCGTCACCTCGGTGCGGGCGGCGCACCAGGACTTCAACAACGCCACAGGGTCGGTCAGCGGCAATCGCGTGGTGCGCAGCAGCTCTGCTCCCGCCTGACTGGCCGAACGCATCGCCATCGCCGCCAAGCCGCCCAGGCCGTCGATGTCGTTGTTGACTGCCTCTGACAACCAGCCCGACATCGCGGCCGAGGCTTCCTCCAGGCGCAGAATCAGGCGGGGAATGCGGGCGATACAGTCGTCCGGGGCGACCCCGACGGACGCAAATGCGTCGCCCATCGATGCCAGCCCGCCGGCCAGATAGGCTGCCGGACGCCCTAACGTGACACCCGCCACATGCAACGCCGCACTCGCTCGGCGGTCGCGGTCGGAGGTGCGTTCCATGACCGATGTGGCCTGGCTGCCATTGGGGTCCACTTGCTCAACCACACCCATCAGCAGCAGGAAATGGGCCAGTAAACGTTGCGACCGGTCTGCGGCGGCAGAGGCCCCGGCGCCGGTTGCCGCTTCCCGTCCGGCATGGCCCTCGATCGCCACCTCCTGCGCGGCGCTCCGTATGCTGGCGGTATCGATGTCGCGAAGACGGGAGAAACGGCGGAACAGCATGGTGTCATGCACGGTGGGTTTGCAAAGCGCGCACACACCCGGCCAGTGCAGGATATAGACCCCTCGTCCGCCGGAGAGATTCGGCACCACTAGTTCAACGCCCGTGCGGCTGGAGTTCCGAATACGCGCCCCGGCGAGCAGCGGGGTCGTGAAGGGTACGGCGACCCCCCGGGTTCGGAAGGTTGCCGGCTGGTGGTTCTCGGTCAGCGGGATGGCGGTTTCGGGCACGCGGGCAGCATTGCCGGAAATAGATGAACAAAAAGTTACCACCGGGGGCTTTTATTGCGGCGATTCCGAATTTGTTGACGGCGGCAGTAGCAGGGGAAACGCCGGCCGCCAGCGACAGTGATTGGGCCACGGCCGCTGACGGATGATCGCGGATGCAAGAACTGGCCGTCCAACACGCAGCGTTCAACCTCAGCCCCGCTTACACCCAGCCCTGCTTACACCCAGCCCTGCTTACACCCAGCCCCGCTTACACCCAGCCCTGCTTACACACTGAATTCGATCGTCACTCCGAATGCCTCCGTCGCTGGTACCAGTACGCTGGTGCCGATACGATCCCACCCGCGTATGCCGCCCGCTTCCAAAGCCGTTTCCACGGCATCCAACGACAGGGTGCGGACTGTCAACGCCGCCATGTAGTCCTGCCGGCCTCGGCTATCGGGTGCCGCGCCACCGAACATCTCCCACAGCGCAGCGGGAGTGACCACGTCGAACCGCGACAGTCCGGCGATCAAAGAACATCCATCGTCCGTCTCCCGCACCGTATGCCGGCCGAACATTCGGGCAAACAGTCCCCCCGGGGTGTCCGGCTTTTCGGCCGCGATCACCGCGCGGGCGATCCCGACGGCACCGTTGGCATGGCTGCGCCATTCGTCGCGCCACACCAGATCGCGGGTCAGGTGTTGGCAGAAGTATAACCGTCCGGCCGGCGAAACCGAGCGGGGCAGGCGGGTCGTGCGGAATACCGCATCGCGCGCTTCGCCCCGGACCTGAACCGGGCGGGAGAATTGTTGCGGCGGGTCGATCGGGACATCGTTGCGCCGCAATGCCTCATAGGTTGCGGTGGCGTCCTCGGTGGCGAAGACAAGGGCGTCCAGACCGAGTGGCGCACTCATGATTTCGGGCCTGCTGCCGTCGCCGGGTTTGGCAGCGATCAGTTCCAGGTAGTCGGTGCCGAACATCGCCAGATGGTTCATCGAACCGAGCGTGTGATAGCCGCGGGGCGTGAGGGTAAAACCGAGCCGCCGGAAGGTGTCGGCGGCCTGGTCGATGCGGTCGCGGGCGTTGACGACCACATGGTCGAGCGTGGGCACGGGAAAGTCGAACAGCATGCAAGATGATCCCAAATGTAGAGGCCGCTGGCCGGTTCATTGCCGGACAAGACCAGCAATGCGAGCCAAGAGAATGCGGCTGTCGAATACGGAGTTCTCCGGACGGCGCGGCGGGGTTCGGCCCTTCAGCCGTCTCCGGCCATACCATTTGGAAACGTCAGCTGGCGCAGGAAATCGGCCGTGTAGTCGATTTCCTCTGGCCATGTGAGGCCCGCCCCGTCCGGCAAGACGATCATCGTCGAGGCGAAATAGTCACCGTCGCGCAGCGGCGTGAACCAGCCGCCCCGATCGATGATGGGCAGGCAATCGAGCACCCCGCGCACACCGTCCGACCATATGATCGTAACGGTATGATCGGGGTGCGCGACGGCTGCGGCGATTTCGAACAGCCTCACCGGGTCAATCGCGTGACCCGCCCGGCGGTCAAGCCGCCATCGATCACGAGTTCCGACCCTGTCATGTGGCTGGACATGCCAGACGCCAGGAACAGGATGCCGTCGGCGATTTCCGATGCCTCACCGGCCTTGCCCAGCGGCACGGACATTTCGGCGATGGCGTAGGGGTCGATCGTATGGTTGGAACCGGCCGGGAGTTTCTTCCAGATCGGGGTCGCGATGATACCGGGGTGCACGGAATTGACCCGAATGCCATCGCCAGCCTGCGCGCATTCCAGCGCCATCGATTTGGCGAACAGACGGACCGCACCCTTGGTGGCGCTGTAGCCGGCCAATCCCGCCGATCCGCGCAGCCCGGCGACCGAAGACAGCATCACGATCGAGCCGCCATTGCCGGCGCGCCGCATCGCCGGGATGCAATACTTGACCGAAAGGAACACGCCATCGACGTTGATCGCCATTTGCCGGCGCCAGTCCTTCAGCGACATGTCGATGGCGCTGCCCATAATGCCGATGCCGGCATTCGCCACCATGATGTCCAGGCGCCCGTAAGATTCGGCCGCGGCGATGACGGCTGGCCAACCTTCTTCCTCGGCGACATCGTGGTGCAGATAGATGCCCCCGATTTCCTCGGCCAATGCAGACCCGGCCGCGTCGTCGAGGTCGGTCAGCACAAGCCGGGCGCCTTCCCGGGCCAGGGTGCGGGCGGTGGCCGCGCCGATGCCGGACGCGGCGCCTGTGATGATGCCGACTTTGCCGTCTAAGAGTGCCATTGTTTCCTCAGTTTATGTTTGCGTGGCGGATCATCCCACTCCTTGGGGCAGCTTCCAAGGGAGGGGCGCACAAGGGATCGTCGCGAGCCGCGGCTGGGGTGGATTTTTTTGGCGGCGCATTCCGGGCTACACGCTGGGTTGCTTTCCTTTGTACATCGATTTTTACGGCAATATGGGCAATAACAGGGACTCAAACGATCTTTGATTCGCAATCCTATTTCACTTTAGGCCGCTACCTTTCGCTGCTTTGGCCAGCGAGCAGCGACCTGAGGCAATACTTCCTCCACCAAACGTTTCGTCTGCGCCAGCATATCGGCATCTCCGCCGGCGATCGGGCGCAGGATGAATTTCGAAGCGCCGGCCGCGACGTATTCGCTTAACCGCTGTAGAATCGTTTCTGCATCGCCCATCGCGAACAGGTCGCGCGGATCGCGTCCGGTACGGGCCTTATACTGCTCCATGACTTTCGCCACGCCCTGGTCGTCCGGCCCGCCGAATCGGAACGCGAAGGCCGCGCCGTAATGATCTTCGTCGATCGTCCGGCCCGTTTCAACCAAAGCGGCTTTGATGCCGGCGATGACCTCACCGACGAATTCCGGGGTTTCCGCACCGGCCTGCCAGCCCGTGCCGACCCTCGCGGTGCGCTTGATCGCGGCCTCGGACGAGCCACCGATCCACATCGGTAAATCGGGCTGCACCGGCACCGGTGAGATAGAGGCTTTCGTCAGCTTGAAATGCCGCCCTGCGTAATCCAACGCCTCTCCTGACCACAACCGGCTGATGATCTCCAGCGCCTCATCTGTTTTGCGACCGCGTGTGGTGGTGTCCAGGTGCATTGCCGTCCATTCCGCCCCGCGCGGACTGCCGATGCCAAATCCCGGCAGCAGGCGGCCACCCGACAACACGTCGATCGTGGCACATTGCTTGGCGAGGAGCACCGGCTCCCTCAGGGCCACCGAAACGACGTTGACGCCGAACTTGATCCGTCGCGTTCGTCCCGCGATGGCGGCGAGCGTGGTCATGCACTCCAGGATCGGCGTCCGGCTGACAATGCGGTCGGTCTGCCAGATCGAGTCCAGTCCGCCCTGTTCGCACAGATCGACCCAGCGCCAGAAACCGTCCGAGGTGTCGAACGGATACTCCATGATTCCAACGCCAACGGCGATGTTGCGTGCCATTCCGGCCTCCTCGATCAGCTACGCGGTGATCGTCTCGCGATTCGACCCCGGAGGCAATCTCCGCCACGTTGGATGTCAGGGCAATTGGTTGAACGGAAAGCAACAGGGTTCGAAACCGGACGCCCGAATTAGGTGCCGGCGGTAGTTTGACCCATCCAGGCATCCCACCAGATCGGCACCGCAGCCACGGGCAGCGGCCGAGCGGCGAGGAAGCCCTGGATCTCGTCCACACCGATGTCCCGCATCGCATTCCAGATCGCGTCGGTTTCTACGCCTTCGGCAACGACGGTGAAGCCGCTCGCCTTGGCCGAGATAACGGTCTGCGCCAAAAAGCGCCGCACGTCGTCTGACACCAGCACGTCCTGCACCAGCACTTTATCCAGTTTCAGGCTGGTGAACGGCAGTTCCAGCAACGGTGCGAGATTCGGTACCGCGGGTCCGACGTCGTCGATCGCGGCCCCGTAGCCCAGGCCGCGCAGCCGCTCCAGCGATCGGCGAAGCTGCGGAAAATCGTCCACCGGCCTGCTTTCAGTCAGTTCGACAACGATGTTGCCGGCATCGAGACCGGCTGCAAGTCTCTGTTCGTCAAGCCGGTCCAGTGCAGATGGCTGCAACAATACGTCCAACGGGAAATTCACTGACATCCGCAGGCCGCGTTTGGACAGAAAGGGACCTGCGAGATCGGCGAACGCGATCACTGACACCAGACTGGTGAGTTCGCCCGCAAGGCCGGCGCCTTCGATTTGGGGTATGAATCGATCTGGCGATAATTGGCCGAGGTCAGGATGATTAAGACGGGCCAGGGCCTCGACGCCGACCGGACGGCGATCCGCGATGCGGACAATCGGTTGATAACGTGTTCCGATCATCGCGCCCATCAGCGCGGCTCGGATTTCGGTCAGGTCCATGGGGGGTCCCTTGCCGGACAGAAACGAGCTTGCCATCAAGGCCTCTAAAACCGATATGGATGTGGCTGCCGGTATAACGCGGATGTTGGGATGTTTGGTGTCGCCGGCGCCAAGCATAAATATGCCTGTGTTGGGGGAGGCAATTTCGGTGGCGAGATTGGCGAACTCATCGATCAACCCGTCCGCGTCGTTCCGATCCACCAGAAGATGGGAGTAATGCGGGCGCATCGCCGCCAATCGAACCACGGCGCCTTTCGCATCGCAGGTGGACACATCGCCGCCGCCCATCGCCGACGCCGCCCCGCGAACCGCGCGCACCCATGTGGGATCGCGGCTAACCAGCAGCAGGTTGACTTCCGGTCCGCCCGATATGCCTGATTGTCCAGACCGGGGGCCAGCATACGAAACAGCGGACAGGCAATTGACCATGCCGTCTGCTATCCCATCCTTTAATAATAAGCGAGAGATATCCCGGTAATGAGATGTTAAATCGTCGTTAATCAGTAAATTGTGTTAATATTTAAACGCCTCCGTCGCCCGTGAAGACGGCGGAGGCGCCCTGGACGCGTCGTTATCCGATCTGGAAGTTAGGCTTCCGTTTTTCGACGAAAGCGGCCATGCCCTCTTTCTGGTCCGGCGTACCGAACATCGACAGGAACAGGGCGCGTTCATGCCGTACGCCCTCGATCAGCGTCGATTCGAAGGCGCGGTTGACCGCCTGCTTGCCGAATTGCACCGCTACGGGCGACATGTTGGCGATCCGGTCGGCGATCTTCATTACTTCTGGCAGCAGTTGGTCGGCGGGGAAGACCTTCGACACCAGGTTGGCCCGTTCGGCTTCGGCCGCGTCCATCATCCGCGCCGTCAGAACCATGTCCATCGCCTTCGACTTGCCCACCGCCCGGGTCAACCGCTGGGTGCCGCCGGCGCCTGGAATCACGCCGAGGTTAATCTCAGGTTGGCCAAATTTGGCCGTGTCGGCCGCGAAGATCATGTCGCACATCATCGCCAATTCGCAGCCGCCGCCCAGGGCGAATCCCGCCACCGCGGCGATTACCGGCTTTTTGATACGCGTTACCGTTTCCCAGCCGGCGCCGATAAAATCCTCGACCATCGCGGCCGGATTGGTGCGGTCGCGCATTTCTTTGATGTCGGCGCCAGCGGCAAAGGCACGGTCGCTGCCGGTGATGACAATGGCCCCGATGCCCTTGTCGGCGTCGAATGCCAGCAGTTGCTCGCCCAGTTCGCGGACCAGCAGGTCGCACAGCGCGTTCAGCGCGGCGGGGCGATGGAGCCGGATGAGTCCGACGCGGCCATGGGTTTCGACGATAATGTTTTCGTAGGTCGGCATGAAGTGCTCCTCCGGGACGGGCCCGATCCGCCGCCTGTTATGCGGCGTGACTATACCAAAAGCGAGTCTGCGCCCAATAGGGGGTTCACCGCACGCCTGCTAATACCAACGGCCCAATGTTTCGACCGTTCTCGTCATGGCAGTCGAATGCCTGCCATCCCAGTCTTTATTCGAACCAGCATCGCGATTCGTGGATGGCAAAACTTCGCCCGCAAAGAGACACCATCGCCGCTTTGTCAAAATGAGAACTGCCAATAGCGGCCAGCGAACGGGGCATCGTCTAATGCTGTTTCCGGGGGCAGTAGAACGTGCTGCGACCCGCCTGCACGATCCGCTGCACACCGGCACAGGGTTGACCGGGTTGACAGCCGGGGCAGGGATCTCCCTCCCGGCCGTACACTTTCCAGGCATGCTGGAAGTACCCGAGTTCGCCGTTGGTCTGGACATAGTCCCGTAACGACGAGCCGCCGGCGGCGATGGCCTCGGTCAGCGTTTCCTTGATCGCCGGCACCAGCCGTTTGGCGCGCACCCCGGGGATGGTCGCGGCGAGTCGCAGCGGGGAGATACCGGAGCGAAACAACGCCTCGCACACATAGATGTTGCCCAGGCCGGCGACGATCTTCTGGTCGAGCAGCGCCGACTTAATCGGGGTCTTCTTGCCCGCCAGCGCCGCCGACAGCATCGCGACTGAGAACGTATCGTCCAGCGGTTCGGGGCCGAGGCCGGCCAGCAGCCGGTGCTGATCCTCGCGATCCGTCTCGATTAGATCGACCGAACCGAAGCGGCGCGGATCGATAAAGCCGACCCGCCAGCCGTCGTCGGTTTCCAACTCGATGTGCTCGTGCAAGGTGATGTCGTTGCGGCCGGCAGGTTCCAGCAACATGCGTCCGGACATGCCGAGGTGAATCAACACCGACCAACCGCTATCCAGCCGCATCAGGATGTATTTGGCTCGGCGCCGGAAACTGGTGACCCTGGCGCCGGTAAGGGTCGCAACCAGACCCGGGGGCAGCGGCCAACGCAAATCCGGCCGGCGGGCGACGGCGCGGCGCAGAACACGACCTTCCAGGCGCGCCTGAAGGCCTCTCATCACAGTTTCGACTTCAGGGAGTTCCGGCATTACCGGGATCAGGCTATACGGTGTGCCCATGAGCCACAATCCCGCAACGACCGTCGATTTCGGCTTCCGCTCGGTGGACCCCGCCGAGAAAGCCGGCATGGTGCGCGCTGTGTTCGACAGCGTGGCGCCGCGCTACGACCTGATGAACGATTTGATGTCGTTGGGCATCCATCGCGTCTGGAAACGGATATTTATCGGCGACCTGCAACCGAGGCCGGCGCACACGCTGCTCGATCTGGCGGGCGGGACGGGGGACATTGGTTTCGGTTGGCTAAAGCGCGGCGGCGGACCCGTCTTCCTGACCGATATTAACAACGCCATGCTTTCGGTCGGGCGGGATCGCGCCCTCAATCAGGGTTTTGCGAACGATGTCACGTTCGCGGTCGCCGACGCCGAGAAACTGCCGCTCCCGGATCGCAGCGTCGATCGGGTGTCGATGGCGTTCGGCCTGCGCAACTGCACCGACAAAGCGGCGGTGTTGCGGGAGGCGAGGCGGGTCCTGAAGCCAGGTGGCCGGTTCCTGTGCCTGGAATTCTCTCGCGTCACGGTTCACGCGCTGACGCCTGTTTATGACGCATGGTCGTTCAAGGTACTGCCCCGCCTCGGTCGTATGATCGCGGGCGATGAGGACAGTTATCGCTATTTAGCCGAAAGCATTCGCACGTTTCCGGACCAGGAGACATTGGCCGGGATGATGCGGGAGGCCGGATTGGCGCGGGTGAAATGCCGGAATTTGTCGGGCGGCATCGCGGCGATCCACTCGGGCTGGCGGCTATGAGGGGGGCAGATGCCGGATCGCGAATGGTTGATTTTGAGTCACGGCACCCGTTGAATCCGGAGACGCCACGACCGCTGGCTATTGAAGCGACACGGGTGTCAATGAATGTTGACGCTGCGAATGTTGAAGCGGCATGGGTGTCGATAGAAGCGGCACAGGTGTCGATAAATGTGTCATGGCCGGGCTTGGCCCACAGCTGTCTGGCACGTTCTTTGATCATGTTTCGACATCCGATTGTCTCATATCAGGATCCCTTGCCCCGGCACTGGTCGAGTCCGTTGCGCTGGAGTGCGAAGCTCGCTGAAAGCCCGCA
>JANXLQ010000186.1 GCA_025355085.1 Rhodopila sp.
GCGGAGATGCAAGGCGGCTTCGCCGTAATGGCCTACGGAATGCGGCTAACCTTTGCCTACGTCGCCCAAACGCAAGAATTCAACGGCCAGACCGGCGGGCTGCACCAATTCGGTTCGGCAGCGATTTCGTTCCGATTCTGACCGTACCAGCCAGCGCGGCGCCGCCCACCGCCAAAGGCTGTCGGGGCGGAAGATCCGCCGGCTGTCATTCCCCCGCCAACCGAGCGGGCATCAAAGGAGCGGCCAGCCGCATCAGACTGGAGACGTCGGCGGTGGTGTCGATCGCCAACACCGCGACCGCCAGCGCCGCCGCCCGGTCAACGCCCAGAATAGCGTCGGTCAGGCCGGCGAATTTGGCGCGCAGTTCGTGCTCCGACAGGAAATTGGATGGCTCGCCTTTCGGCACGACGATTTTTTGCTCGAAGCGTTGGCCCCGCGCCTCAATGGTTAGCTTGCCCGACATATTGGCCGGAAATTCCGCCTCGATTTCGGGATCGAACACACATTCCACTTTCGGCAGCAACCCACGCACGATGGGGTCGTTGAGCAGCGCGTAGCTGTCCCAGCCCATCGCGCCGGTGGCCAAAGCCGAGGCAATCACAAAAGGTCCGCTGAACTGACCATCGACGACGTTTTGCGGATTGGCTTTTTTATCGGCCGGCACCCCGATCAGCATCATACCCGATTTGGGCAAACCGAGCGTGATCGCGGTGATGTCCGAGGGCTTGATGTCGTTCGCGGCCCTTAACGCCAGCGCGGCGTCAATCCCCGCGTGGCCGTAACGGCAGGACGGGTACGGTTTGACCGCCGTATTCATCAACTCCCACACCACGCCGAGTCCCTGCACCGCCCGCTCGGGATTTGGATTGGGTGCATACGCCCGCAGGAAACCGTGCTTGCCCTCCAGTGCCTCGGAGGCACCTTTGAAGCCCTCGCGCACCAAAGTCGCCGCCATTAGTCCATTGGTCGCCGCCCAACCGACCTGGAATCGCTTGGTCCAGGCGCCGTTGGCGAGAAATTGCAGGCTGCCGGCGGCTTGCGACAGGACAGTGCCCAACGCGTTCGCAACGCCATCCGCGCTAAGGCCAAAAACCCGGGCCGCAGCGGCGGCGGCCCCAAAGGCACCGCACGTCGCGGTGGGATGGTAGCCACGGTCGTAATGCTCACCGGCCGGCAATGCCATCGCGATACGGCAGGTCATTTCATAACCGGCAATGATACCCGCCAGGACATCGGCGCCCGAAGCGCCAACCATCTCCCCTGCCGCCAGCGCGGCGGGGATGACCGGCGCGCCGGGATGCAACGATCCCGCAGCATGCGTGTCGTCGAAATCCAGCGAATGGGCCAGCGCGCCATTCAGGAACGCGGCCCCTGCCGGGGTATAGCGCGCCGCATCGCCGAATACGCCGGAATTGCCCGCCGCCATGCCCATCGCGCGGGTTGCGGCCAGGAAGGACGCTGTGCTCTCGGCGTCATGGCGGGCACGGACAATGTTGCCGACGAGATCCAGAACCAGGAAGCGGGCGCGGTTCACGACCTTCCGGGGCACTGCGCCCAGCCGGATGTTGGCGGTGAATTCGGACAGCTCGGCGGTGACGCCCATTGTTTCGTTCCCTTTGACACCTTGCGGGCAGTCTGCCGGATATGGGACAGGAGGCCAAGGCCGTATGTTCCGGCATCCCCATTTTTAGGTCGTATCGATGACAGTCTATGTGGCGTTCCTCCGAGCCGTGAATGTTGGCGGGAGGGGTATTTTGAAGATGGAGGACCTGCATGCCGTTTGTGTTGCCTGCGGTTTGGACAACGTCCGGACGTTCCTGCAAACCGGCAATATCCTGTTCGACAGCGACCGAACCGAACGGTCTTTGAAGCAGGAGCTGGAACGCAAAATCGCCGACAGGATGGGCCGGGCGGTCGGGGTTCTGATCCGCACCGCACAGGAACTTCGCGCGGTTGTGGAGGCAAACCCGTTCCCGCAAGGCGACCCATCGCTGGTCGGGGTGTTCTTCCTTCCCAAAGCGCTTCCGCCGAGGCTGCTTACCGAGTTGGAACTGGGTGGGCCAGAGGATGTGCAAATGATCGGCCGCGAGGTCTTCGTCCATTACCCGGACGGCATCGGGCGGTCTAAAATGAAACTCCCGTTCGCAGCCGATGGGACCAGCCGCAACCTGAACACCATTGCCCGATTGGTCGCGATGACCGGGGGGTAATTGACCTGTTGCGAAAGTGTCCTCCCCGGCCAGACGATGCCGTGTGCAAAGGCGCTTGACCGGTCACGGGGCGATAGAGTCGTAAGACTTCCTCCATCGCGGAGGAAGTCGAGTCGTTGCCCCGTCAGTTCTTCGCCACCCGCCTGCGCTGCGGCGCCGGCTTTTCGCGTCTGACCGGGGTCACAGCCCCCGTATTCGACGAGATGCCGTTGCAACTTTGCGGCCCATGGGCAGGCGGCGCAGCACCGCAAAGTCGCATCCGGCCTGGAGTTCAGCCTCTAAACTGACGGCTATTTTCACAACAGGTCTCATGCATCGAATCAGAAAAACCGATCGAACCACGCCAGTAGTTCCACAGGAGCCTCCTCGGGAATGTAGTGCCCCGACTGAACGGGGCCGCCAATCACGTCTTCTGAGCAATACTCCCGCCAGATCGCCAGGGCATCGTACCACTTGCCGATCATCCCCTTCGTCCCCCAAAGCACCAGCATCGGGCAGCGCACCTTGATCCCGGCCGCCCTTGTCGCTCTGTCGTGCTTCATATCGATACCGGCGGCGGCGCGGTAATCTTCGCACATCCCGCGCACCATGTCCGGCTGACGCACGGCGGCGAAGTAATCCTCCAGTGCTTCGGGGGCGAACACATCGGGCAACGCCGGATCGTGGTTGGTGTGCCGGCGCCACCATTTCTCCGGCGCCTGATCGATCATCCATTCCGGAAACGGATGCGGTTGAGCAAACCAGAACCAATGATAATAGCCCAACGCAAAGTCCATATCAGCACGTTCAAAGTGTTCGATCGTCGGAATAATGTCCAGAATCGCAAGTTTCAGCACACGGTCCGGATTGTCCAGTGCGATTCGATGCGATAACCGAGCGCCTCGGTCGTGGCCGGCGAGCAGGAATTGGTTGAAACCAAAATGATCCATGACAGCCATCATGTCCTTTGCCATTTCGATCTTGGCATAGGGTGCGCTATCGGATGTCGCCGGTGGTTTCAGAGAGAACCCATAGCCGCGCAAATCGGGACAGATCACGGTAAAACGTTTCGCCAGCGCCGGCGCCACGAGGTGCCACATCGCATGCGTTTGCGGGTTGCCATGCAGCAACAGCAGCGGCGGACCAGAGCCACCGTAACGCAACCGTATCGTTCCACCTGGTACGGGCACATGGGTCAGGGTAAAACCCTCGAAGAACATCGCTTACTCCCGCTTGTCGGTTCGTTCGTAGATCTCCAGATTGGACGCGATCGCGACACGGCGCCAGTTCGGATGTGCGAAAGCCGCACGCATCATGGCGACGGCGGCTGTGCTGTCGCGATCCTGCGCCAGAAGCGCCAGGACAACGCGGCGATGGTCACCGATGCCGGACATGATCGCGTCGTTTGGACCCACAAGCAGCAGGGGCAGTGCCGGCGGTGCCTCGATCCCGAATGCGCCGGCGATGCCGACCCCGTCATTGCCGCGGGGCAGCAGCACGACGCCGTCACCGGCCAGCCGCGCGGCGTCGGTCGCGGCGGCGCGGGCAGGCTGCATGGTGCGAGGGGACAGCAGCAGACCGGCGATACTGGCGAGTTGGATCGTCAGGACCAGCACGATCGCAAGTGTTGACCGCCGTTCGCTTCCCGTTATCCCTGGACGTGATCCGGGTATCCGCCCGGACTCAGCCGGCTGGACCAATGGGGATGACGGGTTGTGGAAGATGAGACCGGCCAAACCATACCCTGATCGCGGGCCACGCCACTGCGAAGCAACCCTGCAAGATGGGAACAAACCTCCGGCCCCCAATATCCCCACGAACGGCAACCCAAACGACAAATACCGCAGCTCGATCGGCGTGTTGTCGAAGGCCGCGCCCAGCAGCAAAAGCCCAACCGGCGTGGCCACAGCCGCACCCAGCAACACCCAAACCGTTCGGCCGCCGCACAACGGCCGAGAACGTCCGATACCCCACAACGGCCGAGAACGTCCGATGCCGATCGCCAGCCAGACGGCAAACACCCCTACTCCGGCCTCTACGAGCAGCCGCGCAATCCCATCGACATACAACGGCAACCCACCGAACACCGCCGCCGTCTGATATCCCACCAATCGAACCACGCTCGGCCATATCTCAAACGGCGGAAACTGACCCGCTCGGGCGGCATGCTGGGCGGCGAAGAACCAGGCGTCCACCGCCAGGAACGGCGCGGCAGAGACCACCGCCAGCCATCCGCCGCCCACCACAACAACAGCGGCCGCAACGAAGACGGCAAGGTAATTACAGCAGCACGCGGCGCCAAAACACACACCGGCCAAGAGACGCTGCCGTCCAAGTAACAACGCAACACCTGCCAGGATCAGCATCTCCGCCAGGGCAAAGCCTCGGGCTATGGCGCTTGTATAGACGAAACCGTAGGAACCGAGCGTGAACAGCATGGCCAGGGCGGGGCGAACCGCGCAACGGGCGGCGATGGTCCCAACCAGCCAAATCGAGACCACGCCGCACAGCACCGACAACATGCGGGCGGCGAACAAGCCGGGTCCGAACAACGGCCGCCACAGCGCCACGCCCCAAAAATACAATGGCGGATGCACGTCGGTGGCACGCAGATCGCGGGCGATTCCGGTAAGGGTCGCATGGCCGGCCTGGACGGTCGCAACCATGCCAGCGGGAAACACCGTCTGCGGCCAATCCGGCCGAGGCACGCCTGCGGTCAGGAACAACGTGTATTGCTCGTCGTATTCCGCCCCGCGCATCCAGGCCGCGGCTGTCAGCACCAGCGCGGCAAGCAACATCACAGCGCAGCGTGAACGAAATTCTCTCGCGTTAACCAATTGTCAGTACTTTCCGGTCCATCCTGCCTCGCAGTGTGCCGACGAAAGGTTAACGAGGTCTTTATGCTGGAAATTTCTCCGGACTATGTTCGCCGGCCGGTGCCGGCGGTCTCGGTCGTGGTGCCTGCGTATAATGAGGCATCGGGCCTTCACGAGTTCCATGCCCGCTTGATCCACGCCATGTCGGATGTCGCCAGTTGGGAGGCCGTGTACGTCAACGACGGCAGCACCGACCAAACACTCGCGGCGATCGAAGCCCTGCGGCGAACCGACCACCGGGTCACGATCGTCAGTCTGTCGCGCAATTTCGGTAAGGAGATCGCCGTCACCGCAGGCCTGGATCATGCGGCCGGAGAAGCGGTGGTGATCATCGATGCGGACCTGCAGGACCCGCCGGAGGTTATTCCGGCATTGATCGCCGGATGGCGGGCCGGCTTCGACATGGTCTATGCCAAACGCCGCAGCCGATCCGGTGAGACCTGGCTGAAGCGCCGCACCGCACACGGGTTCTACCGGTTGATGCAGCGCATGGGCGATCTGAAGATGCCCGAGGACACCGGCGACTTCCGGCTCATGAGCCGCCGCGTGGTCGATGCGGTGGGACAGTTGCGCGAACAGCACCGGTTCATGAAAGGCCTGTTCGCCTGGGTCGGTTATCCGACCACGTTCGTACTGTATGACCGGGAGCCAAGATACGCCGGCCTGTCCAAATGGAATTACTGGACTTTGTGGAATTTGGCGCTGGAAGGGATCACCAGCTTCACGGTGATGCCGCTGAAGCTGGCCACCTATGTCGGCCTGGCGGTGGCGATGATGTCGGTGGTTTACGCCGTGCAGGTCATCGTGAAAACGATGCTGATCGGCAATCCGGTCGCCGGGTATCCCAGTCTGCTGACCATCGTGCTGTTTCTGGGCGGCGTGCAACTGATGTTCCTGGGGGTCATCGGCGAGTATCTCGGGCGAATTTTCAACGAGACCAAGCAGCGGCCGCTGTATCTGGTGGAACGTTTTGTGCGCGGCGCGGTGGAGCAATGCCCCACCGTCGTGGTGGGCGAAGGACCACCGCATACGTCTTTCCCAAGGCTCGAACCGCGAGGCAATGAGGTGCAGCGGCCTGCGCCCGCCATGCCGGGGTCATCCGACTCGATTTTGGCGCTTCGACCAATGCAGGTTGGGCAATGATGCGGTTTGCTTCACTGTTTCTGGTTTGGATGCTCCTTTCCGGGATGACCGCCGCTGGGTCAACCGCCCACGCAGCCGCCGCCCCGTCCAGTCCGCCGCCTCTGACCCGAGGCATCAACCTGACCAACTGGTTCCGCTATCCGCCCAGCCGCGATCCGGCCGCCCTGGCGACTTATCTTACCGATCGGGCGCTCGCCGGCCTACGCGCGGCAGGGTTCGATTTCGTGCGCCTCGCGATCGATCCCGACGTGGTCTCCGGCAGCGGCGGAACATTGATCGCGGCCATACGACGCATTCAGGCGCATGGCATGGCCGTCATCGTCTCACCGCATCCGCACGATTGGCATGTGGAGACCGATCAGGAGCGATTGCTGGTGTTCTGGCGCGAAATGGCGCCGAAGCTTGCCATGTTGGACCCGGCACTGACACTGCCGGAAGTGCTGAACGAACCGGTGTTTCCGAACGATGCCGCCGGCTGGGCTGCTCTGCAACACCGCATTCTGAACGATATCCGGCGCACTCTTCCACGGGCAACCGTTGTGCTGACCGGAAACGATTGGGGCAGTGCCGGCGGACTGGTGGCCTTGAAACCGGAGTCAGACCCCAACGTCCTCTACAGCTTCCACTTCTACGACCCGGCGGAGCTGACATCCCTGGCGGCATATCGCCATGACGTCGATCGGGCCGCCCTGGTCCGATTGCCGTTCCCCGTGGATCGGCAATCGGACTGCGACATGTCGCCGCATCCTGCGACCCGCGACCTAGCACATTATTACTGCTCCCTCGCGTGGGATGCGCCGCGGGTCGCCGCCGGGATCGACCGGGCAGCAAGCTGGGCGCGGCAGCACAATGTGCGGTTGCTGTTAGGCGAATTTGGCGCGTCGGTTGAACTGAACGCCTCCGCCCGTCTCGCATGGCTGAAAGCTGTGCGAGAGGCGTCCGAAGCCCGGAACATCGGCTGGGCGCTTTGGGGCTACGACGACATCATGGGGTTTGCCCTACATCCGCGGCCCGGCGCGCGGCCGGCCCTCGATCCCGCCGTTTTGTCGGCGTTGGGCATGTCGGCGTTGAGTGTGGCGGTGGTAAAGTGATGGCACCACGGACAGGCGAACACGCTACGGCCGGGATAGAAAGTCTCGATCCGGTTGACTGGTCCGGCCTGCGCGCTCTGGGGCACCGCATGGTCGATGACATGTTCGATCACCTGGAGCATTTACGCGATGGCCCGGTATGGCAGCCGATGCCGGACTCGCTGCGCCAGGAGTTGCAGTCGCCACTGCCGCGAAAGCCAACGCCCGCCGACGTGGTTTACGACGATTTTCGCCGTCTCGTGCAACCGTATGCGACAGGCAACCTGCACCCGAGATTCATGGGCTGGGTTCATGGCGGCGGCAACCCGGTGGGGATGCTGGCGGAACTGTTGGCAGGCGGCCTGAACGCCAATTTGGGCGGGCGGGATCATGCGCCGATCGAGGTCGAACGGCAGGTTATACGCTGGGCGGCAGAGATGTTGGGATTTCCCGCCGATGCCTCGGGCGTATTGGTGACGGGCACCTCGGTGGCCAACCTGATCGGGGTGCTTGTCGCCCGATCCGCGAGTCTCGGGCCATCGGTGCGGCAGATCGGCGTGGATGGCGCGCGCTTGGTGGCCTACACCTCGGCGGTCGCACACGGCTGCTTACCAAGGGCGATGGAAATGGCCGGGCTTGGCCGCGCTGCATTGCGAATGATCGAGTGCGACCGGAACGGCCGGATGCGACTGGATATGCTGGCGCAACGGGTCGCTCAGGACCGGGCATCGGGACTGCGCCCCTTTCTGGTGGTCGGCACCGCCGGGACGGTCGATATCGGCGCGGTTGACGATTTGGCAGCGATTGCCGATTTGGCGGTGTCCGAGAGACTATGGTTCCACGTCGATGGTGCGTTTGGCGCCATCGCTGCTCTGGCCCCCGGGCTGCGTCCGCTATTGACGGGGATCGAGCGGGCAGACTCGGTCGCGTTCGATTTTCACAAATGGGCGCAGGTGCCGTACGACGCCGGCTGCATCGTTGTGCGGGATGCGACCCAACACCTGGAAACCTTTGGTGCCGAGGCAACCTACCTAAAGCGAGAAGATCGCGGTCTGGCCGGTGGCGGTGTTTGGCCCTGCGATCTTGGACCCGACCTGTCCCGGGGCTTCCGTGCGCTGAAAGTTTGGATGACCTTATCGGTGTACGGGGCGGATCGGATCGGCGCAATCGCGCAGCAGACCTGCGACCTCGCGGCCGCACTGGCGCAGCGCGTCGATCGCGAGCCAGCACTTCAGCGGCTGGCCCCGGTGGCATTGAATATCGTCTGTTTCCGGTTTGTCGCGTCGGACGGCGACCTGGATCGCCTGAACGCCGACCTTGTCGCAGACCTACAGGAATCCGGTATCGCTGCCCCGTCCACCACTATGGTCAATGGTGTGTTGGGCATCCGGGCAGCGATCGTCAATCACCGGACGAACCATGCCGATCTCGCGATTATGGTGGATGCAGTCCTGGAGGCAGGGCGTATCAGGGCGGCCAAACAGAAAAAGCCCCCGGTTATTCACCGGGGGCAAGTATACAGGGAGGCTTCACGTCTGGGAGACGCAGGGACCAGAGGCCCCTTTCCAGCGCCTGGCGCTGGAACTCTGGCGGCAGTGCCACCGTAACTGGTGAACCTTGTCTAATACCGCACATGCGAAAGGAACACTGCTGGGAACTGGCAGCCGACATGCTCTTTACGCATAGCTACTAATTGGCATGAGCGAAATCGGAATGGCTGTATCCCGGATAGGACGTAACTCTCCCATCGCTGGCCGGTTTTGTTACAGCCCTGGTGTTTTCTGAGGGTCGATATACGGTTTCTGTGTCACGGTCCCAGATGTGTTCTCTCTGCATCCCGCCACCGGCGGATCGCCTGCAATCAAAATCCCGGTTATCCGAAGCACAGGACCGCAACGACAGCCCGCCGGAAAGCGTCAGTGCATCTCCGCCAAGCGGGCCAGCAGGAAATCGCGAAACACCGCCACACGCTTGGAATTCCGCAGTTCCTCCGGATAGACGAAGAACACGTCCACCTTCGGCCCCTTCAACTCGGTCAGCACATGCACCAGGTCCGGGTTCTCGGCCACTGCGTAATCAGGCAGGGCGCCGATGCCCATGCCGGAGCGAATCGCCAACAACACCGCGTGGATGGAGTTCACCTCCAGCACTGCGCGCCGGGGACTCCCGGGGCGCCGTCCGGCTTCCGCCAGCCAGTTAACCTCCTGCACCGGGGGATGGTGGCTGCCGAACAGCACCAGCCGGTGCGCATCCAGATCCTCGGCACGCTGCGGAACGCCGTGCTTTTTCAGGTAATCGGGCGACGCGCATACATGCCACTGCTGCGTCATCAGGTGGCGCTGAACAAGGTCCGGCTGTTTCGGCGGGCGCATGCGAATAGCCACATCCGCCTCTCGCATCGCCAAATCCAGTTCGGTATCGTCCAGCAGCAAGGACACCGTGACGTCCGGGTAGGCATCCAGAAACGCGGTCAATCGCGGTGCCAGCCAAGCGGAGCCGAACCCCACCGTCGTCGTCACCTTTAACCGGCCGGCCGGCTTTTCCTTGCTTTCCGTCAACAGCGCCTCAGTTATCGCCAACTTGGCAAAAACTTCCCGCACCGTCCGGTTCAGCGCCTCACCCTGCTCGGTCAGGATCAAACCGCGCGCATGGCGGTGGAACAGCGGTACCTGCAGCGCATCCTCTAACGCCGAAATCTGGCGCGATACGGCCGATTGGCTCAGGCTGAGGGTATCTCCGGCATGCGTGAAGCTGCCAGCCTCCGCCACGGCGTGAAACACACGCAGCTTATCCCAGTCCATTACAAAGCCTCTCCCGCGGCTGGTTGGGTCGGCGCCGCACCGATTCGTTTGCCCACAGTGCTTGTGTGCAGTGCGTCAAGCCTAAACATACTTTGACGAGTCATGGGGCGGAAATTGATGCCCCGAGGCGAATTTCGTTTATTTTGCGGTTTGCAGAACCCGTATTTCGTGTTCGGCGATGAATTTCTCCGCTTCCAGTGCTGCCATGCAGCCGGTTCCGGCGGCGGTGACAGCCTGGCGGAAGATTTTGTCCTGCACATCGCCCGCGGCGAAAACACCAGGGACGGAGGTCTTGGTCGATCCGGGCGTGGTGCGGATGTAGCCTTCCCGATCCATGTCGATATGGCCGGCGAAAATCCCGGTGGTCGGGCTGTGGCCGATTGCGATGAACACGCCATCTACTGGAACAACCGACTCCGCACCGGTTACCGTGTCGGTCAGACGCACACCGGTTACGACTTCGGGCGTCCCGCCACCGACGATTTCCGCGACCGCGCTGTTCCAGATGACATCGATCTTCGGGTGGGCGAATAGCCGCGCCTGCAGGATTTTCTCCGCCCGCAGGGTGTCGCGACGGTGGATCAGGGTGACTTTGTTGGCGTGGTGGGTCAGGTAAAGTGCTTCCTCAACCGCCGTGTTGCCGCCGCCGACCACCGCCACGGTCTTGCCACGATAGAAAAAGCCGTCGCAGGTAGCGCAGGCGGACACCCCCCGGCCTTGAAGGGTTTGTTCGGATTCAAGACCGAGCCAGCGGGCCTGGGCGCCGGTGGCGATGATGACCGAGTCGGCGACGAATATGTCGCCCGAGTCGCCCACACACCGGAACGGCGGCTCGGAAAAATCCACCTGCGTAATCAGGTCGTGGATGATCCGCGTGCCGACATGGGTGGCCTGTGCCTCCATCTGCTCCATTAGCCACGGGCCTTGGATGACGTCGGCAAAACCGGGGTAATTCTCTACGTCCGTGGTGATCATGAGTTGACCGCCGGGCTGCATGCCGGCGACCAGGATCGGCGACATGTTGGCGCGTGCGGCATAGATGGCCGCTGTGTAGCCGGCGGGTCCGGCGCCGATGATCAGGACTTTTGTGCGATGCGTTTGGCTCATGCCGGACCATATCGGCGGGCGTGTGTCCGGGGCAAGCGAACACGAACGGCGGCGATACCTTAATACGACTATGGCGGAGAATTTTTAGGCGACAACCGCACGGCGCACCCCCATTGTACATGGCATGCGACGCTTTCTCCCGCTGCTGGTACTGGCTGCCCTCGCCGCTGCGGGGTTTGTTCTGCTGCGCGGAATTGGCTGGGAAAGCCTGGCCCGTCACCAGTTGGTGCTGCTCGAATGGGTTCAGGCGCACCCGGTGGGTTCGGCCGGGCTTTATCTGCTCACTTATATTCTGACTGCGGCTCTGTCGCTGCCTCAGGCCGCGTTGCTGACGGTCGCGGGGGGACTGCTGTTCGGCACGGTTGTTGGCGGCATCTTGACGGTGACCGGGGCGACCATTGGCGCCTCGATCCTTTTGGTGGTTGTCCGTTCGGCGTTCGGTCAGATTTTGGAACGCAACCGGCATCGCATTCCCGCTCCGGTCCAGGATCGGCTGACCCGGGACGGGTTCAGTTATCTGCTGGCGCTGCGGTTGGTGCCGCTGTTTCCGTTCTGGCTCGTCAATCTCGCCGCCGCCGTCGCCGGCATCCGGCTGATGGTGTTCTTTCCGGCCACCTTACTGGGCATCGCCCCTGCCAGTTTCGTGCTGAGTTCGATCGGTGCCGGCGTCGGCAGCATCCTCGCCGAAGGCCGCACGCCGGACCTTTCGGTTCTGTTTTCACTTCGCGTCCTGCTGCCTTTAGCCGGGTTGGCAGTGTTGTCGTTGTTACCCGTGCTGCTGCGCCGCCGTTCGGGTTCCCATGCCTGATTTCGACCTGATCGTGATCGGTGCGGGCGCGGCGGGGCTGTCGGTTGTTGCCGGCGCGGCCCAACTGGGTGCATCGGTGGCGCTGATCGAGCGTGGCGTCATGGGCGGCGATTGCCTCAATACCGGCTGCGTCCCGAGCAAAGCGTTGCTGGCGGCATCGCATGCGGCGCGGGCAATCGGTAACGCCGCGCGGTTTGGTGTCATTGCCGGCGACCCAATAATCGATTGGGATCGGGTGAGAACGCATTTGCATGGCGTGATTGCGGAGATCGCTCCCGCCGACTCAGAATCCCGCTTTCGTGGTCTGGGTGCCACCGTCATACGCGGCGAGGCCAGATTTACCGATTCGAGGACGATTTCCGTGGACGGCCGTGCCCTGACCGCCCGCAAATTCATCATTGCGGCGGGCAGCCGAGCGGCGGTGCCTCCGATAGAGGGGTTGGATCGGGTTCCCTATTGGACCAACGATTCAGTGTTCGATCTGTCGGAAAAGCCGGACCACTTATTGATCCTGGGGGGTGGCCCGATCGGTCTGGAAATGGCCGATGCATTTTCCGGTCTGGGCTGTCGCGTCACGGTCGTTGAGGCCGCGCGGATTGCCGCGAAAGAGGACCCGGAACTGGTCGCCGGACTTCGCCAGGTGTTGGCGGCGCGCGGCGTGATGTTCCAGGAAGGCGTCAAGGTAACAGGTGTGGAGCCGTGGCCTGCGTTGGTTTTGGCCAACGGGGCGCGAATCGCGGGGTCGCACCTGCTGGTCGCGGTTGGGCGCACGCCCAATCTGACGGCATTGAACCTGGAGGCTGCAAACATCCAGGCGGGGCCAGCCGGTATCGCGACAGACCTCGGATTGCGAAGCCTGACCAACAAGCGCGTTTTCGCCGTAGGGGATATCGCCGATCCGGCCGGTATCGGGCCGCGCGCGTTCACTCATGTCGGGTCGTATCACGCCGGCATTATCATTCGTCGGGTGCTGTTCCATCTGCCGGCCCGGATCGATTATGCCGCGCTGCCGCGGGTCACCTACACTGATCCCGAACTGGCACAGACTGGACTAACCGAGGCTGAGGCGCGCGCCGCCGGACTGCCGGTCAGCATTCTGCGCTGGCCGTTGGCGGATAACGACCGTGCCGTCGCCGAACGAGATACCGCCGGATTGGTCAAGCTGATCGTCAGCCGGAATCGCGTTGTCGGCGCCGGCATCCTGGCGCCGCATGCCGGCGAGATGATCAGCCAGTGGACCCTCGCCATCGCCCAGCGTACGAAACTGTCTGCGCTGGCCGGGCTGATCGTGCCGTATCCGACCCGGTCGGAGGCTGCCAAACGGGCGGTTGGCAGCTTTTTCGCGCCCAGGCTGTTCTCGGCCCGAACGAAGGCGCTGGTGCGGCTGTTAATCAAGATATTCGGGTGAAGGGATGGATGCCCGGGGGTAGTGGATCGTCGGCTGGAGGACGGCCAGCGGATCGACTTAGGCCACGCCCAAATATTACCGCTCTGGTTGGGTCGAGGCTACCCGATCCCGTCATGGTGGGCGAAAGCCCGCCATCCACGTCTTTCTTGATCCCGGCACCGTAAGGCGTGGATGGCGGGCGTTCGCCCACCATGACGATAACAGGCCGGTGCGCCGTTCGTAGCAACGCAGTTGTTGTTGGGCGTCGCCTTAGGCCGCGACCCATTGGGGTTGCAGCAGTCGGGAAAGGGCGGGGTCGGCGCTTGAGGACGAATCGAAAACCATGGTGGTTTCCGTCCCGAATATGCTCACGACAATACCATCCAGACGGATTGCCTGTTTTGAAAGCTCCAGGGTCATCCGGCTTCCGGGTTTCAGGGCACGGGCGATGCGAAATTTTACGCCGCCGACCGACAAACTAACGATCTCCACCGGGATAGAACCCATCACCGGATTGTCCGGATTGTTATGGGTGTTGTGCAGCAAAGCGCCGTATTTTTCAGTTCCTGGCTGATCCCGCGACATGTGATTGCTGAGCGCCGCCTGGGCTTCCATCGCTTCGGCTTCTTCGTCGAGGTCGATTGCAACTTCCAGTAGCATTCTCGAAAGTCTAACATCGTCTCCGGACTGAGCCATTTCGCGCGCACGCGCGGCTTTTTGTCTGAAGCGAATAGCGTCCAACACGTCCTCCTGTTTCAGTTACAGAATGGGGATGAGCGTGAAATCATACCCATCACGTTATTGAGACTGGCGGTTATTTTCGAAGGTCCGATGAGAGTGTTCGGATTTTTCTTCCGTAACAGCAACAACTATATGAGATAAAGCGGTCTGTGCCGAGACATAATCACACGCGCCTGAAGCACAAAGACGTGATGATTTTTACCGAGCCGCTGCACCGAGTATTGAATTTAATTTCAACCTATAGGTGCGATGTTCTGCAACGAGGTTACTCGGTCAAGCCTAAATAGCTGCGGCGGCAAAATTCGGCCTCGTTGAATGAAGCGCGCACGGACAATTCTGTCGCGACCCTTGCCACCGATGTCCATTCCCGGGAACAGAATCAGCGGCTTGGGCGGGAATATTTGTGGTCCGCAAATGCGGCGTCGCCATTTGTTCCGTACGAACAAAAGCGACGCGCCGTCCTATCAAGGACGGTGGCCTAAAGACGCAATTATGAATCTGGCGTGATGACCGCGCCCTGCTACACCGTCAGAACCGAACGGGTCCGGTCATGACGGCAAGGCAGTGCGGGATGCCGGAACGGCCCTGATCAGGCGGCAGCGGCCTGGCGCTTGATCTGGGCCTTTTCGATACGGCGCTTCAGCGCCTTACCTTCGATGGTCAGCTTGGTGTTCGACGTGCCAAGCAGGAAGGCATCGATGCCACCGTTGTGCTCAACCGTGCGGATGCCGCGCGTGCAGAGACGCATACGGACCTCCAGGCCCAGGATGTCGGACAACAGCGACGTCACCTGCAGATTTGGCAGGAACCGGCGACGGGTCTTGTTGTTGGCGTGGCTGACGTTATTGCCACTAAGAACGCCCTTACCCGTGATTTCACAGCGACGAGACATCGCACTTTATCCTTAGTACTGATCTGAAGTGGCGGCTTATGGCGATACACGCCCTCGCCGTCAAGAAGGAGTCTGGCCGGAGTCGCCGCTTAAAGCGTGATCGCTTGAGGATGCTTCCGCCTTAAACGTGAACCGCACGATCGAACATAGAGCTAGACCATGATCGTCACGGGAGAGGGTTCAACCTCGAACGATCATGGTCTAGTGCCCATTCACGTCCTGATGGGCCCGTAATTCGCCGGACCGGACACTTTCCATCGCGTTTGTCAGAATGCCGAGGATGGCCTCGTCCGACATCGAGCGGGCCAGCAGGGCCATCGATCCGCCCAGCAGGGCAGACGCGATGGCCAGCGAAGATAGGTTTTGCTGCATCATGTATTCGATCGCCTTATCCACCACGGCGCCGGCGTGGCTGAGATGGGCGGGGGCTTCGTTCATGTCGTCCGGCATCGGCAGTATCCTTGGTGAGAAAAAGCGCGTGTCCGGCAAGAAAGCCGGTTAGGCGGCGGGTTCCAGAGCGTGTTCGGCGGCTTGCAGCGTCCACATCCGGGCGTACAGGCCGCCTTTGGCCAGCAGTGCGGCGTGGCTGCCGCGTTCGGCGACAAGCCCGTCCTGCAGGACAATGATCTCGTCGGCATCGACCACAGTGGATAGCCGGTGGGCGATCACCAGGGTGGTACGGCGGTTCGACACCGCGCTCAGCGCCGCCTGGATGTCTTGTTCAGTACGGCTGTCCAGGGCGCTGGTGGCCTCATCCAGCACCAGGATGCGCGGGTCCTTCAGGATGGTCCGGGCGATGGCGACTCGCTGTTTCTCGCCGCCGGAGAGTTTCAACCCTCGTTCGCCGACGCGGGTATCATAGCCCTCGGGCAGTTTCAAAACGAAATCATGGACCTGCGCCTGCATCGCTGCCTGCTCGATTTCCTCCTGCGAGGCACCGGGACGGCCGTAGCCGATGTTGTAGCGGATGGTGTCGTTGAACAGCACGGTGTCCTGTGGAACCACGCCGATCGCGGCGCGCAGACTGTCCTGGGTGACGTTCCGGATATCCTGGCCGTCTATCAGGATGCGGCCGCCGGTGACATCGTAGAAGCGGAACAGCAGGCGGTTGATGGTGGATTTGCCCGCGCCGGTAGGGCCGACGATCGCCAGCTTGCCGCCCGCCGGGACGGTGAAGCTGACGCCTTTTAGGATGACGCGGTTGGACTGGTAGCCAAAATGGACATTTTCGAAAATGACCTCACCCGCTGACCCTTCTGACAAGTGGGCGGTCAGTGCCTTGGCGTCGGGTTTGTCGGCGATTTCGCGCTGGACGCGCAGCAGGGCGAACATTTGCTCCATGTCCACGAGACCCTGCTTGATGGTCATGTAAACCACGCCCAGAAAGTTCAGCGGCTGATAGAGCTGGATCAGATAGGTGTTCACCACGACGAACTTGCCGACGGTCATGGTGCCGTCCCGCATACCCGAAGCGGCCAGCAACATGATCAGGGTCAAACCGATGGCGATGATTGCGGCCTGACCGAGGTTCAGCGCATTCAGCGACACCTGGACGCGGACGGCGGCGCGCTCGTAACGGGCCAGCGCGCCGTCGTAGCGTTGCGCCTCGTGTTCCTCGTTGCCGAAATATTTGACGGTTTCGTAGTTGATCAGGCTATCCAGCGACTTGGTCGAGGCGTCGTTGTCGGTGTCGTTCATCGTCCGGCGGTAACGCCCGCGCCGTCCCGCCAGAACCGCTGTGAACGCGACATAGACGACCACCGCGAGGCAGGTAACGACCGCATAGCGCCAGTCGAACATGTGCCAGATGATCGCGGTGACCATCACCAGTTCCAACGCCGTGGGAACGACGTTGAACACCGCGAGGCGCAGCACGGACTGCATCCCCAGGACGCCGCGGTCGATGACGCGCGACAGGCCGCCGGTTTGGCGATCGAGGTGGAAGCGCAGGCTGACCGCGTGCAGATGGCGGAAGGTGCGGAGTGCCAGCAGCCGGACGGCGCGCTGTTGCACCGAGGCAAACAATGCGTCGCGGATTTCGCCGAACCCCGCCGCACCGATGCGGACAGCACCGTAAGCGACGATCAGTGCCACCGGAACAATGAATGCGGCGGCGGCAGCGTCTCCCGGTGCCAGCGCATCGACGATGCGGCCGTACAGCACCGGAACATAAACCGTGAAGACCTTCGACAGCAGCATGAATACCAGCGCCACCACGACACGGACTCGCGCGCCGGGGTTCCCGACTGGCCACAAATACGGCAGCAGCGAGACAATTGTCTGAAAGGTGGAACGCTGCACTTGCAGCGAGGGCGGCAGATCGGCCGGCGCGGGGGGGTGGCTACTACGTCTCATGAACCGCATGTGGCATGATGCGGCGTCGTTTGAAAGGCGAGCACATGGATCGAGACCTCAGGGACAATGGATTTCAGCGCCATGTGCGCGCTTGCAACAACGCTGCACTGCCAGGAACACGTTTGCCGTTCCTGATCGGCGGACAGCCGGTGGGGTGGGTGCCGCCAAAGATTGCAATGGCGCTGGCGGGAATGCCTGACGTTATCTGCGCTGCTGACAGTGTGACTCTCACCGATCCGGCGGCGCTTCCGGGCATTGCACGGTTGCTTTCCGAACGCGGCCTGTATCGATGGCGGGGGGAGGCGTTCGACGTGCGCGCCACCCCGAACGGGCCGGCACTGACCCGGATCGACCGAGGCGCGCTGCCGTCGTTCGGAATCCAGGCGACTGGCGTGCATGTGAACGGCCTCGTCCAGCGTGACGGCACCCCGCACATCTGGGTCGCCCGGCGGGCCAGGGACAAGCAGTTGGACCCCGGCAAGCTGGACCACATTGTCGCGGGCGGCGTGTCATCTGGATATGGTTTGATGGAAACATTGATCAAGGAAGCCGGCGAAGAGGCGGAGATCCCGCCGGAACTAGCGGCGCACGCGGTGCATGCCGGAGTGATCGGCTACACGATGGAGCGGCCCGAGGGCCTACGGCGCGACTGCCTGCATTGCTACGATCTGGCGCTGCCGGACGATTTTACGCCCAAACCGTCGGATGGCGAGGTGGAGGCGTTCGAGCTTTGGCCGATGCGCCGTGTTTTCGAAGCAGTCCGCGATACCGGCGACTTCAAGTTCAACGTGAACCTGGTGCTGATCGATTTGTTCATCCGGCAGGGCCTGATCGCCGGGCAGGAGGCGGATAGCCTGCGGGTGGGGTTGCGAAACGAAGCGCACTGAGCGGCGGTCTGTATTGGGCCGCCCCTGCGCCCCCTCGTCACCCTCGGGCACTGATGCCGGAACACGTTCAAAGTCCGGCGGCGCAACGGATCGCCATGCCAAGTCCGGGGATGACGAAAAAAGTCTGTAATGTCTGAAAGACCCGTTGATAACGGCCGATGCGGCTTGGCGATCATGCCAACCCACATCGGCGTCTAACGGTTTAGCGGGCGTAGCCTTCCAACTCATCCGCCGTCCAGGCGATGACCTGTTCGATCGTCTGACCATCGCGCAGCTTGGCGAACATCTGATTGTGAACGCCGCGATTGTATATCTGCACGGCGATCTCAGGCGCCGCTTCCGAGGCGGTTAGCGAGGGCTTTTGTCCGCTGGCGGCGCGAAGCGGGTAGTTGAAGACGGTGCCTTTCGGTGGCCCGACCTCTTCCCAAACCTTGAAATCGGTCAGTTTAGCGTACGGCGGCAGATCGTAGCCCTGGCTGGCGATATCGCGCGCCTCGATGTTTTCCCGCTGCATCAGGTGTTCGATCAGTTCCTTGCTGGCGGTCTTGTTCTTGCTGAAGCTGTATGTGCCCCAGAAGTAGGTCTGGGTCGGAATGAACCGCCCCTTGGGACCGGACGGCGCCGGGAAGGTCCAGCAATCCGACGCGATCGCGATGTTGTCACGCTTGGCGACGGCCCATGCGGACGGCGGGTTGAAAATCAACGCCGACTTGCCCGAGATCAGGGCGCGGTTGTTGGAGGCGTCGTCGAAGCTGACGGCGTCCGCCGGATAGAACTTCACCAGACGTTGCGCGTATTCCATTGCGGCGCGGGTGCCGTCGGATTTGAGCTGCGATTTGCCCGCTGCATCGATCAGCACGCCGCCGAATGCCGCGAAGATCGCCCCATGCAGGTCGGTCCCGTCGGTGTTCAGCGTGCCGCTGCCCATGCCCAGGGCGAACGTCATGTTATCCTTGACCGCGAGTTCAGCGTATTTCAGGAAGTTTTCCCAGGTCCAGGCATCCTGAAGGGCGTTCTTTTCGTCCTTCGCCGGATACATCTCCTGAATATCCAGACCATGCTTCTTGAACCAACTGATGCGGGCGCAGGGCGGCTTGGTCTGGGTGCCGTTGCTGGCCGGCACAGCGGTCCAATGACCCTTGAACTTACCTAGATAGGCTGCGGTAGCAGTCGTTTCGCCATGGGCGGCGATCAGGCGGCCAACCGTGTCGTCAACCGGTTCGAGGAATTCGGCGTAATTTTGGGCGTCCCAGTTGACGAACGTCATGATGTCGTGGCCGGTCTTGGCCTGCGTCTCTGCCGCTGGGGTTAGCTGTAGCTTGCCACCCGAACTGGTAATGAAATCGGTGTTGACATCGACCTTGTTTTGTTCGGCCCAGGCGCTAACCTGCTTCGCCATAACATCGTTGGCGCCGGGAACCCAATGGTCCCAGAACCCGACGTTCAATTTTCCCGCGGCACCGGCCGTGCGGATATGCACCAGCGGCAGCGCAGCGGCTGCGGCACCCATTTTGACGGCACTGCGACGTGAGATGTTCAATGGCTTCGACATTCAGGCACTCCCTCGATGGCACGTAGGCCTTGATTACACCGCCCACCGATTTCAGCGTGCGTTCAACACTTCTAACGTAAGTTTTCGCGATTGAGGACTCAAATACCGCCGGGCATCCAAACTCATTTGAACCGAAATTTGGGATAGGACCGGCGGCCGGCATCCACATCTGCCTCGACAGTTACCGCCCAACAACCAAGCCGGCCGTCGATGGCGTTCCGCCGCCGCCGCCAACGTTCGTGGAGGCGAGGGACGCGCCATCCACGTCCTTTTCTGTTCCCGGGCGCCAAAAAACGTGGATGGTGCGCCTGCGCGCACCATGACGAGGCGGGTGACGGGCCGCCGCGAACGCCAAAATGAGAACTGCTGCCTGCCCGGCTTTAGCAGAACCGGCTTGCGCAAAGCGGGCGCGGCAGAATGAGTTGGTTTCAGCTTCGCGCCGTACAGCGCTTGCCAGGAAACCGCCGCCGGTCCAATCCTGCGGTAAATCTTACAGCCAGGAAGCGTCCATGCCTGTCGAAACACTCATCATCGCCGCCCGAGACTTCCTCGGCGACCGCCTTACCACCAACACCGCTTTGCGCGACCACCATTCGCACGGCCAGGACTCCCAGCCGCCGGTCATGCCCGACGCGGTGGCGTTCATCGAAACGACCGAGGAAGCCTGCAAGCTGATGGCCCTTTGCCATGCCGAACATGTGCCCGTCGTGCCATGGGGCGCCGGCACGTCGCTTGAGGGCCACGTCACCCCGGTGCGCGGCGGCATCACAATGGATATGTCGCGGATGAACCGGGTGCTCGACGTCAGCCAGGCCGACATGGATTGCCGCGTCGAAGCCGGCGTGACGCAGGAGCAGTTGAACGCCCATCTACGCGACACCGGCCTGTTTTTCCCGGTCGATCCCGGCACGTCGGCCTGCACCATCGGCGGCATGTCGGCCACCCGCGCGTCCGGCACCAACGCCGTCCGTTACGGCACGATGCGGGAGAACGTGATGGGCCTGACTGTCGTCATGCCTGACGGCCGCCTGATCCGCACCGGCGGACGCGTCCGCAAATCCGCCTCCGGCTACGACCTTACCCGGCTCTTCGTCGGTTCCGAAGGCACGCTTGGCATCATCACCGAAATCCAACTGCGGTTGCATGGCATCCCGGAGGCGGTGTCTTCTGCCACCTGTCAGTTCAAGACGCTTCGAGACGCTGTAGAAACGGTCATCGCCATCATGCAGATCGGCATCCCGGTGGCCCGGATCGAACTATTGGACGAAGTGCAGATCGCCGCCTGCATCACTTACTCCAAGCTGGAGGCTTTGGCCGAACTGCCGACCTTGTTCTTCGAATTCCACGGCACCCCCGCCGGAGTCGCCGAACAAGCCAGCCAGGCCGAGGAAATCGCCCTCGGTAATGACGGCCTGGGATTTGCGTGGGCCGTCGAACCCGCCGCGCGCGCCAAACTCTGGCAGGCGCGGCACGACGCTCTTTGGGCGTGTCTGGCGTTGAAACCGGGGCACAAAGGCATCGTGACCGACGCCATCGTACCGATCTCACTGCTGACCGAGGCGATCCTGGGCGCCAAAGCGGATATCGAGGCATCTGGCCTGACCGCCCCGATCGTAGGACATGTCGGCGACGGCAATTTTCACACCGTGATCATGGTCCCGCCAGAGCCGGACGGCCTGACCCGAGCGTGGGAGCTGGACAAGAAGATCGTGGCACGCGCTTTGGCGTTGGGTGGCTCTTGCAGCGGCGAGCACGGTGTCGGAATCGGCAAACGCGAGTTCCTGGAGCAGGAACACGGTGCCGATACGATGACGGTGATGCGCGCGGTGAAGCAGGCGCTGGACCCGCGCGGCATCATGAACCCGGGAAAGATATTCCTGAATTAGGGTGGCGATGGGCGG
>JANXLQ010000202.1 GCA_025355085.1 Rhodopila sp.
GCGGAAGCAGGCATGCAGCGTGCCGCCGGCCTTTCGGTGTCAACGACGGGCACCTGGCATGGCGAACGCAAACAAAGCGGGGTGTTGGCCGCTAGGTATCAACAGACAACGCTATAAGAGCCATTCTTATCATCTATCATCCGCGTTCATCTGCCTTCAAAAAATCCTTCAAGCCAAACTGCGGCCATGGATGCTTTGACATTGCCGTCCGGCTGTTCAAACCCATCCCGGCCCTGCCACCCGTTCCATCCCGCTGCCGCGTTAGCTGGCCCGGACAAGCCTAACCATAACAAAATAATAACGAATAACAGAACCAAGGCAGAGTCGTAATCGAATAATCAGTCATGCATCGGGATTAAAATTTCCAGCACGTCGGCCATGTGATCGAACAGCATTGTACGCCCCATAGCAGGCTGCACGACGATGCCGTCGCAAGAGCGCCAGAGCATCCAACGCCGAAATGCCCGCTTGGGATCGTAAAGGCCCAGGAGTTCTTCATACTCATCGCCCTCGGCGCACACATCCAGATCGATCGCCAGACGCAGATCGTGAAAATCGGCCCATCCCCGCAGCATCAGCAGATCGGGAATATCGAACGAAAGGCCAGTTGGGATATTTAGGGAAACGCGGGGTAACTGCATCGAAACCTCCTTCAATTCGTCCGGACGCTCGCCGGCACATTCACGGATATGTGATCATCTGTGACACGAGGCCGTGAGCCTGCAACTACTTTATTTCAACAGAAATACTTCGCCAACAATTCCGGTCGGCCATCTGATAAAGCAGGTCATCCCTTATCCTCACCCCCCTGAAAACCAAGCATTTCGTTTGAAAGTTGATGCGATATTATACATTGTAGTCAATCGTATTGATTGCAATATTTCATTTTTAGTTGTTCATGATTTCGTGAGCGCCCCGCGATCGATGCATTTTCATGCGGTTTATTCAGGTTGGTGTGTCCTCACCGGGCTGTTATCGACGCTGACAGCAACAGGGGCTTTAGGTTCGGCATGGCTATTACACGGTCCCGTCAGCAACCGGAGTGCTTTCCCGGGCGACGGCCTGATCTCTACCTCGCGACATCCGTTGGCCGGCACCCCATGATACGGGGCATGATCCATGGCATCCTGTTTTCGTTCGCGGTTTGGTCAGGTCTCGGGTATCTGGCCCTTATTCTGCGCTGACCACCCCGGGGCCGGGCACGATCGGAAGTTGAATCGCCGAACGCCGGCCGGCCAGGCGTTCCAGCGCCAGATAAACGACCGGCGTCGTGTATAAGGTCAACATTTGGGAAACGATCAGCCCGCCCACGATCGCGATCCCCAGCGGGCGGCGCAGTTCGGAACCCGTGCCGAACGCGAGTGCCAGCGGTAACGCTCCCAGCAAAGCCGCCAGGGTTGTCATGGTGATGGGCCGGAAGCGTTCCAGGCAGGCGGCGTGAATGGCATCGAACGGCGACATCCCGCGCTGCCGCTCTGCCTCCAGCGCAAAATCCACCATCATGATGGCGTTCTTCTTGACGATCCCCATCAGCAGGATGATGCCGATCATCCCCATGATCGACAGATCGGTGCCGGTAAACCACAAGGCCAGCAGCGCGCCCAGGCCGGCCGAGGGCAATGTGGAGATGATGGTCAACGGATGGAGCAGGCTTTCGTACAGCACGCCCAGCACGATGTAGATCGAGATCAGCGCAGCGGCGATCAGCATCGGCTGGGTGGATAACGACTGCTGTAGGAAGCGCGCATTGCCGGCGAACTCCGTGCGCACCTCTTCCGGCATGCGCAGTGCGACGCTGGCAGCCTGAACCGCTGTTTCGGCCGTGCTCAATGCAACACCGGGTGCCAGATTGAAGCTAATGGTGGCGGCCGGGAACTGGCCCTGATGGCGCACCGCCAGCGGCGCGGTCCCACGCTCAAACCGCGCCACCGACGACAGCTTCACCTGCCTGCCACCCGCCGCACCGACATAGATGCGGTCCAGCAGAGACGGATCGGCCTGAAGTTTGGGGTCGATCTCCAACACCACCTTATACTGGTTGCGCTTGGCATAGATGGTGGAGACCTGACGCTGGGAATACGCATTGTTCAGTGCGTTGTCGATCGCCGCGACATTGACGCCTAAACGCGCGGCGGCATCCCGGTCGATCGTCACGGTCACCTGCGGCCCCGCCTTGTCCTGGTCCGACGTCACATCGACGATCCCCGGAGTCTCCTTCAACTTGTCTTCCAACGCGATCGCCCAGTACCGCATCGCGGCAAGATCCGGCGTCACCAGGACATACTGATACTGCGAACCGCCCTGCCGGCCGCCGCCGCGCAGGTCCTGGGCCGAGAACAGGAACGTCTGAATGCCATCCACGCCCGCGAGTTTACCGCGCAAACGGGCGATCACGTCGTCGGAGGATATGCCGCGCACGCTGCGCGGTTTCAGGCTGATGGTAACCTGTCCGCGGTTCATCGATGACCACCCGGACGATACGCCGACCGTGGACGCGACCGTATCCACGGCAGGATCGCTCAACAGCACATCCACCGCCTGGCGTTGGCGGTCCTCCATCGTCGCGAACGACACGTCGGGGTCGGCCAGGGTGGAGCCCATGATGACGCCGGTATCCTGCTGCGGCATGAAGCCTTTCGGCACCAACCCGTACATCCGCACCGTCAGAACGACCGTAAGAAGCATGATCAACAGCATGAAGGCACGATGAGCCAGCGCCCAGCCCAGGGTTCGCGCGTAGAAACGCTCGACCGCGCCAAGGACCCGATCAATGCCGCGCCACAGCCGGCCGTGTCCGCCCTTGGGTTCGGCGACGGACATATACCGGCCGCAGATCATCGGGGTCAGCGTCAGCGACACCAAGGCGGACACCGCGATGGCCATGGTCATGGTCATCGCGAATTCGTGGAACAACCGTCCGAGAATGCCGCCCATGAAAATCAAGGGGATGAACACGGCGACCAGGGAGATGCTGATCGACATGACGGTAAAGCCGATCTGCCGCGCCCCGACGATCGCGGCCTTCAGCGGCGGTAAGCCGCGTTCGGCGTGGCGGACGATGTTCTCGATCATCACGATCGCATCGTCCACGACGAAGCCGACAGACACCGTCAGTGCCATCAGGGAAAAGTTGTCGATCGTGTAGCCCATGAACCACATCCCCGCGAGCGTGCCGGAGATCGAAAGCGGCACGGTCACAGCGGCGGCAAGGATCGGAATTCCCCGGCGCATGAAGACAAGCACCACCATCAGCACCAGCCCGATCGTCAGCAGCATCGTCCACTGCACGTCCTCCACGCTCGCTCGGATGGTCGTGGTACGGTCGGAGATAACGGAAACCTGAATATCGGGCGGCAGCCAGACCAGCAGTTGCGGCAGCAGCGCCCGAATCCCATCCACCGTTTCGATAACGTTGGCACCGGCTTCCTTGGTGATAGTCAACAGGATGGCCGGTTGCTTGCCGTCCCACGCCGCGAGCCGGGTGTTGGCGGTGCCGTTGATGACGCTGGCAACGTCCGACAGCCGCAGCGTGGAGCCCTTGCTGTTTTTGATGATCAGCGGCGCATACTGCCGCGCCTGCCACATCTGGCCGTTGATCCCGATCGTTTCCGCACGCTCCGGCCCTTGGAAACCGCCCAACGGCTCCAGCACATTGGCGCCGCGCACCGCATTATAGATGTCCTGCCCGGACAGGCCGGCGGCCGCGAGCCTGACGGGGTCCAGCCGGATGCGGACGGCAGGCTTCTCGGCGCCGTTGACGGTAACCTGGGATACCCCGGCCGCCTGCGATAGCCGCTGCGCCAGAATCGTGTCGGCGGCGTCGTAAATCTGCGCGGTGGAGAGTGTCGCCGAGGACAACGCGATCTGCATGACCGGCGCGTCGGCCGGGTTGAATTTCCGGTAATACGGCCGCGTCGGCAGGTCTGGTGGCAAATCGGCGGTCGCCGCATTGATCGCCGCCTGCACGTCGTGCGCGGCACCGTTAATGTCGCGGTCGATATCGAACTGGATAACGATGGAGGTATTGCCGATCGCCGAGGTAGAGGTGATCTCGGTTACCCCGGCAATTTCGCTCAGCCGTCGTTCCAGCGGCGCGGCAACCGAGTTCGCCATCGTCTCGGGATCGGCACCGGGCCGTCCGGCGAACACCACAATGGTCGGGATATCGACGCGTGGCAGAGCGGCCACCGGCAGGAACCGGTACGCGACCATGCCGGACAGCATCAGGCCGATCGACAGCAGGATCGTAGCAACCGGGCGGGCAATGAATGCGGCGGAGAATCCCATTTCTCAACGCATCCCAACGCAGAGGTTACCGCCACGATGGAACCATTCCCGGCCGGCGTCGTTACGCCAGTCTTCACCGAACAAGAGGTTCCTATGCGTATTTCGATGCTGATCGCTGCCTGCGCGCTGTCTTTGGTGGGCCTGACCGCTTGCCATCAGGAAGGAGCGGGCGAACGCGCCGGCCGGAATCTCGATAACGCCGGACACAGCGTGCGAGACACATTGGACCCACCGCGCGGTCCGGTAGAGTCGGCGGGCCGTAAGATGGACCGGGCGTTGGGGAATTAGCTCACGTTCTGTTGGCGCCGGTGTAGGTTCGTTGGCCCAAAAATGGCGGATTTCTGGAGTACGCCATTTTTTGGGACCGTCATGGCTATGCCTGTCCCCATGGACGTCTGAACAAGGCATGTCAGGCGGTAAATTTCTCCTGCCGTCATGGCTATGCCTGTCCCCATGGACGCCTGAACAAGGCATATCAGGCGGTAAATTTCTCCTGCCGTCATGGCTATGCCTGTCCCTATGGACGTCTGAACAAGGCATGTCAGGCGGTAAATTTCTCCTGCCGTCATGGCTATGCCTGTCCCTATGGACGTCTGAACAAGGCATGTCAGGCGGTAAATTTCTCCTGCCGTCATGGCTATGCCTGTCCCCATGGACGTCTGAACAAGGCATGTCAGGCGGTAAATTTCTCCTGCCGTCATGGCTATGCCTGTCCCCATGGACGCCTGAACAAGGCATAT
>JANXLQ010000214.1 GCA_025355085.1 Rhodopila sp.
CAATCCGGCGTGGCGGGTCGCGTGATTTTCTCCGGCGGCGATCTCGCGGTCCAGAATGTTCAGTTCGGTGTCGATCAGCGAAATGCGGCGCTCCCGGTCCTCGATCGGCGCGGGGATCGCTGCCTGGCTCATGGCGACCCGCGCGCAGGCGGTATCGATCAGGCTGACTGCCTTGTCAGGAAGCTGGCGAGACGGAATGTACCGTGCTGACAGCCGCACGGCCTCGCTAACCGCGATGTCGAGGATGCGGACCTTGTGGTGCTTTTCCAGGGTGCCCACCAACCCACGGATCATCGCGGTGGCGATCGGTTCGGATGGTTCCTCGACTTTCACCACCTGGAATCGCCGGGTCAGGGCCGCGTCTTTTTCGAAGAATTTCTTGTATTCGGCCCATGTTGTGGCGGCGATCGTCCGCAGTTCGCCGCGTGCCAGCGCCGGCTTCAGTAGGTTCGCCGCATCGCCCTGGCCAGCCGATCCGCCGGCGCCGATTAAGGTGTGCGCCTCATCGATAAACAGGATGATCGGCTTGGGGCTGGCTTTTACCTCGTCGATGACACCGCGCAGACGGTTTTCGAACTCGCCCTTCACACCGGCGCCGGCCTGCAACAATCCAAGATCCAGCGTCCGGATAGAGACATCCTTCAGCGCGGGCGGCACATCGCCGGACGCCAAACGCAACGCGAAACCTTCCACCACCGCTGTCTTTCCGACCCCGGCTTCACCGGTCATGATGGGATTGTTCTGCCGCCGGCGGGTCAGGATATCGATGACCTGACGGATCTCCGCATCGCGACCCAGGATCGGATCGATCTTGCCGGCGCGGGCCTGCGCGGTCAGGTCGGTGGTGAACTGGTCCAGCGCACCTGATCCGGCGCGCGGCACGCCGCCTGAATCGACGTTTCCGCCGCCCGATTCGGCCCGCGCGGCTGCCTCTGCCGCAGCTTCCGCACTGTTGGCGGTGATGCCGGCAAAATCCCGTTTCAGCAGATCGGGTTGAATTTTCAGCAACTGGCTGGAGGCGTCGCGGGCGTGGCGAGCCAAATTTTCGTCCGCGACCAAGGCCCACAGCAGATGACCGGACCGGATCATGGTCTGCCCATGCTCCAGCGAGGCCAGCAACCACGCCTGCTTGGCGAGTTCGACGATCTCCGGCGCCAGCGATGGGGCGCGGCCGTTGCCTGTCTTCATCTTTTCCAGCGCGCGGTTCAGATCGACCGTGAAGCGCCCGGGATCGATTTCGTAATGCCGCAGGATCGCCGCGACATCACCGTCGGCACGATCGGCCAGCGTCACCAGCCAATGTTCGATTTCCACATTATAATGAGTACGGGATAACGTCAGACCCGCAGCGGCTTCCAGCGCTCGGCGACAGGGTTCGTTCAGCCTGGAAACAAGCTGTTTCAGATCGATTCCAGCCATTATTTTCCCTATCTACGACCAAGGTACATGACGAAATTCGCGGACCCGCGTGCGGCGGGGGAAGGTCTTCTCAGACCACAGCACTATGTGGTATTTGAAATAATTGTCTAGCCCCGTATAATAATGTCTTGTCAGGAATTAAGGTGAGGCCGGCTCGCCGATCCGGCGTTCCGGACAAACGCGAAAGGTGAAGAAGCGTGACGCTGCCTGATGGTTTCGATCTCGACGCATTGTTGGCTCCCATTCCGGGCGACGCACCGCAGGGTGTGGACGTGCGCGAGGATTATACCGCGCAATCGCCGTACAGCCGGTTGCGGGATGCCCGGTCCAACGCCCGCGATGCCGAAAAGCAAGCCGAAACACCCGATCCTGATGGTCCGCCGCCTGCGGACCCCGTTCCGTTGTGGCGGTCTCTGCGTGAAATCGGCCTTAAACTGCTGACTGAAAAAACCAAGGATCTCGAAGTCGCCGCCTGGCTGGCGGAGGCGTTTTTGCGCAGCCATGGTTTGGCCGGGCTAACCGCCTGTAGCCAGCTCATAACCGGGCTGGCCGAGCGTTACTGGGACGAAGTTTTTCCGCTGCCGGACGATTACGGGATGGAAACGCGGGTGGCGCCGGTTACCGGGCTGAACGGTAACGGCGGTGGTGGCTCGCTGATGGCCCCGTTGTTCAAGTTGACCCTGTTCAACCGGCCCGACGGTACGTCCATTGCGCTTTATCAATATCGCGCATCGGCAAAATTGAGCACGCTTGACGCCCAAAGCCGGCAGCAACGGATCGCGGCCGGTGCGATTTCATTTGAGGACATCGAGAAGGAAGCCCGCACGTTCGGCCGTGCCGGCATGGCCAGGCTTCGGGACGATGCCGCCGCGGCAGTGGAAGCATGGGAGGCGATGGCCGCTGTCCTCGATGAGAAGGCGGGTGCCGATGCGCCCTCTACATCCCAGGTTCGCGACCTGCTGCGTGAAATTGCCGAAATCGCCGCGCGCTATGCACCGGGGGCCGAGGCCGTTGCTGAGACACGTACTATAGACACTCCGGCGGATGTTACCGGTCAACGGCCGGTTGGCGGGGCCGGCGTCGCAGTCAACCTGACGGGCGTCGCCCAACGGGCGGTCACGCGAGAGGATGCCCTGCGCAGCCTGGAATCCATCGCTGCATTTTTCCGAAACACGGAGCCTCATTCGCCGCTTTCCTTTACTTTGGATGAGGCGGTGCGCCGCGCCCGGATGCCGTGGCTCGATCTTTTGGACGAGGTCATCGGCGACCGCAGCGTGCGCGACACCATATTGACGGCGCTGGGTATTCGTCCTCCGCCGCCGCCACCGGATGAATAAAGCATCGTCCGCCACGGCGCTGGCCGGGTGATTCCGGCGGCGATAAGGAATTCCAGACTGTAGTCTCTATATTTCGAAATATTACCGGCACAGTGCGTTTTTATTTTGCTTTCCCACGTGATTCCCGCAGCCAACCGAGCTATGGGCGGTTGACCGGGTTCCTAACGATTGTCTAATATTTCCGCTTGTAGTCAGCGGCTAGTTTGCTGCGAATGAAGCGACGAGGAACCGGTCATGAGTGGAAGCGTCCATGATAAGCTGAATCGGGTACGCAAGCCGCGCGTACACATCAGTTACGAAGTGGAGACGGAAGGCGCCGAAGTGCAGCGTGAACTTCCGTTCGTCATGGGCGTGATGGGCGATTTCTCCGGCGATCCGACGGTGCCGTTGAAACCAATGGGCGACCGGAAATTCATTCAGATCGACCGTGACAATTTCAATGACGTGATGGCCGGCATGACGCCGGGCCTGAAACTCAAGGTCGATAACAAGTTGTCGGAAGACGGCGGCCAGATGGGCGTCGATTTGAAATTCAACTCGATGGACGATTTCGAACCGGCCCGGGTCGCTCAACAGGTACCGGCATTGCGCACGTTGTTGGAGACACGCGCGAAGCTGCGCGATCTGATGTCGAAGGTCGATCGGTCGGAAGAACTGGAAAGCCTGCTCGAACAGGTTCTCAAAAGTGAAGATGAGATGAAATCGCTGTCGAGCCAGTTGGGCTTGGGCAAGCAGGAGGGCTGATCAGTGTCCGGCACGCAGACGTCATCATCGGCAGGCAGCGCATTCGCTTCCGAAGGACTTTCGATCCTCGATCAGGTCGTTGCCGCCACCAAACAGACGGCGCCCGATCAAACGCAGGATCTGGTCAAGAATCTTCTTGAGCAGGCGATGGCGGGAACGATTATCTTCGACAAAAATCTCAACCGCACATTCGATCGCGCGATCGCCGCTATCGATCGCAAGCTGTCCGATCAGCTTAATGTCATCATGCACGATGCCAAATTTACTCAGTTGGAAGGCAGTTGGCGCGGGCTGCATCATTTGATACAGAACAGCGAAACCGGTACAAGCCTGAAGATCAAGGTACTGAACGTTTCCAAGCGCGATCTTTCCCGCGATCTACAGCGGGCCGTCGAGTTCGATCAAAGCCAAGTCTTCAAGAAGATATACGAGAACGAGTTCGGCACGCCCGGCGGTGAGCCGTATGCGGCTCTGATCGGCGACTATCAATGGAGCCAGCACCCCGACGACGTGGAGACGCTGCGGCTGATCTCCAATGTCGCGGCGGCTTCATTCGCGCCGTTTATCTCTGCTGCCGGCCCCGGCATGTTCGGTTTCGACTCCTGGACCGAATTGTCCAAGCCGCGCGACCTCGCGAAAATCTTTGAAACCGCCGACTATGCGAAATGGCGCAGTTTCCGCGAAAGCGAGGATGCCCGCTTCGTCAGTTTGGTTATGCCGCGGACCCTGGCGCGCCTGCCGTACGGTTCGGCGACCAAGCCGGTCGAAGAGTTCAACTACGAAGAAGCCCCCTACGATGCGGCCGGTGCCCGGCCGATGGAGCATACCGATTACTGCTGGATGAACGCGGCCTACGCCATGGGCTCGCGGATGACCAACGCATTTGCCCAGTACGGGTTCTGCACGGCGATCCGCGGCGCCGAGGGCGGCGGCAAGGTCGAGAACCTGCCGACGCATGTCTTTACGTCTGACGACGGCGACATGGACTCGAAATGTCCGACCGAAATCGCCGTCACCGACCGTCGGGAGTTTGAGCTGTCCAGCCTCGGGTTCCTGCCGCTGTGTCACTACAAGAATACCGACTATTCGGTGTTCTTCGGGGCGCAGTCGGTGCAGAAGCCGAAGAAATACGATCGGCCGGAAGCCACGGCGAACGCCGCGATCTCCGCCCGCCTGCCGTACCTGATGGCGGCCAGCCGTTTCGCGCATTATCTGAAGGTCATGGCGCGCGACAAGATCGGCAGCTTCCAAGAGGCGGGCGATGTGGAGCGGATGCTCAATCGCTGGATCAGCAACTACGTCAACAAGAACGAGAACGCGGGCCAGGAAATGAAGGCACGCTTCCCGCTTCGTGAAGCCAGCATCGAGGTGAAGGAAATCCCCGGCCGGCCAGGGTCTTATAACGCCGTGGCCCATATTCGGCCGTGGCTGCAAATGGAGGAATTGACCACCAGCCTCCGCATGGTGGCTCGGATACCCTCCGCAGCATCGTAGCATTGGGTTCACACAAAGAACCGCCACCACGGCCACCAGACGTTTGGTTCGGCGCAGTCCGAATCAGACGTTCCGACGTAAGCTGGATCAGAGGGTTCGGAATGCGCCGAACCCTGACGGAATGAAACAGCAGCATGCGCGTTTCGAGTCACTCTGGCGTTGCACGACCACCCCGAACCGTTTTGCTGTTTCGGGTGCGATGAGCGAGGCTGCACTCCTCTTTACCGATGCTTTGGCGATCGCCCCGGTCCCAGTGGCGATGCCCGTTCGCGACGCGGTTCTGTCCGGCGGCTTTGCCGGCCGGGCAAACGATGCTCTGGCCAGCCGATTTGCGGATTTCCTGGCAGGCGAGGCATCCGCATCGGTTGAACTTTGGTTCGGCGAGGATCGGGGGCGTTGGTACTTAGGCAATCGCCTTGCGTTGCGAGGTGCCCTCGATCGCGACATCGCCGCCATCGACGCGGTGTTATCCGATCAGATCGATGAGATTTTGCATCATCCCCGCCTGACGAAGCTTGAGGGAAGCTGGCGTGGTCTTGCGTGGCTGGTTAGTGGAGCCGATCTCAGTGCGCGCCTGAAGATCAAGGTCCTCAATATCGGCTGGCCCGCGATCTGTCGCGATTTGGAAATGGCGAGTGAATTCGATCAAAGCCAGTTGTTTCGTAAGATTTACGAAGAAGAGTTTGGTTCTCCGGGTGGCGAACCATACGGCTTTCTGATCGTCGATCATGAAGTGCGGCACCGGCCCGATGCCACGTCGCGGACCGACGATGTCAGTGCCCTTTCGGCCTTAGCCAGTGTCGCCGCTGCCGCCTTTGCGCCGGTAATCCTGGGCGCTTCGCCGGCATTGCTGGAAGTGGACAGTTTCGAGGGTCTCGGCAACGTCCTCGATATTACCGCGCCGCTGGTGAATGCCGAACACGCCCGTTGGCGCGGCCTCGCGGCGCGTGCCGATATGCGCTTCGTCGGCGTTGCATTGCCGCGGATGCTGGCGCGCGCGCCGTGGAAGGATGACGGCACACGCACGGACGGCTTCCGCTACACCGAATACGCGCCATTGGCCGAACATCGCGTCTGGTCCAACGCCGCCTACGCCTTCGCCGCCGTGGTCGGACGGGCTTTCGCCACCTTTGCGTGGCCGGCCGATGTGCGCGGCGTGGAAACCGACCGGATTGGCGGCGGTTTGGTACAGGATGTCACCGCGGAAGCCTTCGCCACCGACCATGACCATGCCTGGACGCGGATACCGCTGGAGATCGTGTGGAACGACCGGCAGGAGCGGGAGTTGTTGAGCGCCGGCCTGATCCCGTTGGCCTCGATCCCGAACAGCGAGGAACTGGTGTTCGGTGCCGTCCGCAGCCTACAGGCACCGCAGCGCCATACCGGCGCGAACGCCGGGGCGGCCAATGCCAACGCCCGTTTGTCCGCCCAGATCAACTCGATTCTGTGCGCATCGCGTTTCGCGCATCATCTTAAGATGATGGGCCGGCAAATGGTAGGGTCCTTCCGTAATCAGGATGAGATCGAACGCGACCTGCAATCGTGGCTGACCCGTTACATTAACGGCAACACGTCCGCTGGAGGAGACAGCCGAGCACGGTTTCCGCTGGTGGCCGGGCGGGTGGAAGTGCGTGAGCATGTGGGAAAGCCGGGTAGTTTTGGGTGCGTGGTGCGTTTGCAGCCGCATTATCAACTCGATGACGTGACGGCTACGTTTCAACTCGTTACTGATCTCGGTGACCGATGAATAAACGGGGAGATGTTTTATGACCGATCAAAGCGCCGCGGCGCTGCTGCGTGCCGGACGGCTGGCCGATGCGATCGCGGCGGCTCAGGCGGCATTGCGCAAAGCCCCGATGAACCTGGATGCCAGGGTGCTGCTGGCGGAACTGCTGATCTTCGCCGGCAATCTGGAGCGCGCGGATACGCTGATGGATGCCGCCACGGCGATCGATCCGACGACATCCCTTGTCGTTGCGGAGTTCCGCCAACTCCTGCGCGCCGAAACCGCTCGGCGGCAGCTTTTCGCCGACGGACGGGTTCCGGAATTTCTCGCGGAGCCAACCGATACGCAACGGCTGCAACTCGCTGCCCTCGTTGCGCTGCGGGCTGGCGATATTGGCGAAGCAACCCGTCAGACGAGGCTCGCCGAGGAAACCCGCCCGCGTGTGGCCGGCCAGTATGGCGACGTTGCCTTTGGCGACTTCCGGGATGCGGACGATTTGCTGGCCGGCAGTTTTGAGGTGCTTACCTCGACCGGGAAATACTTCTGGATTCCTACCGAACGGGTGGTGAGTGCGGATTTTCACGCCCCAACGCGGCCCCGCGATCTGATCTGGCGGCGGGTTTCGATGTCGGTGGCGGATGGCCCGGAGGGCGATGTCTATATGCCCGCGATCTATGTCGCGGACGAACCGGTGACGGATATGCAGCGGCTGGGCCGTGAGACGGATTGGCGCGAAGCTGAAGGCGGGCTGGTGCGCGGCGTGGGGCAACGGCTATTTCTCGCCGGCGATGACGGTGTGGACGCGATGACGCTCCGTTCGCTGAAATTCACCGCATGAGCGGACGCGCCGGTTCGGGGCTAAGGGGCGGGACTGTTCGCTTCCATGCGCCGTTGCTCGATCGTTTGATCGATCTTGCGCCGGACCAAAGCCGCGACCCGGTTGCGTCCGCCAGCGATTCGCTAATGGCGCTGCGTAACGCCGTGCGCCGCGATCTGGAGGCACTGCTGAACGCGCGTCGCTGCTGGCGGTCCTGGGATCCCTCGCTGAAAGAACTTTCGACGTCGCCGATGGGCTACGGTGTGCCGGACTTCAGTTCCGGCGCCTTCAGCGATATGCGTCAGCGCGAAGAGTTGCGGCTGGAGATCGAGGATACGATCCGCCGGTTCGAACCCCGGTTCATCTCCGTCCACGTAACGCTTGTCCCGGGGGAATCGCCACTTGAGGCAACGCTGCGGCTGCGTATCGACGCCGTGCTGCATGCCGAACCGGCGCCCGAACCGATGACCTTCGACACCCTGGTCGATCCGTCGAACGATGAGGTGATCATTGTGGCGCGCGATGCTGCCTGACACCTTCAAGCCGCTGGAACGCTGTCCCCATGTCTGACGCGCTGCTCCCCTATTACGATCGCGAGCTGAATGCGATCAAGCGGTTGGCCGGCGAGTTCGCCGAGGCGCACCCGAAGATCGCGGGCCGTCTGCGGGTGTCGGCGGATGGGGTGGACGATCCGCATGTGTTGCGTCTGCTCGAAGGTGTGGCATTCCTGGCGGCGCGGGTACAGCACCGGTTGGACGATGAGTTCCCCGAACTGACCGATGCGCTGCTGGACCTGCTGTATCCGCATTACCTGGCGCCCGTGCCGTCCTGTCTGGTGGCGCAACTGCAATGTCAGCCGGACCTGCAAACGCCGACGCATCTACCGGCCGGCCTGATGTTCGATACCGAAGCGGTGAAGGGCGAGACCCTGCGTTATCGTTCGACCGCGCCGGTGACCCTTTGGCCGATCACGGTGGAAGCGGTGCGTATGTCGGGGCAGCCGTTGGTGGCGCCGCCGAATGCCGCTGCCGCCGGTGCCGCGGCGGTGCTGCGCATTACCCTGACCTGCATGGTGCCGGAGGTTACGTTCAACCAGCTTGGGGTCGATCGGCTGCGGTTCTTCCTGCGGGGGCCGGCCAATCAGACATTGCCGCTGTATGAATTGCTGGGCGCGCATGTCGTCTCTGTTGCCTATGCGGACTCGGCGGTCGATACCATGCCGGTGATCGTGCCGCGCCATGCGATCCAGATGGGCGGGTTCGGCCCCGATGAGGCGCTTTTGCCCTGGTCGGCACGCAGCTTCTCCGGCTTTCGCCTGATGACGGAATACTTTGCGTTCCCCGAGAAGTTCCTGTTCGTGGATTTTGGCCAGATCGACCGGAAGACACTCGCGTCCGGCGGCAACCGGATGGAGATTTTCGTCTATCTCGACCACCCGGCGCCGGAGTTGGAACGGATGATCGGGCAGCAATCCCTGGCGTTGGGCTGCACGCCGCTGATCAATCTGTTCCACCAACGCTGTGAGCCGGTCCCTTTGACCCACACCGATGTCGAATACCGGGTGGTGCCGGATGCTCGCCGGCCGCGTGCGGCTGAAGTTTGGGGCGTGGAACGTGTCCGCGAAACGATGGCGGACGGAACGCAACGCCCCTGGCATGCATTCCATCGTCTGGCCGCCGCAGCGCCCGATGCCGGGGAGCCGGGCGGCTTCTATCAGGTCACCCGCCGGGATGCCGCGCCAGGGGTGCCTGGCACCGAAGTGTTCCTGTCGCCGCATGACCCCGATTTCAATCCGGACCGCGCCGCCGACACCGTGCTTTCGGTCGATGCGCTGTGCCTGAACCGCGATCTGCCAACGGATCTGCCGTTCGGCGGTGGTCATCCTTACCTGCGGCTGGTCGAGGGCGTCGCTGCCGTGTCCGCCATCGCAGCGGTGACGGCAGCGACGCCGACCCGCCGGCCACCGTTGCGCGATAAGCGTTTCTGGCGGCTGATCTCGCATTTGTCCCTCGGCCATCTTTCGGTGACCGGCGGCGGGGAAGGGGCTGCGGCGCTTAAAGAGGTGCTGCGCCTTTACGACTATCGCGACACGGCGGACACGCGCGCCGCGATCAACGCTCTGACGTCCATTGTGTCCGAACCCGGTGTGGCGCGTGCGCCGGAACCGCCGGGTTTTGGCCAACGCTCTTCCCGGCGCACACCGCCAGCGTTTTGCCGAGGTCTCGATATTCGCCTTGAGATGGATCCCCGGGCCTGGAGTGCGGGCGGACTGTATTTGCTGGCGTCGGTGTTGGAGCGGTTCTTCGCGCTGAACGCCACGGTGAACAGTTTCAGCCGCACCACGGTCGTTCTGCGGGGCGGTTCGGAAACGGTCGCCTCGTGGCCGGCCCGCAGCGGGACGCGGGAACTGGGATGATTGGCGACGCGCCTGTTTCCGTCGCCCCGGTGCGGCCGTCCCGGACATCCGTGCTCGCTCGGTTGACACAGCACCCTCGGCGCTTTGGCTTCGACGCCATGGTGCGTATTTTCATGCACGGCACGCGGCAAGACGACCCGGCTGCTGCCGTTCGGTTTCGCACCCCGCCCGGATTGACGTTTCCGGCGGCGGATGTGCTGGAGATCCGGCGTGGTGGTAAACGGGCGGATGTGACGATAGGGCTGATGGGGTTGTCCGGCCCGTCCGGCGTGCTGCCCCGCTATTACTCCGAAATCGTGTCGCAAACGCTGCGTGGCGGCTCCACCGCGCTGCATCAGTTCCTGGATATGCTGGGGGAGCGTTTTGTCGCCTTCTTCGCGCTGGCGGCGATCAAGTACCGGCCGGCCCGTGCCGCCGAAACCGCGTCGCTGCGAACACCGCCGGCACCCGATGCCGTTACAGCCGTTCTACTGTCCCTGACCGGCTTTGGCACACCTCATCTGGCGCCCCGGCTTGCCGCTGGAACGGAACCGCTGTTGCACTACGCCGGCTTGTTCGCGATGCGCCCACGTTCGGCGGATCGGTTGGCGGCGATGCTGGCGGACTGGCTGGATATGAAGGTGGACGTGATTGAATATGCCGGCGTGTGGCTCAATCTGCCGCCCGGCCAGCGTACCCGCATCGGTGCCGGCGGTACATTCAGCCAGCTTGGTGTCGATGCCGCGGTTGGCGTGCGGGCATGGAGCCCGGAAGCCCGTATCCTGGTGCGCATCGGCCCGCTGACGCGTGAGCAATTCCAGCTTCTGCTGCCCGACGGCCGCACGATGCGGCGCGTGGTATCGCTGGTCAGGGCGTTCGTCGGGGTCGAACTGGGGTTCGTGATCAATCCGGTGCTGGCGGCTGCGGAGATTGTTCCGTTGCGCCTGGATGCCGGCTCCGCCATAGCGCCGAGGCTGGGGTGGAATACCTGGCTGCCGCTATCGGGCGGCGGCGGCGTGCGCCGGACCGACGCGACCGATGCGGTGTTCGATGCGGATATGGCGGAGCGCAGGGGTGTAGCCATGAGGATTGCGGCATGAGCGTTTGGAGCGCCGGATACGTCACCGATATCGCCTATATGACCGGGTGGTACCGGCAACAGTCGCCGGCGATGATGGCGTTGGCCTGTCTGCTGGGCAGTGTCGCGATGAAAATACCGCAGGGCGACGACCCGGTCCATGTCCTGGAACTTGGCTGCGGGCAGGGCTACGGCGCGATGTTGCTGGCGGCGAGCAATCCCGCATGGCAGGTAACGGCGGTCGATTACAATCCCGCCCACATCGCCGCCGCTCGGGAATGGGCGGCGGAAGCCGCGCTGACAAACATCACCTTTATCGAAGGTAATCTGGCGACCCTCGCCGAGGAAGCCGTCGGACGGCAAATCCCCGAAGCCGATTTCGTTACCATGCACGGCGTCTGGAGTTGGGTGCCCAAAGTGGTCCAGGACGGGATCGTGCGACTGTTGCGCGACAAGGTCCGTGCCGGCGGTGCGGTGCATGTCAGCTACAATGCCCTGCCGGCCTGGGGACCGGCGATCGGTATGCAGCGGTTGCTGCGCGAAGCCGGGCAGCGGTTGGGCTGGCGGAGCGATCGTCAGGCGGAAGAGGGTTTGGCGATCGTGCAGGCGTTGCTGGACGCCGAGGCGGTGCATCTAAACCGCTCGCCGTTCATCAAGGGGCTGATGTCGCGGTTGGGCGCAGCGCCGGTGGCCTATCTGGCGCATGAATACATGAATGAGCAGTGGAAACCCTGTTTCATGGCCGATGTCGCGGCGGCTCTGTCAGACGCCAAGCTGGAGTTCGTGGCGTCCTCCCAATTGACCGAGAATTTTCCGGCTTTGACGCTGACCGATGCCCAGCGGGCGGTGGCACAGAAATTCGAGGACCCGCTGATGCGGGAAATGATCAAGGACATGTGCCTGGAGCGTTCGTTGCGGCACGATGTGTTCGTTCGCGGCGCCCGGCGGCTGGATAACGCCGCCCGTGATGCGGCATTGATGGATGTTGTCATCGGTCTCGTCATCCACCCCGGCGATCTGCCGTTGGAAGCGGAGATGCCGGCGGGTCAGGCGCAACTCAATCCAAGCTTCTACAAGCCGATCGTAGATGCGGCGAGCAGAGGGCCGGCGCGGGTGCGGGACCTGCTGGAGTTGCCGGCTGTCGAGGGCCGGCGTGACAATCCCGCGGAACTGCTGGGCATGTTGGTTGGCCTGGAACTGGCCGACGTGGTGACGCGGCCGGACGCGGAACCGGGTGCCGAGGCCATTCGCTTCAACCGCGCAACCGCCCGGCGGTTCGTCCGGTCGGAGAATATCGGCCGGATTATCGGCGTGGCGAGTCAACGAATCGGTGCCGGCATTGGGGCAACGCTGCTCGATCTGATCGTGTTGGAGCGGCTGCGGGACGGGCACCCCGAAATGGACGATCTGTTGCGGCAAATTGCGCCACTGCCCGAGCATGTTGAAAAAATGCGGGAGGCGCTGGATCATAGTTTGCGGGTTCGGATGCCCATCCTGCGTGCAGCCGGGGTGTTCTGATGGTTCGCGGTAAACGCGACTGCTTTAATTCCTTCTATGCAGGATTGCTTTTCATTGAATTTCGATTTATATTATAAATCAGAAATTGTTACAACCTAGGAGTCTGAAACGTGCGCAACCTGTTAGCCGCTGTTATCGTCGTCGCCGGCGCAACCTGCGCGACACAGACATTCGCCCAGAATTCCGGCCTGTCGGCTGAACAGATTATCAGGTCGCTAACCCCGACCGGCGACGTCAGCAAGGTCGCCACCCGCGGTATCCGCATGGCTCCGCAGTCCGGAACTGCCGACGCAGTGACGATGGCGCCGGCGTCGGAGACCCCGAGGACAATGGCTCACGCCATGATGGCGGCCGCGAAGCCGGTATCGTCAGCCTCCGCGCCGGCTGACGCCACGCCCCGGACCGCTAACCTGACGGTCAATTTCGCAACTGGCTCCGCCAATCTGACGCCTCACGCCATGCAGGCCCTTGACGCCCTGGGAACGGCCTTGAGCAGTGAGACACTGTCCAACTACCGCTTCCGGATAGAGGGCCATACCGACAATGTCGGCGCCCCGGACGCAAACCGTATTCTGTCGGAACAGCGTGCCCAAACGGTGGTGCAGTATATTTCCTCCAAATTCGGCATTGCGGGCACACGGTTGGAGTCTGTTGGAATGGGTTCGGACAAGCAACTGATCGCCACCGGACCGCAGATTGCTGAACCGAGGAATCGTCGCGTTTTGATCGTCAATCTCGGCACTTAGGCGACGTTCAACACTAATCGCATCGGCTGTCAGACCTCTTATTTCGTCATGGTTCGGTTTGTCTCCGGTCCAAACACTCGTCTGGCCTCTTGTTCCCGCACATACCGCGACAGGTGGCCCGGACATGTGTTTAGACCGGAGACATGCGGTGCAATGGCGATGGGAAAACGGCGTGCACCTGATGCGGTAACATCTGGGCTTCGCCTTACCATTGCAGCGAAGGCGGATTCGTGAAGAAGAGGCCAGCACCAGCCTCTGACGAGACGATTATTCAGACGCCCCGGCGCGTGGTTCACCCGGCGCCTCGGCGCACGGGAAAAGACGTGGCGCTTGGGGCCGGTATCGGTCTGGTTATCGTAATACTGGCAGTGGGGATCGGTTGGGCAGCCTGGTCGGGGTTTGGTCCGGTTCGAACCTCCGTTTCCCAATCTGCCCCCGGCCCGGTGGTTCTGCCGGCACTGGCGATTAAGACGGCGACGATGGAGCAGATCCGGCGCCATGAACCGATCGATGTATCGTTCATCCGCCTCGCGGAAAATCCGCACATCGTTGTGGTTGATTTTGCATCTCTGGTTCGGCAAGGCGGTATGCTGGACCGGGTTGCGGCATTGATTGAAAAGGCGGATTTGCCGCGCGACCGAATTCTGAACGCCGGCGAATTGGCGCGGGCCGTCAAAGCCGGCGGCGACATGGAGGGCGGATTTTATTACGGGCACGATTACAGCGCCGCATCGCTCACCCAATTCTTCGCTGTTGTGGACCGGGATCATATCCATCTTTCACCCGAGGAGGCGATGCTGCGTCACCTTCTCGACGAACTAGGCTGGTCCAAACCCGGGATTGCGGCTGGGCTGATCTCTTTGCCGCGTGTTGGTGCGGACAGCAAAATCACGGCGGCGGCGAGGGACGGTATCCTGATTCACGAATTGGCGCACGGTGAGTATTTCAGCAACCCTGAATACGCAGCCTACGTCCATCGGTTTTTTCTGACCGTGATGACCGAAGCCGAACGCGAGGGGTTCCGTGGATTTCTCGCCCATGACGGGTATGACATCGGCAATCCGGAACTCGTGGAAAACGAGACGCAGGCGTATCTGGTATTCACGCCTGATCCACGGTTTTTCATGCCGTCGCAGGTGAAGATGACGCAGGATCGGCGGGCTGAGTTGCGATCGGTGTTCTTGCTCAACATGCGTGCCGGCTGGCTCAAGGACGTTCTTGCCGGGATATTGTGAGGTCAGAGCGTTTGCAGTGTCTGGCAGCAGTTCTCATTTCGGTGTTGGTGGCCGCGATTACGCGCCTCGTCATAATGCGCGAAGGCGCACCATCCATGTCTTTACTGGTCCGAGACGCCAAAAGACGCAGGTGGCGCGCCTTCGCGCACCATAACGAGGCGGGTGACGGCCGTCGCGAACGCCAAAATGAGAACTGTTGGCGAAACGCGTTCGGATTGGACCGCGACAGCCGATCACCTTAAGCTATCTATTCGTTCGGCAGGAGACCCAAATGGCTATCGAATTCATCGGCATGATCGCATCGGAAGCGAAGTCCGAGATCCACCCCGCGCAGGGGCCGGTGATCGATCCCGATTACATCGCGCGCTTCGCTCAGGCGCATGAGGCCGCAGGCTTTGAGCGCGTTCTGATCGCCCATAATTCGTCCGATGCCGATGCCGTCCTCGTCGCCACCCATGCCGCCCAACACACCAAGACGCTCGGTTTTATGATCGCCCATCGCCCGGGATTCATCGCGCCGACCTACGCCGCCCGCTTGTTCGCGACGTTCGACGTGTTTTCCGGCGGACGCGGCGGCATCCATGTCATTTCGGGAGGAGACAGCGTCGAACAACGCCGGGATGGCGATTTCCTGTCCCACGAAGAACGCTACCGCCGGACGGACGAATATGTCGGACTGCTGCGCCAGACCTGGACAGCCGAGGCCCCGTTCAGCCACCAGGGCCATTACTACCAAGTGGAAAACCAGTTTGCCCGGGTCAAACCGCTGCAAAAGCCGCATATCCCGATCTATTTCGGCGGCTCGTCCGACCTCGCGATCGAATTTGCCGCAAAACATGCCGATATCTATGCGTTCTGGGGCGAAACCCTGGATCAGGCCAGAGATACCATCGCCCGCGTGCGTGCGGCGTGCGTGCGCACTGGCAGAAACCCGGACACTATCCGTTTTAGCCTGTCGATGCGTCCGGTGCTGGCCGCGACCGAGGAAGCCGCCTGGCAACGCGCCGGCCGGATCATCGAGCGCATTCGCGATCTGCGCGGCAAGGATGCCGGCAAGGTGAACCCAAAGCCGGAGAGCATCGGCTCCAAGCGCCTCATGGACGCCGCGGCCGGCGGCAAGGTGAGGGACAAGCGGTTGTGGACCGAGGTCGCCGCCGCGGTCGGTGCCGGGTCAAACACAACGTCCCTGGTTGGCACGCCGGAGCAGGTGGCTGAATCGCTGATGGAATACTACGCGCTGGGGGTGACCACGTTCCTGATCCGTGGTTTCGACCCGCTGGACGATGCCACGGACTATGGCCGCCATCTTTTGCCGTTGGTGCGCGCTGCGGTGGCCAGGGACCCGGTTTCGGTCGCGGCCGAATAGGCACCCCCAAAGCGAGACTAAAATCATGACCCATACCTACGTCCATCACCGCATTTCGGCGGCACCGAGACGGTGGGACACTGTCGCCGGCGTTCTGGCTTCCCGGCGAGAGACGCTTACCGCTGCCGGTGGAGCACTGTACGGGCTGTGGCGCAGCCAAATCGGGCGGCCGCGCGACGAACTCACCGCGATAACGGTTTGGGCCGACGCAATCAGCGCCGCCCGTGCGGAGGCCGCGTTGATGCAAGAAGTGGCCGATGTGGTGGCCACAACAAGCGAGGCGATGACGGCAACGCTGCGTCCCGAGGACGCTCTGGCTCCCGAACGGCAGGGGAATTATGCTTTCCGCTGGTTCGTTACGCCCGAAGAGAACTGGGACGAGTTTCTGGCACTGTGTGGTCAGGCCTGGCCCGGGTTCGAGGCAGCCTACGACTCTCAGGTGATTGGCCTGTGGCGTTGTACCGGCGATCGGCCGGGGGGCTTGACCGATGGGGGCGAAGGTGTCCGCAGCTTGCTGGTGACGCGGCGGCCTGATCTGGCCATGTGGGAACGCTCCAAAATCCCCCGGGGCGCCGCCGAAATCGCTGTGCGCGATACCCTGAGCCGCAGGTACGACCTCTGCACCTGGACCGTGGTGCATACCACAACGCTGTTGACCGCAACCGATACCGCCGACCGATCCCGCTGGGCATGACGGACATCGAAACCGTCATCATCGGTGCCGGTCAGGCGGGGCTGACCATGAGCCATTGCCTGACGCAGCGCGGGCAGCCGCATGTGGTGCTGGAGCGGCATCGGATTGCCGAACGATGGCGCACGGAGCGGTGGGACTCGTTGCGGTTTCAGTTTCCGAACTGGGCGATGCGGTTGCCGGATTTCGCCTATGCCGGCGATGATCCTGACGGATACGCGCCACGCGATGACGTGGTTCGTTTTATCGAATCTTATGCTGGATTTATCCACGCTCCGATACGGACCGGCGTCGAAGTCCACGCCCTGTACAGCACTTCGAACGGGTTCCGGCTGGATACCGGCGAGGCGGCGATCGAGGCGCGGAATGTGGTGATTGCAACCGGTCCGTATCAACAGCCGGCGATTCCGGCAGCGGCGGCGAACCTCGGTGCGGTTTTCCAGATTTCCGCGAATACCTATCGCAATCCCGGCCAGCTTCCGTCCGGCGGTGTTCTGGTTGTGGGGGCGGGCGCATCGGGCTGTCAGATCGCCGAAGAACTGATGCGAATCGGCCGAACGGTGTATCTGTCGGTGGGGCCTCATCGCCGCGTGCCACGCCGCTATCGTGGCCGGGACATCATTTGGTGGATCAATGCGCTCGGTCTCGACCAGAAGATTGCGGATGAGCATGCGACGAGGCAGGCACCGCTGCTTATCAGCGGCGCGGACGGTGGGCGCACCGTTGATCTGCGTGAATTCGCCGCTTCCGGCATGGTGCTGCTGGGTCGCCTTCAGGACGCCCGGGATGGGGTTGCCTCATTCGCGCCGGATCTGGCGGGGAACCTTGCGGCTGGCGATGAAAATTATGCCGGTTTCATTCGGAGCGCCGATGCGTACGCGGCGGATGCCGGTTTGCTGCTGCCAGAGGACTCCATTGCGTTCGCCCAACCCGGGGTGGCCATCGATCCGATCCTGACGCTCGATCTTCGCGCTGCCGGGGTCCAAACCGTGATTTGGGCTACGGGGTATCGCTACGATTTCGATTGGATAAACCTGGATGTTTTCGCCCACTCCGGCGATCCGCAGGTTCGCACCCCCGTCCATCGGCGCGGTGTGACCAGTGTGCCGGGCATTTATTTCCTGGGGCTTCCGTTTATGCACAAGACAAAGTCGTCGTTTCTATCAGGTGTGGGCGAGGACGCCGGCCATTTGGCGGAGCAGATCGTCGCGAGGAACCAGGAAGCGGGCTGACCGGTTTGGCGGCTGGCCAAGACCACCGGCCGGGATGCGATACCAATGTCGCGGGAATATCCTCAGGGGCTGTGTTTCCCAGTATCGGCTGTATAGTTTGCCCTGCCGGTGGAAGCGTTACGCACCGTCGCTGTTACCGGCCCGGATGACCAGTTTGCCGTTGTTCTCACCTCGGAACAACATCCCGAGTGCGCCGGGGGCTTGGTGCAGACCTTCCAGGATGTGGAGGCGCTGGCGTAACTGGTTTTCGTGGTGACGCGCGGCTAGCCAGGCACGGGCTTCCTCGTATCGGTCATGATAGCTGAAAACCTGAAAGCCCTGCATGCGGGCGCGCCGGGTTAAGAGATTTCCGAGATTGCGGATGCCGTAGGGAGGATCGGCAGCGACCTGGGATATGCGGCCACAGAGTACGACCCTCGCCTCCGGCCGCAGATGTAGAAGGGCCGCGTCCAGGGTTGGGCCGCCGACGTTGTCGAAATAGAGGTCGATGCCATCGGGGCAGGATCGGCCGATTGCGGCGGAGAGATCGGGTTCGGCTTTGTAGTCGATGACGGCGTCCAGACTCAGTTCATTGGTCAGGTAGGCACATTTATCGGGACCGCCGGCAATGCCGGTGACGTGGCATGCCTCGATTCGGGCAATTTGGGCGGCGATTTGTCCGACTCCGCCGGCAGCGCCCGAGACCAGCACTCGGTCGCCCGGCTTTACCGCGCCAATGTCGCGCATGCCGAAATAGGCGGTGACGCCGCTGAGACCGAGCGGTCCGATCCAGGCGAGGGCGTCGCCTCGGGTTAGATCGAGTTTCTGTAGATACCGCGCCGGCAGCGTAGGGTGGGTTTGCCAGCCCAGGCGTGCCTGAACCAGTTCGCCGGGTTGGAATTTTTCCGAACGGCTTTCCATTACGCGGGCGATGCCGCCGCCGCGCATGACGGTGCCGAGGGGGACCGCTTGCTGGTAGCCGGGGTTCTCGGTCATCCAGGATCGCATCGCCGGGTCGATGGAGAGGAAGATCGTTTCCAGCAGCACGTCTTCCGCGGCGGGCGAGCGGATGGGAACGCTGTCGGCGACGAAATTGTCCGGTTGCGGGATGCCGCCGGGGCGGGATCGTAACAAGATGCGATGGTTGGTCATTTAGGCCAGCGCCCGTTGGCGGACAGTCTCCGCGATGCGTTCAGCGATCATGATGGTGGGGATGTTGGTGTTGGTGCGGGAGACTTCGGGCATGACCGAGGCGTCCGCGATGAATAGATTGGCTGCCCCGACCACCTGACCGCTGGGGTCCACCACGGTTTGCGGGTTTGCGGGATCGCCCATCCGGCAGGTGCAGGAGGCGTGCCAGGCCGATTGCACGTTGTCGCGCACATGCCGTTCCAGTTTGCCGGCATCGGCCAGTAGTTCGGGCAATGGCAGGCAATCGCTGATGACCTTGTCGAACAGCAGTTTCCGCAGGCTGGCGGACGAGTCCATGATCGTTGCCGCGATATTCGTCAGCACTGCATTCTTGAAATTCTTCTGACTGACGTTGCGCACGCGCTGCGAGAGCCTGGAGGCGAACAGGTTCGACAAATAATTCGGCACCGGATCGCTGGCCAAAATGCGCGCCATGCGGCGGAACGCATCCGTCATGCGGTCCATATCGCGCGGGTCGCTCAACCAGTTGAAATTGACATAGGGCTCGTCGTCGGGATTGGGCGAGGTCAGCCGCACCTCGCCCGTCGAGTAAGACCGGCCGATATAGGATGACAGCGTGCCGATACGGACGCCGACGGCGTGCCAGGCGGAGCGGCATACCGCCATCATGACCATGTCCGCTTCCGGCACGTTCTCCATGCCGGAAGACCAGCGCAGATACGTGTAGTTTCGTCGCAGAACCATCTTGTGGCGGGAGACGGGGGGCAGGTAGCCGGAGATGTGGATCGCTGGATGATCCATCAGATTGCTGCCGACGCCGGGGCGGTCGAGTTGCACCTCGATACCATGTTGACGCAGGTGCTCGCCCGGGCCGATGCCGGACAGCATCATTAGCCACGGGGTGTGCAGCGCGCCGGCACAGACGACGACGGTGTCGGCGGTGATCGTTTCTGTGGTGCCGTTACGGCGGACTTCCGCGCCGGTGGCTCTGCCGTTGGCGAACAGAATGCGCCGCACCTGGGTGTCGCCGAGAATTTGCAGATTGGGACGGCGACGGGTCGTTGCGTCGAGGTAACCGGCGGCTGTTGAACGGCGCGCGCTGCCGTCGTTGGACAGCGGCAGCGGCGAGTAACCTTCGCCAAATTCTCCGTTCATGTCGGGGCGTAGGGAATAGCCTAGTTCGTTCCATACCTTTGTTACGGACAAAGTGAAGTCATCCCACTGATCCATCGGCATACGGCGGACGGTTATGGGGCCTTGCGCGCCGTGAAGCTGGTCGGTGTAGTCCATATCGGTTTCGAGGCGCCGGAAGTAGGGTAGGACCGAGTTCCAGTCCCACCCTTTTGCGCCGATCGCGTTCCAGCGGTCGTAGTCCTCCGGTGCGCCGCGCAGGGCGACCTGGCCGTTGACCGACGAACCGCCGCCGAGGACGCGGCCTTGCTCGTAGTAGACCGGGGCGGCTTCGGCGTTGCGGCGGACCTTCAGGTTCTTCCAGAAATAGCCGGGGTTCATCAGTGCGCTGCCGGAGTAGGTATCGCTGATGTCATCCGGCGTTTGGTCGGGGCCGTAGTCTCGGCCGGCCTCCAGCAGGATGACGGTGTTCGACGGCGTTTCCGACAGGCGGGCGGCCATGACGCAGCCGGCCGAGCCGCCGCCGATCACCAGATGGGTTGCGTGCATGTGTTGGTTTCCCCCTTCGTTTCAGGCGCCTTTGAACTGCGGTTTGCGCTTTTCCACGAAGGCTTTGCGGGCTTCCTTGGCGTCGTCGGAGTGTTGCAGGATCGGACTGGCGTTCGACGTCAGCACCATCGTCGTTTCCATCGTGCTGTCCAGCGCCGTGCGCATAATCCGCTTGCCGATCCATTGCACCAGCGGCGGCCGAGCGATGATCTTGGCACACAGATCCCTGGTCGTTTGTTCCAGGTTCTCCGATGGCACCAGGTGGTTGAGCATTCCCCACTCATAAGCGCGTTCGGCGGTCAGTTCGCCGGTGTAGGCGAATTCCAGGGCACGGCCGAGACCGACCATCTTGGGCAAGTAATAGCACCCGCCATTTTCGATAATCTGGCCGGCGTTATGGTATCCGATAAAACGGGTTGTCTCGCACCCAATGCGAATGTCGCAATGCAGCGCCATATCCATGCCGGAGCCGACCGCCGGCCCGTTGATCATCGCGATCGTCGGCTTCCGAATTTTGGCGATATCGAGGTGAAGCTGGGTGAATCCGTGGAAGAAATGTTCGCGGGTGGCTTCCAGGCCCTCTTGGACGCCCCGGTTGCCGGGGAAATTCTGCCCGGCATCACCTCTATTTGCCCCCAGGTTCGCTCCCGAACAAAATGCTCGGCCCAGGCCGGTCAGGACGATGACACGGATGCTGGGGTCGTCGTCGGCAGCCCGCATGTATTCGCCGACTTTGGCGACGGTGC
>JANXLQ010000278.1 GCA_025355085.1 Rhodopila sp.
GCCGAGATCGCGCCGCTGCTGCGTTTCCATTCGTCCACGCAAGAAGGCTGGACCTCCCTGCCCGATTACGTTTCGCGGATGAAAGAGGGTCAGGACACGATTTACTACCTGACCGGCGACAACGCGGTGGGCATGAAAACATCGCCGCAACTTGAGGGTTTCCGAGCCAAGGGGATCGAAGTGCTGTTGATGTCGGACTCGATCGACTCGTTCTGGCCTGAGCGACTGGATAGTTTCGAGGATAAAAAACTGCGCAGCGTGACCCAGGCTGCCGAGGATCTGACGGCGGATGAGGATCAGCCGGATATTTCCCCACTTCTCGCCGCGATAAAAACCGCCCTTGGCGGGCGTGTCGCGGATGTGCGTTCTACCCCACGGCTGACCGACAGTGCGGTTGTGCTGTCGTCCGACGGCAAAGGCCCTGATTTGGCGATGCAACGCCTGATGCGGCGCGCCGGACGATCCATGATGCCGGCGAAACCGGTGTTGGAGATCAACCCGCGACATAAGCTGATCGAAGCGTTGTCGGCCAGGCTGGACGATAGCGCGTTGATCGCGGAAGCGGCAGAGACGTTGCTCGATCTGGCCCACGTCCAGGAAGGCGACCTGCCCGCCGACACCACCGCTTTCGCTCGGCGGGTTACCACGTTGCTGGCCGGCAGCCTGGGCTAAGGCGCACGAACCTTGACGAGACCCCTGCCCGGCGTGCCGTGGCAGGGGTTCGCCGGACCTACCCGGTTTCATAAACGCGGCTCTGGATTCCGCCCGCGTTCAGGTCCGGGCCTGATGCCGCGGCCGCCGGATATTGGCGCCTAAGCTGGATACGGGAGCCGGCCGGACGATAACCTGTCCGCCCGACGACGAAATCATAAGGATCGCCACCCATGTTGGATCAAACCATAGATTGTATCGTCGCTTCGGCTGAGGGCGCACGTCCGGTGCACGCTGTGCGCCCCGGCGGCCTAGCGGTCTTCCTCGACACGCTGCCATTTGGTCAGGCCGCGTTCTTGCGCGACACGGATTTTACCGCGAAGGCCGGTGAACTTCGTTTCCTGCCCGGCCCGAACGGTGTCACTGGCGCGGTTCTGGGACTTGGCTCCGATCGTTCTCCTTTCGTCTTCGGCAACCTTTCCACGCAACTACCGGAGATCTGCCCGTGGCGGCTTGAGCCGGGCGATTATGATCCGGAATCTGCAACTCTGGGTTATTGTCTTGGAGCGTATCGTTACAACCGGTTTCGCACCGGCGGACGCGCGCCGGCATCGCTTTACGTCCCACCCGGCCATGAAATGAGCCTATCGCAGGCATCGGCAACCTGGATGGTGCGCGATCTGATCAACACACCGGCTAATGTTCTTGGTCCGGTCGAATTGGCTGACTTCGCCGTTTCATTGGCGGATCGCTACGGGGCCGCTTCTGAAATGTTCTCCGATGCGGTCCTTGATCAAGCCTACCCCACGATCGCGGCCGTCGGTCGCGGTTCGGCGCGCCCGCCCCGCGTGGTCACCTTCAATTGGCGCGGCAGCGCGGCGACGGACGATTCGCCGCTGCTGTCGCTGTGCGGCAAAGGCGTCTGCTTCGATACCGGCGGCTACGATCTGAAGCCCTCGGCCGGCATGCTGCGGATGAAGAAGGACATGGGTGGCGCCGCCGCCGTCCTGGGTCTGGCACGCATCGTAATGGAGGCCGATCTGCCATTAAGGCTGGTGGTGCGGGTCGGTTGCGTCGAAAATTCCGTGTCCGGCACTGCGATGCGGCCGTCCGACATCATCCGGACCCGATCCGGATTAACGGTCGAAGTCGGCAACACGGACGCCGAGGGGCGGCTGGTGTTATGCGATCTACTGCACGAAGCATCGTCCGAAAACCCTGCATTACTGGTGGATTGTGCAACATTGACCGGTGCGGCACGAGTCGCGCTTGGTCCCGATTTGCCCGCGCTTTTCTGTAATAACGACCGAATGGCCGAAACGCTTTTGCGGTGCAGCAACGACGTTCACGACCCGGTTTGGCGGCTACCGTTATGGCCGGGATACGATGATTGGCTAAAAAGTCCGATCGCCGACCTTAACAATGTGTCATCAAAGCCGCTGGCCGGATCCATTGTCGCGGGATTGTATTTACAGCGTTTCGTCAGCCCTGGCATACCCTGGATGCACATCGATTTATATGCGTGGAATGATATGAGTCGCCCTGGACGCCCTGAAGGTGGCGAGGCAATGGCGATACGCGCATTGTTTTCATTGGTAAAAAATGGGATTTAGACGCATCGAATGGATGTCGAAACATCTGATGCAAAGGCGGCGCCGATATCGCCAACTCGTAATGACTGCCAATGGTGAATTGAAATAAAGTTGACATCGTTTAGAGCTTGTTTATGAATCAAAAGATCGGGATCGCGATTCGCAGAACCCGCTCAAGAAAGGATATCGAAATTGGCATCTCCCCCAAATCCGGTTTCGGATGCCCAGGTTGGCCTCCTCCGCGATACCATCGTTTCGCTGGTGCGGCGCGATGGCGCTGATCTTTCCGCGCGCCAACTCGGGGTTTTTCTAACCTGCTATTTGAATGACGGCGGGCACACGGTTCGTGGTTTGGCCGCCGAGCTGAACGTGTCCAAGCCCGCGATTACGCGCGCACTGGATCGTCTGGGCGAACTGGATCTGGCGCGTCGCAAGGTCGATCCGTTGGATCGCCGCAGCGTGCTGGTGCAACGTACCCCGAAGGGTTCCGCATTCCTGCGCGATGTTCGCACGATCATGACGGAAGCCTCCGGTGGCGCCAAAAAGGCAGTGAAGAAGTCCGCAACCTAAAGTGTGACCGTCTGAGATTGCTTTAGTCTCAGACAAGGACTTTCCGACACGTTCTTTAGGCGCTTAAGCTTCTATTTGAAGCTTAAGCGCCTAAAGCTGTTGGGGATGACCGGTGGCTGATGTCGGAAATGATACCAACCTGATTTCATTCCAACTGGCATCTCCGTGGCTCTGCATACCCGAACCGCGTATTTCTGGAACGAAAGCCCGGGCGTGCCGGGCACTGACGCCGATTGAGCCAGCCGTTAGCCAACGCAGGTTGGTATTATCCGCCCTTTACGCCGCCTGCTGTCAGTCCGGCTACGATCTCTTTTTGCATCAGCAGGGTCAGCAGAAGAACTGGGGCCGTTACGACCAGTGCGGCGGCCGCCAGCGGTCCCCAGCTAATCTGCTCAAACGTCAGCACGTTATACACCGCGACCGGCAATGTGCGCGTGGAGCGACCGGCCAGCACGACGCCGAAGATGAAGTTGTTCCAGCTAAAGATGAACGCCAGAATCATCGCGACCGTGATCCCGGGGCGAGCCAGCGGCATGGCCACGTAGCGGAATGCCTGCCAGATCGTCGCGCCGTCCACCAGGGCGGCCTCTTCCAACTCTGCCGGCAGACCTTCAAAGAAGCCGATCATGATCCAGACGACGATCGGCACCGTGATTACCAGATGGGTGATCACCAGCGGCACCAGCGTGCCGATCAGGCCAAGCCATTGGAACAACAGGAACAACGGAATCAGATAGGACAGACCGGGGGTAACCCTGGCGATCAGAATTAGGACCGCCGCCTTGCTGGCGTTCGCCTTGGCGATGCCATAGCCGGCCGGAACCCCGAACAGCAGCGCCAAACCGGTCGCCGTGAACGACACGATCACCGAGTTGATCGTGTAGGTCAGGAAATCGTTTTTCGCGAACACATCGATGAAATTGTCGAACGTCGGCGGGTTCGGAATGAACACCGGGGGAAAGGCAGTGTTGTCGGCCTCGTTCTTGAACGCCAGCGAGAGCATCCAGAGAAAGAACAGGATCGCCGGTGAGATCAACATCAGCACCGAAAAATACAACCCGAAACGTCCAGCGAGACGTTTCACCCGATTTATGGTTGTAAAGCGACTCATTGTAACACCTGCTTCTGCCGAACGTGTAACAACAGCATACTGATCAGCAAAATCAGCACGAAGAATACAACCACCATGGCCGAACCGTAGCCCAGGTCGTAATAGGCGAATGCGGTTTGATATAAGAGGATGTTCAAGGTCTCGCTCGCTGTTCCGGGGCCGCCCAGCGTAATGACGTAGATCGTGTCGAACGCTTTCAATGCATCGATCATGCGTATCACGGCGGCGACGACGATAAACGGCCATGCCAAAGGCAACGTGATGTGACGGAACATCTGCCAGTTATTGGCGCCGTCCAGGGTAGCTGCCTCGTATGGATCCTGCGGCAGGCTTGCTATACCGCCAAGCACGATCAGCATGACCAATGGCGTCCACTGCCATGTTTCTACCATAACGAGTGTCGGAATCACCGTTGCGCTGTCATACACCCACGCAGAGGGCGGCAGGCCCATCAGACTCAACAAATAGTTGAGCACACCCAATTGTGGATGGAACATCATCGTCCACACCAGCGAAATCGCAACCGGCGTCGCCATCATTGGCAAAACAAATATAGTCCGGGCCAACCCTCGCAGCCGAAAATTGGATGCAAAGCAAACCGCCGCCCAAACACCCAGGAGCACCGGAGCAACGACAGACGCCGCGGTAAAGACCAACGTTCGAACCATGGCCATCTGGAAGCGATCATCGATCAGCATCTTGGCGTAGTTCGCCATACCGACGAATGGAGTCGATCCCGATACCTTCCAGTCATGCACCGACATGAAGAGGGTAAATATCCACGGAAATACAATGACAGCCGCGACGACGATCGCAGCCGGCAGCGCGAACAGCCAGTAACGACGCGCGTAATTTCGCCCGTGGCCGGGGGGATTGGCGACCGGGCGAGCAGGCGTTGTCCGGTTGAGCCGGGAGGTGGAATCACTCATGCGATTGGACGTCTCTTGTTGCGAAACCGGTCTGGGCCGACTCTCGGACGTCTCAATAGCTTAATAAGCTATAGTGCGCCACCGCGTATGGGGCACGGCTACCTGCTTCGAAGAGGCGCGCGAGCGGTGCCCGGATGAAACCGCCTGCGATTTCCAGCGCCTGCGCGATTGCCAGCGTCAGTGGTGCCAGCCGCCTTCATGGCCCCACCCGTGGCCATGGCCCCAGCCGCCGCCGTAATACGGGGCGCCGTAATACGGGGCGCCGTAACCATAACCATAGGCCGGGTAGGCTACGCATCCGCCGAGCATTCCAACCAGACCGAGCGCAGCGAGCGGCAGCAAGAAGCGCAACGAAGATCGATGTGCCATGGGATAAGTTCCTTTCTTCCACGCCTTCGTCATATGGGGGCTTCACGGCGTTTTGGCGGCGGAGGAACGTCAATCCCATGTCATGGACGCGGTTTTCAAACAGGCTCCGTTCTGAATCAGGCCCATATCGTTATTCCCGGTCGGCACCCGCCCCAATGCTGACGTGTTTTTGCCATCGTCCAGGGCGAACCTCACACAGATCAGCAGCGATCGGATCACTACGATGCGCAGAAATCCTCGATTTTGCCGTCTGACGGCGGGCGTGGCGCTGACTGCCCTGTTGGGGCACGCGGTCCTGCCGCCGTTGGCCCTGGCCCAACCGGCACCGCCGCCGCTGCCCCAACCCTATGCGTCTCAACCAAAGCAATCCGAAACCGATCCGCCAGTCCGGGTGGGCCGCATCGCCCGCATTACCGGCACCTTTTCGTTCCATAACCGGGGCGACATCGATTGGAGCCCGGCCAGCGTCAACTACCCCGTGAGCGCGGGTAAGGCCTTCTGGACCGAACCCGGGTCCACGGCCGAACTCGATATCTCCGGCAGCCGCATCGTTCTGGCCGCGACTACGGAGTTCGAGGTCGCGACCCTCGACGGCAACGGATTGCAAGCCGTCGCCGCGCAAGGCGAGGCCTATCTGCATCTGCGCGATCTGTCGCCGAATGAGGCTTGGTCGGTGCAGACACCGCGCGGCCTTGTCCGCTTCAGCGGTCCCGGCCGCTATGGCATCGTTGCCGGCTCGACTGAGCAACCGACGCTGGTAACAGTGCTTGAGGGATCCGCCGAGGTCGTGGCACCGGGCGTGTCGCTGCAAGTGGCCAGCGGCCAGACTGCCACGATCGAGGGTATTGGCACCTTCCAGGGGACATTAGGGCCGGCGTTGCGCGATCCGTTCCTGACATTGATGCTTGATGGCGAACGGCCGCCGCCGCCGGTTCGGATTCCGGCTCCGGTGGCAGCTATGCCGGGCGGCAGCGACCTGGCCGGATATGGCAATTGGGCACCGGAACCAGAGTATGGGCAGGTCTGGTATCCCCCCGTCGCGCCGGAATGGGTGCCTTACCGTCAGGGCCGCTGGGCTTACGTCGCACCCTGGGGTTGGACCTGGATTGACGACGCGCCCTGGGGTTTCGCACCTTTTCACTACGGCCGCTGGGTTGAAATCGGTGAGCGTTGGGCCTGGACTCCCGGCAGCTATGCCAGCGGCCCGCCGGTGTATGCGCCGGCGCTGGTGACATTCATCGGTATCGGGGCGGGCGTTAGCATCGGCGCCGCCCTTGCCGCCGGGTCAATCGGCTGGGTTCCGCTTGGGCCGCATGAGCCATTCTATCCCTGGTACCGCGCGTCGGATCGCTACCGGCGGGAGATCAACGTCAGCCACACGACAAACTTCAACGGCCCGGTAAACATCGACGTCTATACCAACCGTCGTGCCGCGACCGCGATGCCCCGGCCGGCGATGGCGGCCATCGCGCCCGGTGCAGTCCGTCGTCCAGCCGCTGACGCCCCAGCAGTTCTCCGCCGCCCGGCCGATTGTGGGACAGCAGCCAATTCGCCCGACAGCCGCAACCTCCGGCATCACCTCGGCCGTCGCTCGGCAATTCCAATTGGACCGCACCGTGCATCCCGCCCCCGGGCCGGCGGTGCGTGTTCCAGCTCCCGGTCCCGCGATGCGTACTCCGGCACCTGGACCCGCCGTTGTAGCGTTGCCGCATCCCGGTGCGATTATCCCTGGCCCGGGCTTTCATGCGGCCGGTGGCAGTCCGCCGATCCACCCGTCCGTCCAGACGGCGCCGCTCGGGTTGCCACGGCCGGGCGGGTTGCCTTCTGGAATGCCGGCGCCGCACGTCGGTGGGCCGACAGAGATTCCGCCGGCGATTGTCCGGCCGGAGTCAGCTTTCGTGAGGCCCGGAGTGACCTTGCCTCACGCGGAGCCGCGACCGTTACCGTTGGTGGTCACACCGTCGCGTCCGGCGCCGCCACATCCGGCGATGCCCCGGGTCGAACAACCTC
>JANXLQ010000292.1 GCA_025355085.1 Rhodopila sp.
TGGAAGCAATGCGGCGATGGCTTTGATTTCCAGGATCACCGCGTTCTGAACTACAATGTCTGCTCGGAAGCCGAGGCGAAGGGTTTTGGCTTTGTGCCGGACGGGGATCATGACCTCCCGCTCGAACGGAAGGTCGGCTTCTTCCAGTTCGTCGCACAGGATTTCCGCATAGACGGATTCCAGAAGGCCGGGGCCGGTGGTTCGATGCGCTTTGATCGCCAGGCCGATGATGCGTTCTGTCAGGTCTCGATGGTGCAGCACGTTTGATCTCCGTGGTAAATCTTTCTAAAAAGTTAACGAGCGCAAGATTTTTCCAGAAAAACACCGAAAAGATGGTCTGAATGGCGCGGATGCCACGGTTCGGGTAGAAAGCGGAGCATGCCCGACCCCCGCAACTATCCCGATACGATCCAGAGCGCGGAAAGCAGCCGGCCTCTGCGGCGCGGCGTTAAGATGCTGACCATCAACCGTGACGGCAAACCGTTTACATACGCTCAACCAGGGTGGTGGGCGTCCTTCGACGATCCGGCGGACGATGAGGGCCAACTGATCGACGAGGATAATGTCATCCGAGCGGCAGCGCGGGCCGGGGTTTAGTATGTCCCAACCGTCCCGGACTTCCGTGACGTCGATCTGGCTATGAATTTTCGGAAAGCGATGTGACCGATAACCGAACACCGGAGAGCCGCAGTGCATTGATGTCGCGGATCGGCGGAAAGAACACTACGCCGGAACTAAAGGTGCGCCACCTTTTGCACAGCCTTGGTTATCGTTTCCGACTACACCGGAAGGGTTTGCCCGGCACACCTGACATCGTGTTCCCAGGCAGGCGCAAGGCGATCTTTGTGCACGGGTGCTTTTGGCACGCCCATGGTTGTGCGATGGGTCGGGCGCCCAAATCGCGACTCGATTATTGGCAACCGAAGTTGACGGCAAACACGCAACGAGATGCAATCAAAGTTGCACAGTTGGGCGGCCTTGGTTGGTCGGTATTGACGGTGTGGGAGTGCCAAACCAGGAAGTTGGATGCGTTGGTGGGAGATTTGGTGGCCTTTTTGGAGGAACGAAATCCTGATCGACATGATGGGCTGAAGCCGCTAACATAAGCACAACATATAGGAATATGCAGAAAGTGGACGTTGTGCGGCCAATCGGGATCGATCTGTTTGCTGGCGCAGGTGGGCTGAGTCTTGGGTTCGAGCAGGCCGGCTTCGACGTTGTCGGCGCTGTCGAGATCGACCCTATCCATGCTGCGGTTCATGCATACAATTTTCCCCACTGCGCGGTTCTGCCGCGTTCGGTGCAAGGTCTGACCGGAACGACTCTGCGGAAGGCCATAGGGATCGGCAAGCGCCAAGTCGATGTCGTGTTCGGTGGGGCACCGTGTCAGGGTTTCTCATTGATTGGGCACCGCGTACTAGACGATCCGCGCAACAACCTTGTGCGCGAATTCGTACGCATTGTAGGCGAGCTGCAAGCTAATTATTTTGTATTCGAAAATGTTAAGGGCCTGACCGTCGGGCGACACCGAGCGTTCCTTGAGGAACTAATCGAAGCCTTTGAAGCAATCGGCTATCAGGTTCGGTTGCCCTGGTGCGTTCTCGACGCTGCCGATTACGGTGTGCCGCAGCACCGAGAGCGGTTGTTCCTGTATGGTGCCCGCAAAGGGCTGCCCTTGCCAGCATATCCCGAAAAGCTGTTCAGTCCGGCTGACAACGAGTGGCGAAGCCAACCGAAAGGCCCTACATGCAGCGATGCGATCGGGGACCTACCCGACGCTGATCGTTTTGATGGCCTACGAGAAGGCGACCAGGTTTCGCATCGGGCCTGGAAGCAACCGAGTGCCTATGCAAGCGAATTACGTTGCCTCACCAACGATGCGTGGCACTACGGGTACGTGCGTGAATGGAATACCTCTCTACTGACTTCGAGCGCCAGAACTGAGCATAGCGAGATTTCGCGGCGGCGGTTCGCGGCAACTGTCCCTGGCGAAGTTGAGCCGATTTCCCGATTCTTCAAGTTAAACGGTGCTGGATTGAGCAATACGTTGCGGGCCGGAACCGATGCTGCGCGTGGAGCTTTTACGAGTCCGCGCCCGATTCATTACAATCTGCCGCGGTGCGTGACCGTGCGAGAGATGGCACGCCTACATGGGTTCCCCGACTGGTTCCGGTTTCATGCAACCAAATGGCACGGCGCACGGCAGATCGGTAATTCGGTGCCTCCCCCCCTGGCACGGGCGGTAGCTGGGGCGGTGATGAAGGCACTCAGCATGGAGCCAACGCGACCCGCCACCAAGGTTGCGCTCGGGGAACTTGCGCTGATCCGTATGGATATGTCGCAAGCTTCCGACCATTTTGGGATAGCTAATCCCATCGGCCGCCGTGATCGGAAGAGTGGGGCGACGAAACGCAAGCAACACGACATAGAGGCACTCCGGTATGTCGTGCTTAAGGAGGCCGTTCTTGTCGGGGACTAAAGAAAATCGATACAAACAACTGGTCGAGCATATTTTTTTCGATCAAGATTTTGGCGCATACAAGCCGGGAGTGACCGAAATCTCGTTTGCCCGCGTGGACATCGAACGTGCCGCCTATGTGCTGGGCATAATACTGCCAAAAAACGTCGGGGACGTCGTCTACTCGAATCGTTATCGGGCCGGCGCGCCGCAGCGAATTCTCGACACTGCACCGGCTGGTTTGGAGTGGATTATCGAAGGCGATGGTCGCGCCCGCTACAAATTCGCCCTGGTGCCGATCAATCGCATCCTCCCCAACCCGGCACTCGTGACGATCAAAATCCCAGACGCGACGCCTGAGATTATCGGAGCCTATGCCCTAAATGATGAACAAGCATTGCTTGCACGCGTTCGTTACAATCGTTTGATCGACGTGTTTCTGGGGATAACCGCTTACTCTCTTCAAAATCATATGCGAACCACTGTCGCAGGCATCGGTCAAATCGAGATCGACGAAGTTTATGTCGGAATTGATAGACTTGGTGTCCAATACGTGATCCCAGTGCAGGCCAAAGGTGGCAAGGACCAGCTATCCGTCGTTCAGACCAAGCAGGATCTTGCTTGCTGCGCAGAAAAATTCCCGAACTTGGTGTGCCGAACGGTGTCCGCGCAGTTTATGGATGACGAGCGCATGGCGATGTTTGAATTGACCGTGCAAGATGGTCGAGTTTGCGTAGTGGACGAAAAACATTATCGACTTGTGCCCGCCGATAGCATCAGCCCCGAGGAACTACGAACATATCGACGCTAGCAAAATTTAGGCTGTTATAGCGTTTTTTGGTAACTGCCCAGGTACCCCTCTGGCGTGCCCAGGTAGTCTCCGGGAATCAGGTCTGTGGTCGAGTTTGCGCGGCTT
>JANXLQ010000311.1 GCA_025355085.1 Rhodopila sp.
CGCGCTTGGCACGTTCGGTAGCCTTACGAATGGCTTCCGGCACTTCACGAGCCTTACCGGCGCCGTAACCGACGCGGCCTTTCTGATCGCCAACTACAACCAGGGCTGCGAAAGCGAACCGGCGTCCGCCCTTCACGACCTTGGCGACGCGGTTGATGGTGACCAGCTTGTCGATGATGCCATCGTCGGGCTCACGGTCGCCACCGCGCTCACGATCCCGGCCCCGGCCGCCACCTTCTCTTGGTTCACGTGCCATTATGGGTTCCCTTAGAAGTCCAGCCCGCTCTCGCGGGCGGCATCGGCCAGGGTCTGGACCCGGCCGTGATACAGATAGGAGCCGCGGTCGAAGACCACCTGCTTAATGCCGGCTGCCAAAGCCCGTTCCGCAACCAACTTGCCAACCGCTGCGGCAGCGGCCTTGTCGGCCCCCGTCTTCAGTTCGGTTTTCAAGCTTGCGTCCAGCGTCGAGGCAGCGGCAACGGTGATGCCCTTCGCGTCGTCGATGATCTGGGCATACATATTCTTGCCCGATCGGAACACCGACAAGCGAGGACGGCCATGCGCCTTCTGCCTGATCTGGTAACGAAGCCGGCTTTTGCGGCGAACCGCGAGATCGTGCTTCGCGCTCATTTCTTCTTACCTTCCTTGCGCCGGACGACTTCGTCCGTGTAACGCGCGCCCTTGCCCTTGTATGGCTCGGGCGGACGGAACGCGCGGATTTCCGCGGCGACCTGGCCGACCTGGCGCTTGTCCATACCCTCGACCTTGATCGAGGTCGGCTTCTCGCAGGTGATCTTGATGCCTTCCGGCACCGGATAGATCACGGGATGCGAAAACCCGAGGTTGATCTCCAGGTTCTTGCCCTGCACCGAAGCGCGATAACCGGTCCCGGTGATTTCCAGCGACTTCGTAAAGCCGGTGGACACGCCCGTTACCATTGTCGCGATCAACGCCCGAGTCGTGCCCCACATCATGCGGGCCTTCGTCGCGTTGCTGCTCGGCTTGACGCTGACCTTGTCGCCATCGATCGTGGCTTCCACCAAATCGGTCAGCGACAGGTTCAACTCACCCAATTTACCCTTCGCGGTCAGCTTGCTTCCCGTGATGGCAATCTGCACACCAGCGGGAATTGTGACCGGATATTTTCCGACGCGTGACATACCCGCCCCTTAGAACACGCGGCAGATGACTTCGCCGCCAACATTGGCAGCGCGAGCCTCGGCATCGCTCATCACGCCCTGCGGCGTGGACAGGATGGAAATACCGAGGCCGGCATAGACCCGCGGCAGTTCCTTAATCTTCGCATACACGCGGCGACCTGGCTTGGAGACACGACTGATCTCCTTGATAACCGGCTCACCTTCATTGTATTTCAGTTCGATGCGCAGTTGCGCAACGCCTGGGCGAAGCTGCTCCGAGGCATAACCCCGGATGAAGCCTTCGCGCTTCAGGACACCCAAAACATTCTCGCGCAGCCTTGACGCCGGCGCCACACAAACCGAGTGGCGCGCACGTTGTGCATTACGGATGCGGGTCAGCATATCCCCGACGGGATCGGACATTGACATCGTACCGTCCCTTTACCAGCTAGCCTTGACCATGCCGGGGATCTGCCCAGCACTGGCCAGATCGCGTAGTGCGATACGGCAAAGCTTAAACTTGCGATAATTGCCGCGTGAGCGACCGGTCAGCTCACAGCGCAGACGAACACGCACAGCCGCGCCGTTGCGTGGCATCTGTGCCAGCTTCAGCGACGCGTTGAAGCGGTCCTCGACGGGAAGCGTACGGTCCATCAGCACGTCCTTGAGCACCTGGCGCTTCGACTTATCGCGCTTCGCCATTTTCTCCCGCATCTTATTGCGGTTGACCTGGGAAGTTTTGGCCATCCTGTTTAGATCCTCCGGAACCTGCCGCCCTCGGACTAAATCCGAGGATCGGGGGTTTTCCAAATACTCAGTTGGCGAAAGGTAGATCGAAAGCCTTCAAAAGGGCCTTCGCTTCGGCATCGGTCTTCGCGGTGGTCACGAACTGAATGTCCATGCCGCGCACTTCGTCCACCCGATCGTAGTTGATCTCCGGGAAGATGATCTGTTCCTTCAGGCCCATGGCAAAATTACCACGACCGTCGAAACCCTTGCCAGTGATACCGCGGAAGTCGCGCAGGCGCGGCATCGCGATGGTAACCAACCGGTCGAGGAATTCATACATCCGAGCGCGACGAAGCGTGACCTTACACCCAATCGGCAGACCCTTACGTATCTTAAAGCCCGCGATGGCCTTCTTGGCTACGGTTTTCACCGGCCGCTGTCCAGCAATCGCGTTCAGTTCGGCAACCGCAGCATCCAGCTTCTTCTGGTCGCCGGTCGCTTCGCCGACACCCATGTTGATGACAATTTTGTCCAACTTGGGGATCTGCATCTCGTTCTTGTAGCCAAATTCGGCCTGCAGCTTCGCCCGCACTTCGCCGCGGTAGCGTTGCAGCAGACGCGGCAGTTCTACCGGCGAGGTGACAGGTGTATCGACACCGACCATCTCTACCCGGCGGGCAGCGCGCTGCGCTTCCTTACCGGCCGGAGGGCCGCCAGCGCCACGTGGTGCTGTCGTCTTGGCACCCTTGCCGCCCGGTTTGCCGCCGGCCTTACCCTTAGGGGGGGCGCCCTTTGTTCCGCTCATGGTATTAGCCTTCGATCACTTCGCCGGTCGCCTTGGCGACGCGGACCTTGCGGCCGCCGTCCAAAACGCGGAATCCGACCTTGGTCGGCTTCTCACTCTTGGGGTCGATCAGCTTCAAATTCGACAGATGGATCGTCGCTTCCTTATCGATGATCCCGCCCGGCTGGCCCATGCCGGTCGGCTTCGTGTGGTGGCGCGCCATGGCGGCCCCTTGCACGATCGCTCGTTCGGCTTCTGGGAACACGCGCAGCACTTCGCCGCGCTGGCCCTTGCTTTTGCCGGTCGTCACCAGAACGGTGTCGCCCTTGCGGATACGCGCGGCCATTACAACACCTCTGGCGCGAGAGAAATGATCTTCATGAACTTGCGTCCACGCAGCTCACGCACCACCGGCCCGAAGATGCGGGTGCCGATCGGCTCCTGCTGCTTGTTGATCAGCACGGCGGCGTTGCGATCGAAGCGGATCGCGCTGCCATCGGCCCGGCGCACGGGAAAAGATGTGCGCACGACCACCGCCTGGTGGACGTCGCCCTTCATCACCTTGCCACGGGGAATGGCTTCCTTGATCGACACCACGATGACATCGCCGACCGAAGCGAAACGACGCTTTGATCCACCGAGCACCTTGATGCACTGAACACGACGCGCACCGGAATTGTCGGCGACTTCGAGATTGGTCTCAACAATAATCATCGACCGTCTCCCTTACGCTGTCGGTTCAGAGAGCGACGCCATGACGGCTGCCGATTCGGCTTCAGCGCTGCCAATGCCGGAGCCATTACGCTCAAACAAAGTCCAGCTTTTGCGCTTGCTGATCGGGGCACATTCCTGAATGCGGACCAGATCGCCGATCTTGCAGACGTTCTCTTCGTCGTGCGCCGCATACTTCTTCGACTTGCGGATAAACTTCTTATACAGCGGGTGCATCACGCGACGATCGACAAGAACCGTAATGGTCTTATCCATCTTATCGCTGGTAACCCGTCCATTCAGGACGCGCCTTGGCATCGCCCTTTCTCCTTACGACTTCGAGGCGGAACGAACTTTTTCCGCCTGGATGGTTTTCACACGCGCGATCTCGCGGCGACATTCACGCACCCGGCCGGTGCCTTCTTGCTGACCGGTTGCACGCTGGAAGCGCAGGTTGAACTGCTCCTTACGCAGATCCAGCAGCAATCCCGACAGTTCGTCCGGCGTCTTCGCCCGAACGTCGCCGACCTTATAGAGAGCATTTTTGGCCATCAGGCGTCTCCGATCCGCGCGATGAACTTCGTCTTGATCGGTAGCTTGGCGGCGCCAAGTTGCAGCGCCTCTTTGGCCAACTCGGCGGTAACGCCGTCGATCTCGAACATGATGCGGCCCGGGGCGACGCGCGCCACCCAGAATTCCGGCGAACCCTTACCGGAGCCCATACGGACTTCAGCGGGCTTTGTGGAGACGGGCACATCCGGAAAAATCCGGATCCACACGCGACCGGCACGCTTCATCGCACGGGTAATGGCGCGACGAGCGGACTCGATCTGGCGGGCAGTGATCCGCTCCGGCTCCAGGGCCTTAAGCCCGTAGGAACCGAAATTCAGCGATGTGCCACCCTTGGACAAACCATGGATGCGGCCCTTGTGCTGCTTGCGGTATTTCGTACGTTTCGGAGACAGCATTGTCTTATCCCATCTACCGCTGCGGCGCCTGTTCGGCAGCCTTGCGGTCCTGTGCCATCGGGTCGTGGGCCATGATTTCGCCCTTGAACACCCAAACCTTCACACCGCAAGTGCCGTATGTCGTCTTCGCTGTTGACACGCCGTAATCGATGTCGGCGCGCAGCGTGTGCAACGGCACGCGGCCTTCACGATACCACTCGACACGTGCGATTTCAGCACCACCGAGACGGCCGCCGCAATTGATCCGGATGCCCTGGGCACCCAAACGCATTGCCGACTGAACAGCACGCTTCATCGCACGACGGAACGCAACGCGACGTTCTAGCTGCTGGGCGATGTTCTCGGCCACCAGGGTCGCATCGATTTCCGGCTTGCGGATTTCGACGATGTTTAGCGAAACCTCAGCCTTTGCCATCTTGGTGAGATCCTTCTTCAAGGTCTCGATGTCCTGGCCCTTCTTGCCGATCACCACACCGGGGCGTGCTGCGTAGATCGTGACGCGCGGCTTTTTGGCCGGACGTTCGATCACAACGCGGGAAACGCCCGCACCGCGCAGCTTAGTGCGCAGGTGGTTACGTAGCTTGAAGTCTTCGTGCAGCAGCTTGGCATAGTCGGCACCGGCGAACCAACGGCTATCCCACGTACGGTTGATGCCGAGGCGCAGACCGATCGGATTGACTTTGTGACCCATATTATGTGGTCCCCTCTTCTGCTTCCTGCGCGCGTTCTGCGACGACGATCTTCAAATGGCTGAACCATTTTTCCACTCGCGACGCGCGACCGCGACCGCGAGCGTGGAAGCGGCGCATCACCAGCGAGCGTCCGACTTCGGCGCGAGCGACCACAAGACGGTCCACGTCGAGCGAATGGTTGTTTTCAGCGTTGGCGACGGCACTTTCCAGCGCCTTTTTCACCTGATGCGCGATGCGGCGCTTGCTGAAGGTCAGCGTGGCAATCGCCTTGCCGGCCGGCAGGTTGCGGATCATCGCGGCGACCAGGTTCAGCTTACGCGGGCTAACCCGCAGGTTGCTGACGACCGCCTGTGCCTCGGTTTCGGGGAGTGCCCGAACGTGCTTCGGCTTGCTCATTAGCCGCGCCTCGCCTTCTTATCGGCCGCGTGCCCCGTAAACGTGCGGGTCGGTGAGAATTCACCGAACTTGTGGCCGACCATATTCTCGTTCACCTGCACGGGCAGGAACTTGTGACCGTTGTAAACCCCAAAGGTGAGGCCAACGAACTGCGGCAGGATCGTCGAGCGACGCGACCAAATCTTGATGATTTCGTTGCGCGCCGACGCCTTTGCGGCTTCGGCCTTTGCCAGGAGGTATCCGTCAACGAACGGACCTTTCCATATGGAACGCGCCATTTTACTTACCCTTATTGCGGCGGCGGATGATCAGGCTATCCGTCCGCTTGTTGCCGCGCGTCTTGTAGCCCTTCGCCGGCTGGCCCCACGGGGAGACCGGGTGACGTCCGCCAGAGCTGCGGCCTTCGCCACCGCCCAACGGGTGATCGACCGGGTTCATGACAACACCGCGGTTGTGCGGTTTGAAACCCAGCCAGCGCATACGGCCGGCCTTACCGAGCTTCTGGTTCATGTTATCGGGGTTGGAGACAGCGCCGATGGAGGCGATACATTCCGACCGGACAACACGCAGTTCGCCGGACATCAGCTTAACCTGGGCGTACCCGCTATCTTTGCCGACCAACTGAGCGAACGTGCCGGCCGAACGAGCGATTTTGCCGCCGGCGCCAACCTTCATCTCAATGTTATGGATGATCGTGCCGACCGGGATGGCCGCCAACGGCATTGCATTACCCGGCTTGATATCGACCTTCGCGCCGGCGATGACCGGATCGCCGACCTTCAAACGCTGCGGTGCAATGATATAGGACAGCTCGCCGTCCTGGTATTTTATCAACGCGATGAATGCGGTGCGGTTCGGATCGTATTCCAAACGCTCAACGACACCCTGCACGTCGAACTTGCGACGCTTGAAGTCGATGATGCGATAGGACTGCTTGTGTCCGCCGCCACGGAACCGGCTGGTGATACGGCCGTGATTGTTACGTCCGCCGTGGCTATGCTGACCTTCGGTCAGACCCTTGACGGGCTTGCCCTTCCAGAGTTCGGAACGGTCGATCAGTACGGTGCCGCGAAGGCTCGCCGTGACTGGATTGAATTGCCTGAGTGCCATCTTCCGCGAGCCTTATGCGAGGCTGGTGGTGAAATCGATCGACTGGCCGGGGGCCAATGTCACGATGGCTTTCTTGACGTCGGACCGAACGCCCGGACGACCCTTAAAGCGCTTGGTCTTGCCT
>JANXLQ010000319.1 GCA_025355085.1 Rhodopila sp.
CTTCGTGCCTTCGTGCCTTCGTGGTGAAATTTCTTCTCAGCCAAAACCACCAGTGCGCCGTTCCAGAGGACGATGAACGTGCGAGACGATGTTCACCCGATTGCCCTGAACTGCTGGGCGACGGGTGTTGACATTGACCAAACCGGGACTATGCCCACTATCGTTGGGGAGATCGCGGCGATGCCACAGGCGAAGGCCAAGGTGGATGGACAGGTTCCACATGGACCGGCGCACCTGGATATAGAAAGATTTGCCCCCGCCAATCGCCGCCGGCTGAGCGCGTCGGCATTACGAACGTTCTCGGCCATTGCCGATCTTTGGGGGCTGACGGAAGAACAGCGCCGTCTTGTCCTCGGTTTGCCATCGCGCTCGACCTTCCAGAACTGGGTCAAGGTTGCGCGGGAACACCGCGACGTTACGCTCGACGTCGATGTGCTGACCCGGATCTCGGCGATCCTTGGTATCCATCAGGCGTTGGGCGTTCTGCATGAAACGGAGCGTGAGGGGATCGCGTGGTTGCGCGGGCCGCACCGGGCGGCCGTGTTCGGGGGCAGGCCGCCCTTGGATTTGGTGGCGTGCGGCACTCAGGATGGTTTGCTGATGGTTCGGCGCTTTTTGGATGCGGCGCGCGGCGGCCTTTCGCCGCCTGGAAACTCGGCCTCAGCAAAAGGGGCGAGCATGCGCTACATGAAAGACGGTTTCAGTTCATCCAGCCTTGCCGGCCATGCCGCGTTCGGTGGCTGCAACGTGCAGTTCGAGATGGTCTGCCGCAAGGGCACCCCGATGATGTCGATTGACCCGATCTCCGTTCACAATGAAAACGAAGTGCTGTTGCGGCATGGCCAAGTGTTCGAGATTTATGATATAGACGGAGCCAACAACCAGACATTCATCAAAATGGCCACCGTTTAAAAGGAATGATCAACATGGGCAAAACCACGAAAACCCCGCGAGAACTGGCGAAAGAGCGATTGACGGAGCCGGGAATGGTGATTATCGATGGCATTATTGTCTATGACGGCGAGGCCGAAGCGACCGGCACAAAGTCTAAGGTCGGTCAAATGATCCCCGGTTACGTCGCGTCTGACGACTGACATGCTGGCCCGCCGCGTTCTTTGCCGCCCCGTCCTCTCCCGGCCGGTGCTGGCAGGGGACGTGGACTTTAACGAAACCGACCATCCCCGCGCCAGTAACGGCCAATTCGGCGCCGGCTCAAGTTCATCCGCGTCGGTGACCTTCGGCAAGGGTGAAAAAACCCCCTCGGCCCTGCACGGTATCCCGTTCACGTCCTGGCAAGCCCCAACCTCGAAAGCGGGATGGTAGGCCCTGGCGGACGGCGGAGCGGACTTTCACGAACCCCCCTTGCCACCCAAGCCAACCGGAATGCGCCAGGGCGCCGGGGTCATCATCCGAGAACCGGACGGACGGGTCTGGATCATGCACCCGAAAGGCGCCTTCGGTGGCTACAAGGCGACGTTTCCGAAAGGGTCTGCCGACAAGGGGATGACGCTGCCCAGTATCTGAAAAAGAGCGGCTACTCTGGCGGCTACGCGGGAAAGTTCGCTGATCAGTGGATCGCAGCCCTCGGGGGTGCCCCGGCAACCCCAACGCCGGCCCCGGTGCCAAAGCCCGCACCGGCCCCGCCGCCACAGGCCGCCGACCCGACGCACGCGAAAACCCTGCTGCCGGCCTACTGGCAAGACAAGGGATTGAAGATCAAAAGCCACACCGCCGCGCCGGCAGACCTGAAACGGACGCAACGCGTGCGGGCACTCGAAGCCGGGGCCAAACGGGTCGATAATATCCATACGTCCGCAGCGAAAGCGATCTGCCCGAGTGCTACCAAAAACTGGTGGGAAGGCATCACCGGACTGGCAAGAACCGCCTCGAAATCCTACACCGGCGGCGGGTCCGGGGCGAGCAATGCGTCCATGCGCGAACCGGAAAACGCGACGGCCGCCACCATCGCCCAAAGCAATGCGATGGACGAACTGTTCGAACGCAACGACACCTTCGCCACAGAAGATTGCGTCGTCCATCGCGGCGAAAGCGTTCCGGCTGCACAGATATATGGCGCCGAACGAGATCGATGCCGGTTTTGCACCTTATACTGACGCGGATATTGTCTTCTCTTGACGTATTCTTATTCGCCGGCGCCTCGGCCAGCCTACCACCTTATCCCATCCCGGTTTCCGCCAATAGGTTTGTTTTATACAGTAACGACTGCCGCCGATCTCGGGCCGGTCATGGAGTTGGCGGGATGGACCAACGATCGCCTTGTGGTGAACCGCATCCACCGGCTGCCGGAGGAGGATTGGGTTTACGGACGCCCGAACGCCAGCATCGTCATGGCGGCGTTTCTCCATGTCGCACCGGGCGGGATGCGGTTTAACACGGCCGATTTAGGGGCATGGTACGCTGCGGCTGCGCTGCCGACAGCGGTTGCCGAGGTTGCCCATCACCTGCAACGCGAGGCAGCAGCGCGCGGTGTGGCCGGCGCACGTATCGCCGGTACACGTCGGTTCCGGAGGGATCGTATCTCGATATTCGGGGCCAGAAGGCGGCGTTAGCGGCGGTTTATGATCCAGCCAGCTATGCTGCGTCCCAAGCATTTGGCGAGGCTGTTCGGGCGTCGGATGGCGCCGGGATTATTTACGATAGTGTTCGACATGCCGGCGGGATCAGCGTGGTGGCCTATCGCCCGCGTAGTGTTCTCGCGGTGGTCCAGGCGGATCGCTTTGAGATTTCGGTGCAGGTGGATGTTAAGCGAATAGAGGTCCGGAAGCTGACCGTCTGATTTGGCAACTAACGTTCAAGGTGGAAACGGCCTTGCTGCGGCAAAGACTATGCTTGCATCTACACTGAGGGCATCGCCTACGCTGGTCGCGATGCGGCGATGAAACGCCTGCGCTTCCTCGAGGTTATTGATCTCAATCACACCGGCGGTGATCTGCATCAGCAGATCGGGCCGGACAGTTCGCTGTTGTCGAAGATCATGACCTCATGAGCCAAACGGACTGCCGGGACCAGTCGTGCCATTGATGATTCATAACGCCGACGGATAATGGCCTCGGAGATGTCGTGTCCGCCTTCTTCAACACGCTGGGCGACCCGTTTGACATGAAGGTTTGCGTCCCGGAGCGCCACAAACACAAGATTGACTTGGTATTGAGCCTCGATCGCACGTCGCATCAACGCAATGGATTGGTTGCTGGATAAGGTTGTCTCGTAGGCAAAGGATTCACGTGCAACGATCAGATCGTCAAGTTCTCGAAGAACGCGCTTTCCCGCGGTAACGGAAACACTTTCCGGACTCGCTGGATTGATCTGGCGAGCAATTACATCCGCATTAACGAAGCGCCCTGGTAAATCGGTAGCGGCAAAAACGGATGATTTTCCCGCGCCATTTGGGCCGCCGATAATGGTGCAGACTGGCCTTTCACTCTGGCCGGTCAGCACCGTGGCGGAATTGGAACGACAGCGCCATCCTCTCCGGCAACGATTCGTTCACGACGACCGTCAGGGAACTCCCGAATGATGTCGCCTCCGTACAGGGGCTCCATATAGTGAACTGGAATCCCGGCTCGTTTGGCATCTTCCAAGGCCCTCACGCCAACCCGTCGAAGCGCGTTCGGATACTGACGAAGCCATTCGGAAAGGAGCATCAAATTATCCTGCGTCTGGGTGTCGGTTCGACATCATCATGCCAATGACCGAGATTATCAGGGTGGCATAAGCTGTTGCTACGTCAGCCATCTCCACCGTCGTCCATCTTCCACTCGTATGCTTGCCGGATGAGACCCATTACGTAAGGCATGTCGCTCAGGCGGAAGAAATCAAGGTCGATGTCCCCCGTTGACCAATGTCCGATGTTGGTGACGTCACGGCAGATGCCGTGAGCATCCTGCAATTCGGGAAAAGGCATGTTCAAAATCAGTTTGAGCTTGTCTGAACGAGGAATGACGCTGACGAAGGTGTCTTCGGTTTTGTAGGCAACATAAAGCTTGGTGAAAACCTCGGTGATGGCCGGGTTGAGTGCTGCCACCGCGATCCGCAATGCCTCAAACAATACCCGGATCGTCCCCCCGGCCAGTGGTGGATGGTCGGCGATGCCGAAACTCTGTGGCTCCAGACTTTTCGCCTTAAAAGTCTCCAAAACCGCGTCTGCGAGAAACGGAGCCTTCCAAACGTTGGTGGCTATCTCTGAGAGCCGTTTGGCCCTCTCTTTGATGGCGTCCTCGTCCCAGTTTGGAAGAACGCCGATTCCTTGGTTCAGACGCAAAGGGCTGTCTCGGTAGCCGCCGGTCATGTCTCGCTTATCCGGAAATGGCCGATCGCTGAGGTTTGGGTTATATCCCGTCAGAGTCAGGTTACCGAGCGTATGTAAGTAAGTGTCCCGAACCAATCGCCATGTCGGTCCGAGTGCCCCTTTCCACGCGGCCGAAAGGTTCTCGTTCTGCGGCAGGATATGCTCAATTGTGTACTCCTCAACTGCCACCCGTTCCTTTCGGTTGTGGTTCTCGATCCGGCGAAGCCAGTAGGAGCGGTTTCGGAAATTGTAGAGGTCGCGGGTCTCAAGTTCCTTGCGAAACTCCCTGTCGTCGGGAAAGCGCCTATATGAAGGCAGTGTTAGAAAATGCGCTCGGATGCTGTCCAGATATTGTTCTTTACGAAGAGCTTTGCAGAAAGATGAGAACGTTTTGTTTTGCGAATTTGTGGGGATCGCGCAGACGCCGCGCCTGAACACGTATGCCTCAACCATGCGGAGTGCGGCCAACAGATCATCCGCGCTTAGCACATCCGAAGCATGGTCAGCATAAAGTACGAGTAGGAATGGAAAGGTGACCTCGGCCTTCAACTCGCGGATGTCCTGTAGTGCCTCGGCCAGTGCCTTGTTATTTTCACCCTTGCCCAGTGCCATGCAGCAGTAAAATATAGCATGCCGGTGAATGTCGGCGACCAACGCCGGAATATCGGTTCCCCGAGCCTCCTCTTCTCTGGAGTAATCTTTGAAGGTGTCGTAAACATCCTGGACTCTAGGGATTTCGCCCGTCTTCATCGTCAGGTAATGGCGCATGAAGCTGTCGAAAGACGTGGCATAGGCTTCTTGGCCAAATGCCAGCTCCATTGGCCGCCAATGATCCTCGAAAAGTTTGGTTTGTGTCGCCGGAGATAGTCCCATAAGAATATAGTTACGGATCAAGTCCGCCTGACCGAGTTGCTTCCCGGTGGAGTTCAGGCTCTCGAAAATGAGTTGCGGGTTGTCGTGGCCACGTTCGAGGGAAATATCCACGATCAATATCCGCGCGAGTCCCTGGCAGACATCGGCCAATTCGACGCCTTGAAGCCGTTTCACGAAAAATTCGAAGTTTCCCTGTATGCGAATGCTGGGGTCGGCGGGAGGTGGTTTTCCATCCAAAATGGCCTTGAGAGTCGCCCGGTCAGTGGCGGAGAGCAACATCTTGTAGGCGCGTTCACCGTCCTGAAAGCTGTCCTTCAAATAGTATTGGCGCAGCCTCTTTGCTGCAAAATCGCCTTCTAGGTCGGTGTCACCTTGTGCCCGTGCCACCGCTTCTATGAGCAACATGAATGTAGCCAGGCGCTGTTGGCCATCGATTACGAGAAGGGCGGGTTGGTCGGCGACCTGGTAAAGGCCATCTTGGATGTAAACGACGGAACCGATGAAATGGGCGGCCGTAATCGGGTTTCGTCCGGCACGCAGAACATCTTCCCACAGCTTCAGGCACTGGGGTTCTTCCCAGCGATAGGGTCGCTGATAAATTGGAATGACGAACTGATTGGTTCCCTTCAGGAAATCGAGAAGCCTGGATTCCTTTGCCTTCATCCGTCGAGCCTTTCCGCTCCGTTTAGCCTGGCCACTACTCGGGCGGCTGCGTTAGTGCGTTGGCGTATCCGTGTGCGTCCAAACCAAGTTGCTGGCGTTCGGACTTTCCACTGGTACGCAACCATCTATCGGTTCCAGAGTAGCCTCTCAGTCCGCTAAGGAAAATATCTCATACCAACCGGCGTTGACATCAACTCCCTGCCGAACCTACCCCGTCATGCCGACGAAGATCGGCATCCACGTCTTTTGTCAGTCTAAACAAAGACGTGGATGATGCGACTTCGTGAACCATGACGATGTGAGGGCGGTCAGCGTGTATCAAATGTCAACGCCGATTGGTATCATGGTATGACGCTAAACGTCCAGGTTCGCCACCTTCAGCGCGTTTTCCACAATGAAATCACGACGCGGCTCAACTTCTTCGCCCATCAAGGTTACGAACATTTCTTCGGCTTCGACCGCATCGGTTAGATCGACCCTCAAGAGCTTGCGCTTTTGTGGGTCCATTGTCGTCTCGAACAACTCTTTGGGGTTCATTTCGCCCAAGCCCTTAAAGCGCTTGATCTGGAGAC
>JANXLQ010000356.1 GCA_025355085.1 Rhodopila sp.
CCGCCCAAATTTGCGTTGGAGAATATTTTTCTCTGGCATGCCCCTGTCGTCGCGACGACCCAATCCCGTCACGGCAGGAGAATGCCTACCATCTGCGCCTTTTCTAGGCCGGGACAGCAAGGCGTGGATGACGGGCCTTCGTCCGCCATGTCGGAGAGGAGCCGTCGGAGAAAACCATTCTCCGCCAAAAGCGCGGGCGAGAGTTTTCACACAGCCTGGAAGTCCCGCCATTCACGAAACGCGATGCTGGTTCAGACAAAGGCGTGGATAGCAGGCCTTCGCCTGCCATGACGAGAGGGGGCCGAACGGTCAAAATATTGGGCCATTGGCATTAGACCATGACCGGCACGGGAGAGGGTTCAACCTCAAACGATCATGGTTTAATGGCCCCGATGACTCTTAGGCTGTAGCCATCCGGACGGTCGTGATTTGCGGCGTGGAGGGGCTGCTGACCCGAGCAGTGCTGTCTGGCGTTGTTGGTTAATGGGGTTTTCGGCGGGCGTCCGCCGATGGCGCACTCTTTTTTCGGCAAACTACCCCCGGCCACCCTCAAAAAATGCCGCCACCTTGGCGAAGAATCCCTCGTGATCCGGGCTGCCCTTGCTGCCCTTGGTGGCTTCCACTTCGAACGCTTCCAACAGCTCACGCTGTTTCGGCGACAGGTTTTGCGGGGTTTCGACCGCCACCTGGATGAACATGTCCCCGCGCGCCGCACTTCGCAGCACGGAGAATCCCTTGCCGCGCAGGCGGAACTGATCCCCGGTCTGGGTTCCCGCCGGGATTTTAACCCGAGTCCGCGACCCGTCGATTACCGGCACCTCTATATCGTCACCCAACGCGGCCTGGGTCATCCGCAACGGCACGCGCATCAGGATGTTGGCCTGCTCGCGCTGGAAGAACTCATGCGCGCGGACAGAGACATGCACATACAAATCGCCGTTTTGGGCGCCGGCACCGCCCGCCTCACCCTCGCCGGTCAGACGAATGCGTGTGCCATCCTCCACACCCGCCGGGATCGCCACGGACAGGTTGCGTTCGCGCTGAACTGTTCCGGCGCCCTGGCAAGACCGGCATGGATTGCGGACCACACGGCCCTGGCCGCTGCAAGTCGGGCAGGTGCGTTCAATCAGGAAGAACCCCTGTTGCGCCCGCACCTTGCCAGCACCCTGACAGGTTGGGCAGGTTTCCGCCGTTCGGCCCTTGTCCTGCGATCCGCTGCCGTCGCAGCTTTCGCACTTCACCCGGGTTGGCACCCGCAGGTTGACCTTGGTCCCGGCGAATGCCTCGGCCAGATCGATTTCCACACCCTGGCGCAGGTCGGCACCAGTCCGGGCGCGCTGTGCGCCGCCTCCGCGCCGGCCCATGCCAAACATCTGGTCAAAAATGTCGCCGAGGTCGCCGGAAGCGGAGAAATCGAATCCGCCCATACCAGCGCCGCCGCCGCCGTTACCTTGCTCGAACGCCGCATGACCGAATCGGTCATAGGCGCCGCGTTTCTGATCGTCCTTCAGGATGTCGTATGCTTCGCTGACATCCTTGAATTTTGCTTCCGCCGCCTTGTCGCCGGGATTGCGGTCGGGATGGAATTGCATGGCGAGCTTGCGATACGCCTTTTTCAGGTCGTCCGCGTTCGCGTTCTTCGCCACGCCCAGCGTGGCATAATAATCAGCTTTGGCCATCTCAGCCCTTTATCGCGCCGGCGCCATGATGCGCGCCAAAAAAATCAACCGTTCTCATTTTTTCCAGGCTCGTTGCGTCGCGACCCCGGACACCCCTGCCGGTTAAGCAGGGGGGCTTAACAGAAATCGCGCCCGCCTTCGAAAGAAGCGCGGGCGCGACTCGTCATATCAGTCGGGCCCTTGGATCAGGCCGACTTTTTCTTCTTGTCATCGACTTCCTCGAACTCGGCATCGACAACTTTATCGTCATGCGGAGCCTGCGGTCCGGCGCCGCCTTCAGGGGGCTGCTGCGATGCGGCTTCGGCCTTATACATGGCCTCACCGATCTTCATCGCGGCTTGACTAAGCCGTTCGCCGGCCTGCTTCAGCGCTTCCGTATCGGTGCCTTCCAAAGCGGTCTTCGCGGCGGCGATAGCGGCCTCGGCCTCACCCTTTTCCTGAGCCCCCACCTTGTCGCCATGCTCCTTCAGGTTTTTCTCGACCTGATGGACCAGACTTTCGGTGTGGTTCCTTGCCTCGACCGTTGCACGGCGCTGCTTGTCGGCTTCGGCGTTGGCCTCGGCTTCCTTCACCATGCGCTGGATATCGGCCTCCGACAGACCGCCGCTGGCCTGGATGCGGATCTGCTGCTCCTTGCCGGTGGCCTTGTCTTTCGCCTGAACGGACACGATGCCGTTGGCGTCGATGTCGAAGGTTACCTCGATCTGCGGCACGCCACGCGGCGCGGAGGGAAGGCCGGTCAGGTCGAAATTACCCAGCAGTTTATTGTCCGCCGCCATCTCGCGCTCGCCCTGGTACACCTTGATGGTCACGGCGCCCTGGTTATCGTCGGCAGTGGAGAACGTCTGGCTTTTCTTTGTCGGGATCGTCGTGTTGCGGTCGATCAGCCGGGTAAACACGCCGCCTAGTGTCTCGATGCCCAGCGACAGCGGAGTCACGTCCAGCAGCAGCACGTCCTTGACGTCGCCCTTCAGCACGCCGCCCTGGACTGCGGCGCCGATCGCGACGACCTCATCCGGGTTGACGTTGCGGGCCGGTTCACGGCCGAAGAACGCCTTCACCGCCTCAATCACCTTCGGCATGCGGGTCATGCCGCCGACCAGGATGACTTCCTGGATCTCACTGGCGTTGACGCCGGCATCCTTCAGGGCCGCTTTGCAGGGTTCCAGCGTGCGGCTGATCAGATCATCGACCAGCGATTCCAGCTTGGCGCGGGACAGCTTCATCACGAGATGCTTCGGCCCGGAGGCGTCGGCGGTGATGAACGGTAGGTTGACCTCGGTTTCCTTGGACGAGGATAGCTCGATCTTGGCCTTTTCCGCAGCTTCCTTCA
>JANXLQ010000402.1 GCA_025355085.1 Rhodopila sp.
TCCTTCGTCTTCGCCCGATTCAAAAAATGCTGCTGATCCGGCGCCCGCTCATACGCATAACCCGGAGAAACCGAGATCCCATCCACGCCCATCGCCATCACGTCGTCGAAGAACGCCGCGACCTTCTCGGGTTCGGCATTATTGAACAGCGTGGCGTTGATGATCGTCCGGAACCCGCGGCGCTTCGACTCAGCGATCGCCGCCACCGCCCGATCATAAACCCCATCCTGGCACACCGAGATATCGTGCTCGGTTTTGCCGCCATCCAGATGCACCGACCAGGAGAACCACTTGGACGGCTTGAACAGGTCCATCTTTTTCTCAAGCAGCAATGCGTTCGTGCAAACAATGACGAACTTCTTCCGCGCGATGGCACCCTGGACAATCTGATCGATTTCCTTGTGCAGCAACGGCTCCCCGCCCGCGATCACCACGACCGGCGCCCCGCACTCGTCCACCGCCTCCAGGCATTCCGCGACGGACAATCGCTGATTGAGAATCTCAGCCGGATAATCGATCTTACCGCAACCGGCACACGCCAGATTACAGCGAAACAACGGCTCCAGCATCAGCACCAGCGGATAGCGCTTGCGGCCAATCAGATGCTGTTTCACGACGTAGGCGCCAACGCGCAGCACCTGATTCAACGGAACGGACATAGTCGGTTGTATCCTTATGCATCTGCGAGTTGGGCGGGGAAACGGAACTTGACGTCCTCGGCCACCCCGTCCTGCGTGGAGATTTCCAATGTACCAAATCGGCGCAGACCTTCAAGCACACCTTGGACCAGTGTTTCCGGTGCGGAAGCACCGGCGGTCAGGCCGACCGAGACGATCCCGTCGAACCAACTCGCCTGAAGCGCATCGGCGTCGTCGATCAGGTACGACGGCTTGCCAAGTTCCTCGCCTATTTCCCGCAAACGATTGGAGTTGGAAGAGTTACGCGACCCGACCACCAGGATCATATCGACCTGATGCGCCAGATCGCGCACTGCTTGCTGCCGGTTCTGGGTCGCGTAGCAGATATCGCGCACATCCGGCCCTACGATGGTCGGGTAACGCTTGGTCAACGCCTGGATGATGCCGCGCGTGTCATCCACTGACAGCGTCGTCTGCGTGATATAGGCCAACTTGTTCGGGTCTTTCACATTCAGCAGCGCCACATCGGCGACCGTCTGAACAAGATGCACTTTGGCCGGCACCTGACCGATCGTGCCTTCGACCTCGGCATGCCCGGCATGCCCGATCAGCACAATCTCGCGATCCTGCCGAGCATATCGGCGGCCTTCGTTATGCACCTTCGCCACCAGCGGGCAGGTTGCGTCGATCACCGGCAAGCCGCGTTCGGCCGCCGCTTCCTCCACCCGCTTTGCCACGCCATGGGCCGAGAACACCGTCATCGCGCCGGGCGGAATCTCATCGAGTTCATCGACGAACACCGCCCCGCGCGTGCGCAGATCCTCCACGACATGGCGGTTATGCACGATCTCGTGGCGGACATAGATCGGCGGGCCATATTTCTTCAGCGCGCGTTCGACGATCTCGATAGCCCGCTCCACGCCGGCGCAGAAGCCGCGAGGTTGGGCGAGGACGACGCGGATCATACAGAAACTCTCCGAAGTGATATCAAACCCGGCCAGCCGGGCCAAAACGATACCGGACCTAACAGGTCAGGATATGCCGAAGCCGGGGTATGCCGAAGCCGGGGTATGCCAGACCACGCGTTGTGCCGCAACGCGGCATATAGCACGGCAGTTCTCGAATTGAAGCATACGGCGCGAACATCTTGGCCGCTGCGTTGCCCGCAGCGGGGCGATCCGGCTATCTTCTCGACTACACCTAATAGGTCAGGGCCTCTGCCGTGCCGCTACACGCATCAGCGCGCCACGGCCCCGCCCCTCGCGAACCGCGACAGGCGTGACAATTTGGCAACAATCAAAAGGATCGCGCGGGGGTTACGCTGCAAAACCACGCCTGACGTGTTATCAGCGTCAATCTTGGCTCCCATTTGCGGGAGTCGTTGGTCGCGAGGCTGCCTGTGGCGTCCCATAGTTCCATTCCCCCAATCGATCTTCCCAGCGAAATGGCCCGGGCCGCGATCACCGTGGAGCAAGCGCTTGAGGCGTTGCTGCCCGCGGTCGAGGGTGCCGAGGGCCGCCTGGCCGAAGCCATGCGCTATGCCACACTGGGCGGCGGCAAGCGGCTGCGGGCCTTCCTGGTCATGGAAAGTGCCGGCCTGTTCGGCGTCAACCAAACCTGTGCCGCGCGAGTCGCCGCCTCGGTCGAGATGCTGCACGCCTACTCTCTGGTGCATGACGACCTGCCCGCCATGGACGACGACGATCTGCGGCGCGGCAAGCCCAGCACCCACAAGCAATTCGACGAAGCGACCGCGATCCTGGCCGGCGACGCCCTGCAATGCCGGGCATTTGAGATTCTGGGGGAACACGATACCCATTCCGATCCCCAGGCCCGCTGCGAACTGGTCATGGCGCTCGGTGCCGCAGCAGGGGCTCGCGGCATGGCGGGCGGCCAAATGATCGACATGGTGGCGGAAGGCCAAACCCTGGACGCCCCAGCCGTCACGCGACTGCAAGCGCTGAAGACCGGACGCCTGATCCAGTACTGCGCCGAGGCCGGAGCCATCCTCGGGCGCGCCGCATCGCATCAGCGCCATCTTCTGGCCGCATACGGGCGTGATCTGGGTGCGGCATTCCAAATCGCGGACGACGTGCTCGATGTCGAAGGCGACCCCACCGCCCTTGGCAAAACCGCCGGTAAGGACGAAGTCGCCGGCAAAGCCACCATGGTCGCGGTATTGGGTTTGGAACGTGCGCGGTCCCATGCCGATATGTTGGCGAGGCAGGCCGCCGCCCATCTCGACGGATTCGGCGAACGTGCCGATAATTTACGTGCCTTGGCTGCGTTCGTAGTTGCTCGGCGAAGCTGAACCGGAACAGGAAATCAGATGAGCACGATATCCACCCCGCTACTCGACCGCGTTCGTTTTCCACGCGATCTGCGTAACTTCTCGCCCGAGCAGCTACGACAATTGGCCGATGAATTGCGGGCAGAGACGATCGATGCGGTCTCGGTCACCGGCGGCCATCTCGGCGCATCGCTGGGCGTGGTGGAACTGACTGTCGCGATCCATGCGATCTTCGACACCCCGACAGACCGGCTGCTGTGGGACGTCGGACATCAGGCCTACCCGCACAAGATATTGACCGGGCGGCGTGACGGTATTCGCACGTTGCGGCAGCCCGGCGGCTTGTCCGGCTTTACCAAACGCTCAGAGAGCGAATACGACCCATTCGGCGCGGCGCACTCCTCCACGTCGATCTCGGCCGGGCTGGGGATGGCCGTGGCCCGCGATCTGAAGGCCGCACACCATGCGGCCAATCCGTCGGGACCAAAGCCCGACGACCGCAACGTCATCGCCGTCATCGGCGACGGTGCCATGAGCGCCGGCATGGCCTATGAGGCGATGAACAACGCCGGCGCACTGCATTCCCGGTTGATTGTCATCCTCAACGACAACGACATGTCGATCGCCCCGCCCGTGGGCGCCATGAGCGCCTATCTGTCCCGCCTGATGTCCTCGCACAGCTTCCTGTCGCTGCGCGAACTGGCCAGCCGCATGGCAAAGCACTTCCCGCGCGGCATAGAGCGCACCGCAAGGCGGGCCGAGGAATACGCCCGCGGCATGCTGACCGGCGGCACACTGTTCGAGGAACTGGGTTTCTACTACGTCGGCCCAATCGACGGGCATAACCTGGATCATCTGCTGCCCGTGCTGCGCAATGTCCGCGAAGCCGAGGAAGCCGGCCCGATCCTGGTGCATGTCATTACCCAGAAGGGCAAGGGCTACGCGCCGGCCGAGGCCTCCGCCGACAAATATCACGGTGTGTCGAAATTCAACGTCATCACCGGCGAGCAGGCGAAGGCACCTCCGGGACCACCCAGCTACACCAATGTTTTCGCCGCGTCGCTCATCGCCGAAGCCAAGAAGGACCACCGGATCGTCGCCATCAACGCGGCGATGCCCTCCGGCACCGGCCTGGATAAATTCGCTAAAATGTTCCCCGGCCGGACGTTCGATGTCGGCATCGCGGAGCAACATGCGGTGACCTTCGCCGCCGGCATGG
>JANXLQ010000406.1 GCA_025355085.1 Rhodopila sp.
AGGCTGACGGGGAGGCCGGGCTGCTGGACCGCCGGCTTGGCAAGGCGTCGCCCAAACGGGTTCCGCGTGACAGCGAGCAAGAGATCGAGCGGTTGTATCGCACGCGCTATCAGGGTTTCACGGCTCAGCATTTTCACGAGCACCTGGTCCGCGACCACCAGTTCACGCACGGTTACACCTGGACCAAGGCGCTGCTGCACTCGAGGGGCCTACTGGAGCCTGCCAAAAAGCGGGGTGCGCATCGTCGCAAGCGTCCGCGGCGTCCGCTGCCGGGTATGATGCTGCATCAGGACGGCTCACAGCATGAGTGGCTGGCCGGCCTCGACGCGATGGATCTGATCGTGACGATGGACGATGCGACGAACGATATCTACTCGGCATTTTTGCTGCCCGAAGAAGGCACCGGCTCGACGTTCCAGGCTTTGCTGGAGGTGTTTGGTGCTCATGGTTTGCCGTTGAGCCTCTACACCGATCGCGGGAGCCATTATTTCTACACCCCCGAAGCCGGCGGTCGGGTTGATCGCACGCATCCGGCGCAGGTTGGACGGGCGCTGGCGCATCTGGGTATCGAGCATATCGCGGCGTATTCGCCCGAGGCGCGTGGGCGCTCGGAGCGCCTCTTCCATACGCTGCAAGACCGTTTAGTGAAGGAACTGGCCTTGGCTGGAATCGCAACGGTGGAGGCTGCCAACACCTTTATCCGTACGGCCTGTATTCCGGCGCATAACGCGCGGTTCGCGGTTCGCGGTGAAGGCGGAGCAGGCGGGATCGGCGTTTGTCGCGATCCCCGGCGTCGATCTCAACGAAATCCTGTGCATTCAGGTAGAGCGTCAGGTCGGCAACGATAATACCGTGGCGTTCAATACCCTGCGTCTGCAAATCCCGCCCAGTCCATTGCGGGCGCACTTCGTGCAGGCTCGGGTCAAAGTCCGCCAATACCCTGATGGCTGCCACGCCGTTTTCCACGGGCCGCGATGCCTCGCGCGTTTCGACCCTGCGGGCGTGTTGCGGGATACCACCGGCGCGACGGTTGCATGAGCGGCCCCACCCAGACGCCGGTGGATTTATGGATAACCCGAGCGGGTTACCCACAACTCCACCGGCGCAGCATCGGGTCCAGCAAGGTGGTAAAAATGTTTTTATAGCAGAGGACGGCAGCGACCAATGCCACGACGAGGGCCGCCTGACCTGCCGCCAGAGCGACCCCTATCCGATAAAGAAAAACCCCAGATTTCCGTCTGTTTAACGGCTTCAGCGGTCAACGACTAACTGGGGATTATCTTGGACTGGCGGAGAGACAGGGATTCGAACCCTGGGTACGCTTTCACGCACACACGCTTTCCAAGCGTGCGCCTTAAGCCGCTCGGCCATCTCTCCCGCAGCAGGAGGCGGTCAATACCACCCTGAACGCCGCGTGCAAACCCTAATCACGCATCCATCTTCAAAGCCGCGAGGAATGCCGACTGCGGGATCTCCACCTTACCGAACTGGCGCATCCGCTTCTTGCCTTCCTTCTGCTTCTCCAACAGCTTCCGCTTCCGCGAAATGTCGCCGCCGTAGCACTTCGCGGTCACGTCCTTGGACATCGCGCTAATGGTTTCACGCGCCACGACGCGGCTGCCGATGGCGGCCTGGATGGCGATTTTGAATAACTGCTTGGGGATCAGGTCCTTAAGCCGAGCGCAGATTTGACGGCCGCGATTTTCGGCGGCGGCGCGGTGGGCGATGAACGACAGTGCATCCACCAGATCGCCGTTTACCAGGATGGAGATGCGCACGAGGTCGCTCTCGGCGTACCCATCCATTTGGTAATCGAAGCTGGCGTAGCCTCGGGAAACCGACTTCAGCCGGTCGTAGAAGTCGAACACGACCTCATTCAGGGGGATGCGATACACCGCCATGGCGCGGTTGCCGACATAGGTCAGATCGGCCTGCTGGCCGCGGCGTTCGGTGCATAGCCCCAGCACGCTGCCGAGGTATTCGTCCGGCACCATGATGGTGGCTTTGATCCATGGCTCTTCCACATGGTCGATCGACCCGGCGTCGGGCATATCGACCGGGTTGTGCAGTTCCACCATCCCGCCGTTGTTGGTCTTGAAGATGTGGTACACCACGGACGGCGCGGTGGCGATCAAATCGAGGTCGAACTCGCGGCTCAGGCGTTCCTGGATGATCTCCAGATGCAGCAGGCCGAGGAAGCCGCAGCGGAAGCCAAAACCGAGCGCGGCCGAGGTTTCCGGTTCGTAGTGGAAGCTGGCGTCGTTCAGACGGAGTTTGCCCAGGCTGTCGCGCAGTTTCTCGAAGTCGTCGGCGTCGATCGGATACAGACCGCACCAGACCACCGGGACGGACGCCTTGAAGCCCGGCAACGCGTCAGTCGCGGGATTGCGGTCGTCGGTGATGGTGTCGCCGACGTTGCAATCCGCGACGGTCTTGATGGCGGCGGTAATGTAGCCCATTTCGCCCGGGCCGAGGTCGTCGATCGGGACCATCTTGGGGGTGAAGACGCCGACCTGCTCGATCGAGTGGACGGCGCCGGACGACATCATGCGGATGCGCTGGCCGCGCTTGAGCCGGCCGTCCTTGATGCGCACCAGGATGACCACGCCGAGGTATTGATCGTACCAGCTATCGACCAACAGCGCCTTCAGCGGCGCATTGGCATCGCCCTTCGGGGCCGGCAGGCGGGTGACAATAGCCTCCAGCACGCCTTCGATGTTCAGACCGGTCTTGGCGCTGATCTCAATTGCGTCGGAGGTGTCAATGCCGATCACATCTTCGATCTGCTGCTTCACCCGTTCCGGTTCGGCGGCCGGCAGGTCGATCTTGTTGAGGACCGGGAGGATTTCGTGGTTGGCGTCGATTGCCTGATACACGTTCGCCAGTGTCTGGGCTTCCACCCCCTGGCTGGCATCGACGATCAACAGGCTGCCCTCGCAGGCGGCCAGGCTGCGGCTGACCTCGTATGCAAAATCGACGTGGCCCGGTGTGTCCATCAGATTGAGCTGATAGGTCAGGCCGTCCTTGGCCAGATAGCTCAGGCGGACGGTTTGCGCCTTGATGGTGATGCCGCGCTCTTTCTCCAGGTCCATGCTGTCGAGGACCTGGGCGGTCATTTCCCGCGCGGTCAGCCCGCCGGTGACCTGGATCAGGCGGTCGGCCAGGGTGGATTTCCCGTGGTCGATGTGCGCGATGATGGAAAAATTGCGGATACGCTCGATGGGAGTGTCGGTCATGAACCTGCTAACGGGGGCCTGCGCTGTCAGCCGGCCAACGGAACGCGGGCCGGGTTTGCCGCACAGATAGAGCGTCCGTCAGCCCGTGTCACCCATTCGTAGTCGCGAAGGCCGAGGAATCCGTGCCAGCAGTGCATCGACCCGCCCGCGCATACGGCCGATGCGCCCGACTCCGGCCAGCCGGCGGTCGAGAAAGGCCAGCGTTTCGGCGTTATCCTCGGAGGTGTCGCGCAGCCAGTACAGCACGGTCGCGCTGTAAACCGCCGCCAGGATCGCCCGTTTGGTGTACCAACTGAAGTCGGCCGAACGATCGCCGGCCGCGTGCCAGATCGCATCCACCGTGCGTGCGGTGCAGCCCGCCGCCGCCATTGCGTTTTGGGGCAGCGCCAGGACGGCCAACCCGCGCCGGATGGCTTCCTTATAGGGCCGGTTCTGCTGTAGCCGCAGCGCGATGATCGCCCGCACCCGCGCGGTCAGCCTGGTTTGGGGCAGGCCGGCGGCCGCTTCTTCCATGCGGCGGTCGGCGAGGTCGCAGAATGTCTCGATCATATCGACGGCGCCGAGGGGAAACAGTATTTCGGCTTCGTCCGCCGGCATCCCGGCGTCCAGCACGCCGGCCCGCAAGGCGCGTTTCGACCAGCCGTCGAACGCGACATGCGGCAGCATCCCGAGGATGGCCGCATCGCGTTCCGGCATGCGTTCGGGCGGGGCGATCATATTTTTGGTCCCTGACGGTCGAGTTCGCCGGTGAAGCCGAAGAAGCGGAAATCGGTCATGCGCATAGGATACAGGATGCCGTCGAGGTGGTCGAACTCGTGCTGCACAACGCGGGCGTGGAAGCCGGTTGCCTCCCGCTCGGTCACGTTGCCGTCACAGTCCATGCCGCTGTAGCGGATGCGGGTGGCGCGGGGAACCGCCGCACGCAGGCCGGGGATGGATAGGCAGCCTTCCCAGGCCAGGGCGCGTTCGTCGCCGATCAGCTCTACCGTCGGGTTGATCATGACAGTGTTGCCCAGCGGCGGGTCTTCAGGGTCGTCCCGGCCGCCGGGAACGCGGAAAACGAATATCCGCAGCGGCTGGTAAACCTGAGGCGCGGCGAGACCGACTCCCGGCGCGTCCTCCATGGTTTCGATCATGTCGGCGACGAGGCGGCGGATGTCCAGCGCCCCCGGATCGGCCACGGGATCGCATTTCTGCAGCAGAACCGGGTGGCCCATCCGGGCGATTTTCAGCATGGCCATGTGTGCGTTGTGCCTCTGGTGGCGGAAATTGGACTTGTAAGTATCCAGGACCATGTTATAGCGCCAGCCCCCGTGCCGGAATCCCTGGCAACGGACGAATTTGCGTACCCGATAACGGTACGCCCTGGATAGGAGCAGGCGGCCAAGTGCAAGTCCTCGTGCGTGACAACAACGTCGATCAGGCGCTCAAGGCGCTTAAAAAGAAGATGCAGCGGGAGGGGATCTTCCGTGAAATGAAGCTGCGGCGGCATTATGAGAAGCCGTCCGAGCGTCGGGCCCGTGAAGCCGCGGAAGCCGTGCGTCGCGCCAGGAAGCTGGAGCGTAAGCGGCTGGAGCGCGAAGGCTTCTAACAGCCCCTTCGGCTAAGAATTGCGAATGGAGCGCGGCTTGGGGTTTCCCAGGCTGCGCCTTTAGCATGTACCCGGAGGATCATAGAGCGCGCGGGCGGAGAACCATCGGGACAGGACGACAGGGTTGGGTGAGGCCGCGCGGCGCAAACTATTGTAGGCGTATTGCGGTGGGGTTTAGGGTGCGATCATTGGACTGATCGATGGACTCTGAACACCATGCCGGCACCAGACCAAACCCGGCAGTCTGCCGTGTTCGACCACCTCCGTCACAGTATTTTGACCGGCGCCCTGCCGGGCGGGGGACGCCTGCCCCCGAGTCGCGCGTTGGCTTATGAACTCGGGGTCGCTCGACAGACCGTCGTGCTGGCCTATGAGCGGCTGGCGGCCGAGGGCTATGTGCGCGGCCGAACCGGCAGCGGCACCTATGTCGCCTCCGATCTACCGGACCAGGCCCCTGCCCCGGCCGCGACTCCGTTGGTTGCCGCTGCCGCGTTGTCCGCTCGCGGCGCCCGGCTGGCCGAAATCCCCGCGACTGCCTCCGCCCGCGACCCGGCGCTGGGTTTGCTGCTGGCGGGCGGGTTGCCGGCGCCGGACCTGTTTCCGGTCAAGGCGTGGGCGCGCTGTGCATCGCGGGCGATGAAGCCGTTGGCCGGGGAACTCGCCAGCTATCCGCCGCCGCAGGGCTTGCTGGTGCTGCGGGAGCAGATCGCCGCTCATTTGGCCTCCACCCGCGGGCTGGTCGCCGATCCCGGTTGCATCGTGGTGACCGCAGGGACGCAGCAGGCGTTGCGCACCGCCGCCGACCTGCTGCTTGACCCCGGCGATACGGTCTGGGTCGAGGACCCCGGATACATCGCCGGGCGTGGGGCGTTGCTCGCGTCCGGTGCTGTGCTGGTGCCTGTGCCGAGCGATGCGGAGGGGATCGATGTGGCGGCGGGGGTGCGTATGGCGCCGGATGCCCGGTTGGCGCTGGTTGCTCCGTCGCATGCCACACCGTTGGGTGGGGCGCTGCCGATCGGACGCCGGCTGGCGTTGCTGGAGTGGGCGCGGCGGGCGAACGCGTGGGTGGTGGAGGACGATTGCGACTCGGAATTCAGGTGGGAGGGCAAGCCGCTGCCTCCCCTGGCGACGTTGGATAAGGCCGGGCAGGTGATCTACTGCGGCACGTTCAGCAAGACGCTGGCCCCGGCGTTGCGGATCGGGTTTGCGATCGTGCCGGCGCCGCTGGTTCCGGCGTTCGTGCGGCTGCGCACTTTGGCCGATCGCGGGACGGAGGCGTTCACGCAGGCGACGCTGGCGGAGTTCATGCGGCAGGGGCTGCTGTCGCCGCATATCCGCAAGATGCGCACGGAATACGCGCGGCGGCGGGAGGCGTTGTTGGAGGCGATGGCGCGGTTTGCTCCCCATACTGTTGCACTGGCGGCGCCGGGTGGGTTGCACATGGTGGCGCGGCTGCCGGACGATATGGATGAGGGCGAGGCGGTAGGGCGTGCAGGGTCCGGGACCTCGCTGTGGCGCCGTTGCGGGCGTACTACGCGGGGGCACCTCGGATGAAGGGGCTGGTTGTGGGGTTCGCGGCCACGCCGGTTGCTATGGCGAATGAGGTGGCGAGGCGGTTGGAGGCGGCGCTGGTTGCGGTGGCACGTACGACCGCGTGACCTCTGCCACGCCGATCGTATCCGGTGCCAATCCTGCGGCGACTGCCGGGTGTTATATCGCTGGCTCGATGCGCGTACCGAGCCACCACTTCATGCGGCCCTGCAACGCGGCATCCTGGATATGGCTTGGCGCATCGAGGAATTGCTGCATTGGTTCGATGCTGCCGATCCGGTCCTGGCGAGTGCGATCGCCCGTCCTCTCACACGTCAGGAACCAGGCCTTGGTCTGCCACCGTCCGAACCGCTAGGCTAACTCCCATCACGGTCAGGCGACTCGCATGGACGATCTGTTTTCAACGCAAGGCACCTTATTTAACAAGGTCCCAGACTACGCCCCCGAAAAACGTGAGGCGCGCGTGCGTGCCCGCCTCGTCTCCTTGTTAGAGACAGCACGCGGAGCGCAACGCATGCCATGGGAACGGCAACGGGCCGAGGTGAACGAGATCTTGTTCAACCAATCGTCGAACTGGCTGCCCGAAACCGAGCGGGAGAGCCTGCGAACTGCGTTCGCATCCGAAATGGAGCGTCTTCGGGCCGCCGGTTAACTTCGCCGCTTGACGCCGCCAACCATTCAGGCACCGTTCATCCCAACAACCCGGACCAAGCCGGGACGGGGAGAATCGTACCATGTTCAGTCGCCTGGACAACGCCAAGTCGCTTACGAGCAACCAGATTAAAATCATTGCCGCCGCGATCATCGGCGACATGCTGGAATTCTTCGATTATTACCTGATCGGCTTCGTGCTGGCCTTCATCATCAAACCCTGGCACCTTACCTTCGGGCAGTCGGCGGTTATTCTGCTGTCGTCCGGCGTGGGCGCCATCCTCGGCGCTGTCATCTGGGGCCGGCTCGCGGATGTCTATGGGCGCCGGAAAGTCTTCATCGGCACCATCATCAACTTCTCCCTCGCGAGCGGTGTGCTGGCGTTCACGCCCGATAACGGCTGGTGGTTCCTGTCGATCTTCCGTTTCTTCGTCGGCTTCGGCGTCGGCGGACTGTATTGCGTCGATCTGCCGTTGGTGCAGGAGTTCGTGCCCGCCCGGATGCGTGGCTTCGTTGGCGGCCTCGTCACCGTGTTCATTCCGCTTGGCGTCATGATCGCGTCCGCCTTCGCCGCCTTCACCACCGATTCCATCGGTTGGCGCGGCCTGTTTCTGGTCGGACTCGTTCCCGCCGCCTTCACTCTTGTCGTGCGCGCCTGGGTGCCGGAATCCCCGCATTGGCTGATTTCTCAGGGCCGAGCGAACGAGGCGCGGAAGTCTTTGTCGTGGGCGTTGAAGGTGCCAGAAGCGGAACTGAAGTTGCCAACGCATTCGCCCAAGCAAGAGGTCGCACCCTGGAGCGATTTGTTGCTTTACCCCAAGAGTCTCGCCGTTTCGTTCATGGCGAGCATCGGCGCACAGACCGCGTCCTACGGCATCGGCCTGTGGGCACCGACATTGTTCGTGTTGCAGCTTGGCGTTACGCCTGCGTATGCAGCTTACCTGTTCTTGTATGTGAAACTCGCCGGAATCGCCGGTCGCCTCACATTCGCGTGGCTGTCCGACGCCATCGGGCGGCGCAACGGCGGCATGCTGGCGGGCTTCGGCGGCGCCATCACCATCGCGGCGGCCGGATACTTCCATGATTCCTATATCAACGGAATCTCGCTGTTTTGGCTGGGAATCGTCATCGCCGACTTTTTCTATGACGGTGGTTTCGCGATCATCGGGCCTTACCTCGCCGAGGTCTGGCCGACCCGCCTGCGTACCACCGGCATGGGTGCTGCTTATGGTTTCGGCGGCCTTGGCAAGATCATCGGGCCGCTCGGACTTGCGTTCATGGTTGGGTCTTCGGACATCATCACACCGAAAGCCACGATGGATGCAATCGGGCCATCCTTTACGTTCTTTGCCTGCTGGATGCTGCTGTGCGGCTGCGCTTTTCTGTTTTTCGGGTTCGAAACCGGGCAGAAATCCATCTCCACGGTTGACCGGGAACTGGAGGGAAAAGTCACGGCACCGGTCGCGGAATAGCCGTGCGACTTTGCATCTGGCGGGAAATGCTTCATCGTCCGGCCAACGGCGATCTCGCCATGATGCGGAGGCATACGGATGACTGAAGTCCACCCCCAGGTCGCTCGCGCCCTCGCGCTGCACCCTTTGATCCGACAAGAGGGCAACGCGTTCAATGAACAGCGGAAATTGACCCCGCCCATGGTCAATGCCCTGAAAGAAGGCGACTTCTTTCGCATGCTCCAGCCCCGCTCGGTGGGCGGGATGGAGCTGAAACCGTCGGACTTCGCCCGCGTGACAGAAGCACTTTCCAGCGCCGACGGTTCGGTCGCGTGGGTGGTCTGCCAGGGCAACGGATGCTCCATGTCCGCAGCCTATCTGGAGCCGAACGTGGCGAAGGAGATGTTCGGGCCGATCGATGGCATCCTGGCCTGGGGACCGCCCGGCGCACCGTTTGAGGCTGAGCGGGT
>JANXLQ010000027.1 GCA_025355085.1 Rhodopila sp.
CAAGGCCGCTTCCACCCGGCTCACGAATTCTTCGGCTCCACCTATCGCATAATCAGCATCCTGCTTCATGATAATCTCATCGTCTAAATCCTGACGTGCCCTGGCGAGATAGCCGGCGCTTTCAGGGGTCAACGGTCGATGCCGTCGCGTCGTAGTTCCGACATGAAGCCAATGCGCTTCGCATACGAACCGGCGTGCAGGGGCAACATCATTTTTAAGCACGCCCATATGCGGCCCTAAATGCCAATTATCGATCTGGGCCTTATCGGCCCAATCTGGGGTTCATCCAAAACGAAACTGTGCCGCTGCACCCTCCATGACGCGACCGGCAATCTTCGTTATAACGCCCCGAACGCCGGCCAACGCCGCCGTACCAGTTGAAAAGACCTATGACCCAGACCTTCACCGTCACGACCCCGATCTATTACGTCAACGGCGCCCCGCATATCGGCCACGCCTACACCTCCATCGCGGCGGACGTGATGGCTCGGTTCAAGCGGCTGGACGGCTATGACGTCTTCTTCCTGACTGGAACCGACGAACACGGCCAGAAGGTCGAGCAGGCCGCCGCCGCAGGTGTCGATCCGCAGACGTTCACCGACGGAATTTCGGCCGATTTCAGGGCGATGTCGGATGCGATGGGCGTGTCGTACGACGATTGGATAAGAACGACGGAAGAGCGGCACAAGGTCTCCTGCGCCGAGCTTTGGCGCCGGATCGTGAAGAACGGCGACATCTATCTCGGGCATTACGAAGGCTGGTATGCCATTCGGGATGAAGCATTTTACGACGAAGACGAGCTAAAAAAGCAGCCGGACGGTTCGTTTATCGCACCAAGCGGGGCACCGGTGGAATGGGTGCGGGAGCCGTCGTATTTTTTTCGGTTGTCAGCGTTCCAGGACCGGCTTCTGAAACTTTACGAAGAACATCCGGAGTTTATCGCGCCATCCTCTCGCCGCAGCGAAGTGACCAGCTTCGTTAAAGGCGGCCTGCGCGATCTGTCGGTCAGCCGCACGACGTTCAACTGGGGTATTCCGGTGCCCGACGCACCCGGACACGTCATGTATGTCTGGATGGACGCCCTGACCAACTACATCACCGCGTGCGGCTTCCCGGACGCGAACGCACCTCGGACGAAGTATTGGCCGGCAGACGTTCATTTTGTGGGAAAAGACATCATCCGGTTCCATGCAGTCTATTGGCCGGCGTTTCTGATGGCCGCCGGGGTGCCGCTGCCGAAGCGGGTTACCTCCAACGGTTGGTGGCTGATGGACGGGGAGAAGATGTCCAAATCCATCGGCAACGTCGTCGAGCCGCGCAAATTAGCAGAGATCTTCGGACTGGATCAGATCCGTTACTTTCTACTGCGGGAAAAGCCGTTCGGTGCCGACGGCTCGCTAAGTCACGCCGCGATCATCAGCCGCATCAACGTCGAACTGTCCAACGATCTGGGCAATCTGGCCCAGCGGTCGCTGTCGCTGATCGCCCGCAACTGCGGCGGTGTGCTGCCAGCGCGCGGTGCGCCAACCGAGGAAGACAGTGTTCTGCTGGCCTCCGCCAGCGCGCTGCCGGACCTGGTGCGGGCGAATATCGATCGCCAGACCTTCCATGACGGGCTGGAGGAAATCTGGAAAGTGATCCGCTCTGCCAACGGCTACATCGACCGGCAGGCCCCGTGGGCGCTGAACAAGACCGGCAAAGTCCGTATGGGCGACGTTCTGCGGGTTCTCGTGGACACCATCCGGGTCGTCGCAACTCTGTTGCAACCGTTCATGCCGGGCAGCATGGCCCGCATGCTCGACCAGCTTGGCGTCAGCCCGGATGCGCGAACGTTCGCCATGCTGACAACCCCATTGACGGACGGGCAAACGCTGCCACCTCCACAAGGCGTCTTTCCCCGTTATGTGGAGCCATCTGCCTGATGCTCGTCGATAGTCACTGCCATCTGGATTACTTCACCCCGCTGGAATTACCCGGCGTGCTGTCCCGTGCGGCGGCGGCTGGGGTGGCTGAGATGGTGACCATCGGCACGACCCTGGCCCAATCCGCACTGCTGCCTCCGATGACCGAGGCATATCCAAATCTGTGGTGTACCATCGGCGTCCACCCGCATCACGCGGCGGAGGCACCAATCCCAACCCCCGAAACGCTTGCCGCCATGGCCGCGCATCCGCGCGTGATCGGTATCGGCGAGTCCGGGTTGGACTACTTCTACGACCGTTCCCCCCGCGACATTCAGGCCGATAACTTTCGTGCCCATATTCGTGGCGCCCGCGTGGCCGGCGTGCCGCTGTGCATCCACGCGCGTGACGCCGACGACGATATCGCCTTGATTTTGAAAGAGGAGCGAGACAGGGAAGGGGGGTTCGATTTCCTCCTGCACTGCTTTAGCTCCACGCGCCGCTTGGCCGAGGCGGCGCTGGAGATGGGCGGTTACATCAGCTTCTCCGGCATCCTGACCTTCCCCCGGTCGGTGGAGATCAGAGAGATCGCGCGCGACGTGCCACTGGACCGGTTGTTGGTCGAAACCGATGCGCCCTATCTGGCGCCGGTGCCGTTTCGCGGCAAGCGCAATGAACCAGCCTGGGTTGCCCATACTGCCAAAGTGTTGGCCGAGGTGCATGACTTAACGCCGGAAGCGATCGCGGCGCTAACCACGGCCAATTTCAGAAAACTGTTCCGAAAAGCCGCCGCATGAAGGTAACCCTGCTGGGAACTGGCGGATCGGCTGGTGTTCCGATGATCGGTGGTGCCGATGGCAGCGGCGATTGGGGCGATTGCGATCCCGCCGAACCCAGGAACCGCCGCACACGTTCGTCAATCGTGGTCGAAAGCGTTAATAATCAACGGCTTCTGGTCGATACTTCGCCGGATTTGCGCAGTCAGTTTCTGGATTGCCGGATACCCGGCGCGGATGCGATCCTGTTCACCCACGCGCACGCCGACCATGTGACCGGAATCGACGATGTACGTATTCTAAACCGCATCGCCAACCGGCCATTACCTGCGTTTGCCATGCCCGAAACCCTGGCTGAACTTACCCGGCGATTTGCCTATGTATTCAGACCGTGGGAGCCCCCGCATTTCTATCGTCCTGTTCTAGAAGCAAAACCGGTCCTTCCGGGCGAGATTGTCGAAACCGCTGGTTTATCGGTACGGGTATTCAGCCAAAGCCACGGCCGGGTTCAGTCGCTCGGCCTGCGTATCGGCAATCTCGGTTATTCCACCGATGTTGTAGAATTAAATGACGATGCCTTCGCGGCCCTGGAAGGTGTGGACACCTGGATTGTCGATTGCTTTCTGATCCGGGGACCGCACTGGACGCATGCCGATCTAAAGACCGTTGTCGGTTGGGTTTCCCGCTTAAAGCCACGCCGTACCATATTGACTCATATGGGAACGGAGATGGATTGGGCGTGGATGCAGGCCAATCTGCCGGCGGGTATCGAGGCTGGCTACGACGGGATGGTTATTCAGTTTCCTTAGCCGTCTTCCAGGGCTTCCAGCCCGGAAACATGATAACGACCGGAGACCAGAACAGGCTGAAAGACCGGTTGAAGCGGATATCCATCCGGATCGGCGTGCCGTCGGCCTCATAGCAGATCAGTGCGCCTCGGCCGTCATCGGTGGCATCGGACATGACTTGCTCGATTTCAACGTATTGGCGGGTGCGTTTGCCGATCCACATCAGTTTCCATTGACCGGCGCGCGTGTATGCCTCGGCACCGGTGGAGTATTCGAACTTCCGGTCTTTCTCATCCTTGATCGACATGTCGCCGACGCCGGCAGCGAACCCTTTGGTTGAGCCGCCGGACATCTTGCCGGCAATGCCAAGTTGGATCCACGGCGACCGCCGGCGGGGCAACGCATCCAGCAGAACGCGAGCATCGGCGGGATCGAAATGCGCATCGTCGCCATAAATAAGGCGATCGACGGCGGCTGCGATGACGAAACGGTCGATCATGGTTTCGGGTTGCCACGAACCATGGTTTGGCTGCAAGCGGCATCGTTATTTAACATAATATTCATTATGCGGTTTTTGGCTGCCTCAATGTTTGCCGCCGATGATGGCCCTTCCTGGATTTCCACACCGGTAAATGATGTCGGTAGTTCCGTGCTGGAAGTCGCCGGTGGGCTAACTCTCACCCGGGCGCGACGTTGTCCTCAAATCCGCAGCTATCGGTCTGGATAATGGATAGCGACAATCTCCAGCATTTCCAGACCGCGTGGCGTGCGAACCGAGACCTCGTCTCCCCGTCGGGCCCTCAACAGCGCCAATGCGACCGGGGAGCCGATGCTGATCTTCCCTGCCCCCATATCGGCTTCATCCACGCCGACGATGCTGACGGTGATTTCTTCGTCCCGTTCGGTGGCATAGGTCACCGTGGCACCGAAGAACACGCGGTCGCGCTGTGTCTGTGCGGCGGGATCGACGATCTCGGCATGCGCGATGCGGTTCATCAGGAAGCGCAACCGCCCATCGATCTGCCGCAGGCGGCGCTTGCCCTCTTTGTAGTCGGCGTTCTCGCTGCGGTCGCCATTGCTGGCCGCCCACGACACAATTTCCACTACCCGATGCCGTTCGGAGCGTTGAGCGGCCAGCTCCGCCTTAAGCCGCTTGTGACCCTGCGGTGTCATATAAAATTTGCCACCCGGCAGCTTGGGCGGGCCTTCATCGTCTTCATCTTCCATCCGAGGTCGATACCACGCCCGCAAACGCCTTGCATCCGGCGGACTGGTCCCGTATCCGCGATCCATGACCCAACCCGCCGAAGCCGAACTCCGCCGCCTGCTCGACATCATGGCCGCGTTGCGCCATCCGGACACCGGCTGTCCATGGGACAAGACCCAAACCTTCGACACCATCGCGCCCTATACGATCGAGGAAGCCTACGAGGTCGCCGACGCTATCGCCCAACGCGATTTCGCCGCCCTGCCCGAGGAGCTTGGCGACCTGCTGTTCCAGGTCGTCTATCATGCACGCATAGCCGAGGAAGCCGGTCAATTCGCGTTTGCCGACATCGCAAAATGTATCAGCGACAAGATGATACGCCGGCATCCTCACGTCTTCGGCGATGCAGCCGCACGAGATGCCGCCGCGCAAACCACGGCCTGGGAGACGCAAAAATCGGCCGAACGCGCCGCCAGGGAGCAATCCGGCACCTTGGCCGGGGTGCCGGTTGGCCTCCCTGCCCTGTCCCGAGCACTGAAGCTGACAAACCGAGCGGCTCGGGTTGGCTTCGATTGGCCGGATGCGGAACAGGTCTTGGCCAAACTTGACGAGGAAATTCAGGAACTTAGGGCTGAACTCTCAGACGCCGATCCGGTTCGGCTGACGGACGAGGTTGGCGACATGCTGTTCGTTCTGGCCAATCTGGCACGCAAGCTGAAGCTTGATCCGGAGGCATGCCTACGTCACGCGAATGAAAAATTCTCTCGCAGATTCAATGCAATGGAGCGTGATTTTGAAACGCAGGCAAAAAGCATGACGGAGTTGCCGCTGGAGGAGATGGAAGCGGGATGGCAACGGGTAAAGGCGGCAGAGCGGAAATAGCCTGATTTGAGTCCCTGTTCACCCGGACGGAACATCCGGCAGGCTATTGATATTACTACAATTAAATAACCGGCTATCCGGGCATCCGATAGACGAATGGGATCAGGCCTTTCGCGACCGCAGCCTCCTGCATCTCCACGGGCAAACCTCTTGCGTCAACGATAAAGCCGTCCACCCGGATCAGCCACACCGTTGGACTGCTGCCCAGGCGGCTGGGTAGTGTCCACTCATGATCGAATTGGCCAATGCCCAAAGCGTCCCGGACCAGCTTTGCCTTGTTGCCGCCGGTGCTGGCGCCGATGCCGAAACGGCTGCACAGATCGGCCATCGACATATAGGGCGCTGACGATTTGTCATGCAGGAAATTGACCTGACCAATGGCATAGATTACCGCGCACGCCCAGGTTTGCGGATTGCCGCTGCCTAATGGGCTGGGCCGCTTACGGCACAATCCGGCAATCCCATAGCGGGCTAATTCCGCATATTCCGCAGTCAGATGTTCGTCGCAGAACCGGTCGGTTAAAGCCGTCAGCGCGGCGAAGGAGTCTTCCCAACCCTTCGGCACCTTCATCGATTTCGCCATCGTGGATCGAAGCCCCTTTGCCAGATGTCCCGCCGCTACAGGCAGCACTTCTTATATTTCTTGCCGCTGCCGCAGGGACAGGGGTCATTACGGCCGACCTCTTGACGTTTCGGCAGCGCCGGACCACCGATTGGCACCGGAGGCCTGCTGGGACGCGGCCCCCAGTCAACAAACTGAGCCATGTAGTTAGGGGCTTTGGTGGCGCGGCGGTCCCTCAATCCCAGTTCGATTTCAACATCCTCGATGTCGCCCGCAATGGAGATATCGACCGCGTCGCGCCCGAATGCCTCCCGTATCGGATCGATTGCTTCGACCGCATTCAGATCGATCAAGGCCGCGACGGCAAGACCGGATGTTGTTGGGTTTTCGTCCTTATGCCGCTGCAACTGGCCGATCAGGATGGCGATACCGGTGTCGCGGCTCTCCGGGTGCCGTTTGACGATCGTCATCACTCCCCTGATCGCCTTGCCCGCCGACCATTCAGAATGCCTCCGATCCGACAGGTAGGCGGCGATAGCCGGAATCGCAACCGGGCCAATCATTCCTAATACGTGCGGAATTTCCATGTCGGCAACGTCGTCGTCGTTGATCGAGTCCAAAAATCCCAGAATCGGCACGACGGCCGCCTCGGCTCGCAACTGGCCTAACGCGCGCCAAGCGTGCATGGGGGCCCATATCTCGCTGGATTCAGAGGAGCTTGCGTTCAACGCCGCATCGCAGGCCATCCGGATTAGTGCATCCGTATGTTCAGGACCGATTCCGAAGGTCTTAACGTAATCGGGCCAGTTTTCTGACTCCCGCACCTTCGATTCGCCGATAGTCAGCAATTGGCGAACCGGATCGGAAAAAGCCGCGTGGAAATCGCTGGTGGATGTCGCGTTCATCGTACGGCGCCTGGCTTTCGGTGATCAGGGTCAGAGGCAGCCAAATCAGCAACCGGCAATTGGTGCTGTGTGGAGTCCCGAGTCTCTTGACTGGATTTTGGCAGCAACCACTGACCAGGACAATCAGGAAAACCGGCGCCCGCGCTTCCCCGGGGGGATATTGCCCCATAGACCGATCCGTTCTATCGCAAACGCAACGCGATACGGGGGAAAGCGACCATGCAGGATTACAAACTCGACATTCTGGTGCAGGGCTATCCGGGTAAGTCCGTCTGCCATGGCGGTCTGGGCTGGAGCACTATCGTCCTGCTTCGAGGCAATGACCGTGTCGCGCTGATCGACTGCGGAACGTTCAGCCATCGCGCCAATCTGATCGGCGGTTTGCAACGGCACGGGCTGACTCCGGCCGATGTGACTGACGTGGTGCTGACACACTCGCACCATGACCATTCCATCAATTGGGTGCTGTTCCCGGCGGCGACCATCTGGATCGGCGGCGAGGAACTGGACTGGTCGGTCAAGGAACCCTGGGGCAGCACGCCCGTTCCGGAACTGTATGTGCGGGAGTTGGCCGGTTCGCCGCAACTGAAGCGGATCGGACATGGCGACACGGTGCTGCCCGGCATGGTGGCGTACGATGCGCCGGGCCACACGCCGGGTCATCTGATATTCATGCTGTCAGGCAACGAACGCGACATCCTGTTCACCGGGGACGCTGCCAAGAACCGCGTGGAATTGCTGACCAGGGCGGCTGACATGACCTATGACGCCGCGATTACCGCCGCGTCGATAGAGAGTATGTGGACACTCTGGCGGCAACGTCCCGGTACGCTGCTGGTGCCCGGGCACGATATGCCGATGGTGCTAACGGACGGCCAGCCGGTGTTCGTCGGCAAACGCGAAGCGGCGATCGAATCCTGGTTCGAGGACTCGCTGGAAAAAGTCACGCGATTCGAGTTGGTGCTTTAGCGTCCGGCTTTCCGGCGTTGGTGACCAGCGACAAGCAAGACGTCGTTTGGCCGCCAACCCCGGTGGCATCGGATCAGGCTGCAATCCAACCCGCGTTGAAGAACCCCATCGGAAACAGTCCCGGCCATCCCGGCGGCACGATTCGCCTATACAATTTGCTGGCCGTCACGCTCAATCAAGCCAAAATGCGTACTTTACAAGGCGTCCCTGGTGCCCGAACGGGAGCAAGAATCGGGGGGTTGTCCGATCCAGGAGCGAATATGTGAACTTTTAAGCCGCGTGTCCCCGCTCCAGGAAAATCGAATGTCACCTAGCCTCGCCACGCACCTGCCGCAGCTTGCCGGCGGCCCTGGCTCGCGAACCGCCTGGCTTACGGTTGCCGCTGCCTTCATCGCCGGCTT
>JANXLQ010000052.1 GCA_025355085.1 Rhodopila sp.
GCCGTGCATTTGAAGGTGCGGCTGCTACCAGCCGATCGGGCGCGGTTCGAACGGCAGGAGTAGTAAGCGCTATGACGATCAAAGCCATTGTCTTCGATGCGTATGGAACACTGTACGACGTGCAGTCCGTCGCCCGTGCCACCGAGGAAGCGTTCCCGGGCAGCGGCGACTACATCACGCAGGTCTGGCGGCTGAAACAGCTTGAGTACTCATGGTTGCGCTCCGTCATGGGCCGGTATCATGATTTTCGCGCCGTTACCCGTGAGTCTTTGACCTACACCCTCGGCACGCTTGGCGTGGAAGCAGATCCGGCGGTTTTTGACCGGATTATAGATGCGTACAACATGCTTTCTCCTTATGCGGAGGCCGAGCGGGCTGTCGGTCATTTATCGGACTATCGGCTCGCGATTCTGTCAAACGGCAGTCCGGACATGCTGGACGCGCTGGTGCGGAACTCCGGGTTCGACCGGTATCTTGAGGCAGTGATCAGCGTTGATGCGAAAAAGACATACAAGCCCGACCCGCGCGCCTACGAATTGATTCAGGAACGCATGGGTGTGCGGCCGGAAGAGGTAGTGTTCGTCTCCTCCAATGGCTTTGACGTGGCGGGCGCGAAAAGCTTCGGCTTCAAGGTCGCGCGGATTGAGAGGGTGTCGCCGGCTGCGCTTCGTCAGGAATTGGCAAGTGGTGCATCAATTGGCCCGGCGACGATGTTCCGGGCGCTGCGGATGCAAACAGAGGCTCTGGGATACCAGCCCGATGCGGTGATCGGTTCGTTGTTGGAATTGCCGGGGATTATCTTGTCGTTGAGCGCCTGATCACGTTCATCAATCGGCGCCGCCCTTGCGTAACTGCTTAAAATGACCATAATGACTCATATGGTTATATGGCGGGACAGAAGCAAATGAACACCGGGATTTGGACGGTAGCCGAAGCAAAGGCGAAATTCAGCGAGGTCATCGACAAGGCGAAAACGGCCGGCCCGCAAACCGTGACTAAACATGGCCATACTGCGGTCGTCGTGGTGTCGGCGGAAGAGTGGGAACGAAAAACGCGCCGTAAGGGCAATCTGGCAACCTTCTTTGCCGAATCCCCGTTACGCAGGTCCGGTTTGGACCTCACCCGTGTGAAGGATGGGCCGCGAGAGATCGATCTTTGAATTTCTTGCTCGACACGAACATCGTATCCGAGTCGGTCAAGCCGCGCCCCAATGCGGGCGTGATGGATTGGCTTGCGGAGGCAGACGAAGACCGGATTTTCATCAGTGCCGTCACGATAGCTGAAATACGCTATGGCATCGAACGTTTACCCAATGGCATCAGGCGTCGCCGCTTGGACGAGTGGCTTACGCACGAAGTGCCGCTGCGGTTCGAGGACCGCATTCTGCCAGTCGATGTGAATGTCGGCGACGACTGGGGTAGGATAATGGCCCGGGGAAGAGCGGCTGGGCGGCCGGTCGCCGCAATGGATGCCTTCATCGCCGCCACGAGCGAACGATATAAGCTGGTCCTCGCGACGCGGAACGTATCGGATTTTGAGGCATTGGGTATTCGATTGGTCAATCCCTGGCGTGACGCCTGATCGACCTGCGCAAACCTATCAGGCGCCACAGCAAGGTAGGAACCTGACCGTCCCAACGCCCGACAAAAGGCGATGGTAAGGCGCCCCTCCGAGGCACCTATTCTATAGTGCTATAAAACCGAGCCCGAGTTCCACCAAAATGGCTACGGCAATAGCTGTCGCGAGGCCTGGAACGTCGCCGTATCCGCCAGAGGACAGCAGTAAACAGAGTCCTGCACATCGCGTGGCGGTCAGTGCCTATGCCGCAGCAGATGTCCGGTTCGCAATACGCACCGCCGTTACCTCTGCTTTGAACCGCTACCTTATTACGACACCGTCACTCCCGGCACCAGGACCTCCCGCACCGGCGTGTGCCGCAATCCCAGCCCCCGAGCGACGGCGATATGGGTCACCTGACCGGCGTGGATGTTCAGTCCCTCGGCCAGATAGGGATCGTCCAACATCGCCTGCCGCCACCCCTTCCCGGCCAGAGCCAGCACGAACGGCAGCGTCGCGTTGGTCAGCGCATAGGTGGACGTTCGGGCGACCGCACCGGGCATGTTGGTGACGCAATAGTGGACGACGCCTTCCTCCAGATACGTGGGATCGGAGTGTGTCGTCGGACGGCTGGTCTCAAAACAGCCGCCTTGGTCGATGGCGATATCCACCAGCACTGAACCGGGACGCATCCGCCGGACCATATCTCGGGTGACCAGCTTAGGCGCTGCCGCACCGGGCACGAGGACGGCGCCGATGACCAGATCGGCCGCGATAACCGCTTGCTCGATCGCGGCGGTGGTGGCGAACAGCGTTGTCGCCCTCGGCCCGAACTGTAGGTCCAATTCCTTCAGGCGCGGCAGGGACTTATCGATGACGGTGACACTGGCCTCCAGTCCCACGGCCATACGGGCGGCATTGGTTCCGGACACACCACCCCCCAGCACCACGACTTTGGCAGGAGGCACGCCGGGAACGCCACCGAGCAGAATACCGGCTCCGCCTTGTTCGCGTTCGAGGCAGTGGGCGCCGACCTGCACCGCCATGCGGCCGGCAACCTCGCTCATGGGGGCCAGCAACGGCAGAGTGCCGGTGCGGTCGGTAACGGTTTCGTAAGCGATGCAGGTCGCGCCCGACTTAATCAGCCCCAGGGTCTGCATCTTGTCGGCAGCCAGATGCAGGTAGGTGAAAAGGATTTGCCCTTTTCGCAACATCGCAATTTCGGCGGGCTGCGGTTCCTTTACCTTGACGATCAGATCAGCGGTGGCGAACACCTCGGCCGGCGTGTCAAGGACGGTCGCGTCCGCATTGCGGTACGCATCGTCACTGTAGCCGATTCCGGCGCCGGCATCGTGTTCGATCAACACCTGGTGCCCGTGTTGCACCAGCTCCCGCGCTCCGGCCGGGGTCAGGCCAACCCGGTATTCGTGTGTCTTGATCTCCTTGGGAACACCGATCTTCATAAGCATGCTCCTGTTTCGATCGTATTGAGATCGTTAGGACGGTGACCGAATGCAAGACACGCCTCACGGCAGACCATCGACTTGTGGTGCGAATTTGGCCAACATCCCGCCTTGTGTGACCGAAGGAAGCCCATGACCGCCATCGAAGACCTCAAATCGTCCATCAAGCTGTGCATGTTCGATCAATACGGCACGGTCGTGGACATGCAGGGCGGCCTGCGCGACGTCGCGGCCGGTTTTTTGACGGGCAAAGACTCGGCCGTCGATCCCAATGCCTTTGTGACCTGGTGGCGGCGCACGCATTTCGAGAACTCGATGATCGACGCGCTGCTGCAACGCGACCACACATCTTACCGTGAAATCGGCCACTTGTCGGTTCGCCAGGTCATGGACCGCGCCGGGATTGCCCACACCGAGGACGATGTCCGATCGCTGGTGGCCGCGATCGAGCGCCTTGAATGTTTCCCGGAGGTCCCCGAATCCCTGGCTCGGTTGCAAACGCACTACAAGCTGGTGGTGCTGTCCAACGGCGACCCGGACATGCTGGAGGCCGCAAAAGCGTACCATAGAATTCCGTTCGATGCGGTGATCTCGGTTGCCGAGGCGAATGCATTCAAGCCGCACAGGGCGACGTATGAGATGGCGGCGCGGAAAATGGGCGTTGCGGTGGAGGAGGTGCTGTTCGTCGCCAACCACGAATTCGATTGCGTGGGCGCGAAGGCGGCCGGGATGCGAACGGTGTTTATCGACCGCCGCCGCCGGCCGTTCGCACGGTGGCCGCACCAGCCGGACCTGATCGTGTCCAGCATGAGCGAACTCGCCGATCTGTTGGCCTGAATTAGCCCCCCATTGACGCGCGGCGTGCGCCGCTATGCACTGCGCCGGATTTGCAAAAGGGAAACGATATGCCGACGACAACCCGCCGCACCCTGACCCGATTGGGCCTGGCGACTCCGGCGCTGGCTTTGCTGCCTCGGGGGCTGTTCGCCGCCGATGCGACGGTGAAGATCGGTGCGCCTTATCCGTTGACGGGCGGTGCTGCCTCAGCCGGCACAGCGGTCAAGCAGGCCATCGAGGTTGCGGTCGATATCATCAACAATCCGCATCCGGAACTGCCCAATCTGCCACTGGCGGCTGGTTCGGGATTGCCAGGCCTTGGCGGACGCAAGGTGGAGGTCGTTTTCGCCGATCACCAGGGCAACCCGGCAATCGCGCAAAGCGAGGCATTGCGGTTGATCACGCAGGAAAAGGTTTCAGCCCTCGTCGGCTGTTACCAGTCCAGTTGCGGATTGACCGCCAGCGCGATAGCGGAACGTTACGGCATCCCGTTCATGGCGAGCGAGGCATCTGCGCCCAGTCTGACGGAGCGCGGTTTCAAATGGTTCTTCCGTCCGACGCCCATCGGCACCGATTTCGGGGCTGCATACGCCGGTTTCCTGGCAGATCGCAAGGCGGGCGGATTCAAGATCGATAAAGTGGCGGTGGTGAATGAAAATACCGAGTATGGCACCTCCACCGGCAATGCCATCGTGGATGCGATGAAGGCAAAGGGTCTGAATGTCGATCTGCGAATTCCGTATAACGCCAATTCCAGCGATGTCAGTGCGCAGGTGTTGCAGCTTAAGAATGCCGGGCCGGATGTAGTTATCTTTGTCAGCTATACATCGGACGCCATTCTGTTCATGAAAACGATGCATACGTTGGACTGGAAGCCACAGCTTTTGATCGGGGACGATTCCGGGTTTTCCGACACCGCGTTTATCGAAGCGGTGGGGGATAAGGCTCAGGGCGTATTCAATCGCAGTTCTTATGACGTGGGCAAACCCGGTGGCGCTTCGTTCGTGGTGAACGACATTTACACCAAACACACCGGGCATGCTTTGGACGACACTTCAGCGCGTGGCATGCAGGGCTTCCTGGCGCTGATGGAGGCGATCAACCGAGCAGGCTCGACCGAACCGGCGAAGATTCAGGCGGCTTTGGTAAGTCAGGATTTGACGCCGGCGCAACTAATGATCGGATATAACGGGATTAAGTACGACGCCAAGGGGCAGAATACCCTGGCGGCGACTTTGCTTGTGCAGTTGAACGGCAAGAAATACGTTTCTGTGTGGCCAGATAAGTCCGCGGTTCAGGCGCCTGCTTTGCCGTTCAAGGGTTGGGGTTAGCCGTTGACCGCCCGGGGTCGGTTTGACCTTGGGCGGTTTGCCTTGCCGGGTAGCCTATCGAAGATCGTTTGAATGGAGCTAACGGATCCCAGCGATCCAATCGGCAACGACATCGGTTGGATCGGCTGATGGTAGGGCAGTGGATGGGTTCGTGTCCGTCTTATCGCCGAACCGGCGCCGCAAAATCGCGAAACCGGTGGGAACGGGCATTCCGCAGCATGGCCGTATCTTGGCCGCTGGCGCCGAAATCATTCTACGGTGATACTTACCACCTTGCCCTGTGCTTTGTGGGTCGAAAACGACTAACGACAGGCTATCCGCGGCACTGTTCAACTGGACAAGGAAACGAGAATAATGAACACCGATCTTTTCGAAATCATCCGCACCACGCGGTCCATGCGCCGATTGAAGCCCGACCCGGTGCCGCCAGCATTGATCCGGCAAATATTGGAGGCCGGGACGTCGGCCCCGAACGGCGGGAACATGCAGACCTGGCGCTTCCTGGTGATCCGCGATCCGGCGATCAAGGCGGCCGTTGCGCAGTCGTACCGCCGTGCGTGGCACGAGATTGTCGGTCCACGGTACCGAAGCAGCGCCCCGGCGCCGGGATCGTCTCGGGAACAGTTCGAGCGCATGCTGGCAGCGGCGGAACATTTGGCCGATCATCTGCACGAAGCCCCGGTTTGGATCGTGCCTTGCCTGGAGGGTGGCATCCACACCCGGACCTCCGGATCGTCAATCTATCCGGCCGTGCAGAACATGCTGTTGGCGGCTCGTGCCTTGGGTCTGGGTGCCACGCTGACAACGTTGTATCTGTTGTTCGAGAAAGAAGCCGAGGCGGCGCTGGGGTTACCGGACGGCACCCACTCTTACGCCATCCTGCCGATCGGCTATCCGCTGGGCAAATTCGGACCGGTCGGACGCACCGCGTTGGAAGACGTTGTTTTCTCGGATCGATGGGGAGAAAAATGGCCGGAGGCGTGATCGCGCCCCCAACCAAACATTTCATATCAACGGCCCTATATTCTGACCCGGAACCGTCATGGCGGGCGAAGTCCCGCCATCCACGAAACGCGATGCTGGTTCAGACAAAGACATGGATGGCAGGCCTTCGCCTGCCATGACGAGGAGGGGCCGATCGCCGGCACCCTCTGGCCGGGCTGGCCGAGATGCGGATTTCCCTGGCAGGCCGCCCCTGACGAACTGAGCCGGCAGATTAGCCGCCCGTCAAACCGTCAGAACACGATCAGCTTGTCCACGCCGCGGCTGCGATCGACCGAAGCATCGAAATCCAGCGATGGCCCCACCGGTACGATTCCAGTTGGATTGATATGCTTATGGCTCATGTAATAATGACGTTTTATGTGATCGAAATCGACCGTGGCGGAAATCCCGGGCATCTGGAAGATATCGCGTGTGTAGGCCCACACATTGCTGTAATCGATAAGTCGCCGGATATTACACTTGAAATGGCCGTTATAGACCGAATCGAAGCGGACCAATGTGGTGAACAGCCGTATATCGGCCTCTGTCATGCGGTCGCCGCACACGTAGCGTGCTTGCGACAGCCGGTCCTCCAACCAGTCCAGCGTTGCGAACAGAGGCATCACCGCGGCCTCGTACGCTGATTGCGTCGTCGCGAAACCGGCTTTGTACACTCCATTATTCAGGGTGTCATAAACCCGCTGATTGACGGCATCGATCTCTGGCCGCAACGGCACCGGATAGTAATCCCCGGGCTTGGCGCCGGCATGATCGAACGCGGAACCGAGCATGCGGATGATGTCGGCGGATTCGTTGTTGACTATACTTTGGGTATGCTGATCCCACAAAATCGGAACCGTTGCTTTACCAGAATAATTATCGACCGCGCGGGTATATAGATCGTACACGAAGCGGCTGTTGTACAGCGGATCGGGAATCACGCCGGCACCGGGGGCGAAGGTCCAGCCGTGATCCAGCATCAGCCAATGCGTCACCGATATTGGGACGATGTCCTGCAGCCCCTTCAGTGCCCGCATGATCAGCGTGCGGTGTGCCCACGGGCACGCCAGCGAGACATACAGGTGATACCGTCCGGCCATCGCCCGGAACCCATCCTGACCGGTTGGCCCCGGGCGTCCATCCGGTGTGATCCAATTTCGGAAGGCAGTCTCGCGACGGACGAATGCCCCGTCCTTCGCCGTGTCGGGTTCATGCTCATGCCACACACCGTCGATCAGCGATCCCATGCGGTTCCCCTTACCGTCCCGCGGCGAATTTGCCGTCCGCCGGACCTACGGCGATCTCTTGCACCAATTTGCGGGTCATCGCCGCACCAAACGAGGAAAAATCATGCACTTCCAAAACAAAGCTGCCTGGCCCACCGGTGACATTGTCCCGATAGTAGTTTGCCAGCCCCCCTGGCGGCTGGACATGCGCGAAGGACCAGGACACCGGACGATCGTTGATAATCGCCAATCCGTTGATCGTGATACCGGCCCTTACCGCCTCGTCGCGCACCTGGGCGACGTCTCGTCCGGCGTTGCTGGTGCCGTCACCGCAGACATCGATGACGCGCCGAGCGGGATTGAGGCCGGTTTCGGCGAGCAACTGTATCGCTTGTTCAATCCCAGCACCAATCGCTGTACGGCCCCAAAAGGTTCGCGGCGCTGCGGACAGGCGTTCTACGAACGTCTGCGCCGACGCTCTGTCGCGGATCACGGTCCAGTCCAACACCGTCCTGACCTCAAAACTGCTCGCGAATTCAACATAGGCAACCGCGATTTGTCCTGCTGGTCCGCCCCGGATGGCGTCCAGCACCTTTTGGTTGGCGAACGCGCTGGCGTATCCGTCCTTTTCCAGTTTGAATTCGGCGTCGTCGATACTGCGTGAAACATCGGTGACCAGCACCAATGCCACATCGACATCGACGGCGAGGGCCGACGACAATACCGATACTGAAAGCAGCAGCGCGACCAGCGGAACCAAGGCGATCCGATCCATCGGAGCGGCCCTCCCGGAAGCTATTTGACGCTGTCCCGCAGCCGCTCGTCAAAGAAAATCCACCTGATAGTCCCGTTGGTGAGTTTTGCCCGAACTACTGGCTGGCCCAAACGATGCGATGGATCCAGGTCACCTCGGACAAATCGAAGCTGTAGTCAGCATGTTCCGGATTCAAGCTTTTGAGTTCGACACGACGGGCGGAGCGGCGGGCGAGCTGCTTGGCCATCACCTGCCCGTCAGCGGTGCGGACCACCACGCGGTCGCCACGCCGGATCGGTGCGGATGGGGAGACGATCACGAGGTCGCCGTCGCGGAACACCGGCTCCATCGACTCACCGCTGATTTCCAGCGCATAGGCGTTTGCGTCGGCGATTTCCGGCAGGCTGACTTCGTCCCAGCCGCCGCCGACCGGAAAGCCACCATCGTCGAAATACCCCTCCGACCCTGCTTGTGCCAAGCCGATCAGGGGAACGCGACGGGAGATTGCGCGCGCACCGGCGCTGCTGGCAAGGGCGCGTGCCCCGGACACCAGTGCGGTAAAGGCCTCCAGCGAGGCCCCTGTCGCGTTCAACACTTTTGCCACGCTTTCCGTGCTGGGCCAGCGGTTTCGTCCATCCGGCATGCGCCGTTTGGACGGATTAAAGGTTGTCGCATCCAGTCCCGACCGTTTGGCGAGGCCGGAGGCTGACAGGCCATTTTCTGCTGCCAACGTGTCGATGGCACGCCAGACATCTTCATGTTTCATCGTGACGGCTCCTGTTAAGATCGGCGACTCGGGTTCGGATCATTATCCTAGGAATGCGTGTAAGATGGAATAGGAAAAACAACCATTTAACTTGCAATTGTATGCAACCTATGGTTATATATGATCCGATTTAACTCGCGTTAACGTCCTTGAGGAGCCTCTTATGCCCATTGCATCCGCACGTCACGTTCCCGGCGCATGCGCCAACGCTTTCCGGTCAGACCCGCGATGCGAACCGTTCGATCGGGCGGAAGCGGCGTGGCTGTGGACAATGGCGGCGTTGATTGCCCGCCGGGAGGGGGCGCGGTACACTGCCAACAAAGGTTTGGTGAGCCGGCCTTGCGATCCGGATGACGTGGTGAAATGCCTGGATGGATTGTATCGGCAGAGGCGGATCGACCTCGCGCATGCCCGTGTGTTGCGGGTGTGGGGAGAGCGCCAGATGGCCCCCAGCAAACTGGTCGCGATCGAACGTCACGACCACGCGTTGTGGACGGAGGCGCTGGAGCGTTTGGAATGGCCGCTTCGGGTTAAGGGTATTGTTGTCTGATTTTGAAATATAGGAAAATTATCGTTGACTCGGTCATTCATTTTCTTCTAATGTTCTCGCATCAACGGGCGAGGTGCGCCTGTCGATCGCCTCACCCCATTTTGTCCAGCCGCTGCCCCCCGGGTAGCGGCTTTTTTTATGGAAGAAACGCCACCATGGCCTTCGCCATCCGCAATCTTTCGGTCCTTGCCTACGCCAACGGTTTCACACTGTGGCACTACAAGTCCGGTAAGGACACGCTGACCGCCATCAGCGGCGGCAACTATCTGGCGGACGCCAGCGACATGCTGACCGTTGGGGATTTGATCATGGTTACGGCCGCCGATGGGGCGCGCATTCTGTGCGTGACGCTGGCGGACGTGGAAACCGTGGTTACCGCGCCGTTGTCGTAACGGCAGGAGCGTGTTTGAGCACTTCGGCGGCATGCCGTCGCGTCCCGGCCGGCGTCAGGCCAAAACGTCCATCGCCGCGCTGCTCGGACAATCCCATGCCCGCCAATCGCACAAGGCATGTTGCATCCATCCGGTCGGCCGGGCGGCCATCGTCCGCTGCCAGATAAAGGCGATGCAGCGCGGCGCGGCAGCATGTTTCAAGATACGGTTGGTCCCACACGATGCTTTCTTCGGCCCCATCGTGGCCCAAGGCAAGCCCTTCAGCGTGGGGCTGTGGAAAACAGGCCCCTGCGGGTAGGGGCGATCGGGTGAACACACCCGGTTAGGCGTTGCCTGACCTAATCGTCCGATGCGCGGCGCGGCTTAATTTCGGCCTCCATCTATCGCAGTCCACTCCATCTATCGCGGCGCGGCACACCCGGCCGCCGGATCGCATTTTCACTGCCATTTCCGCTATCGAGAAAGATTTTAAGTATATGATTGAAGTAATGGCCTTGTTCCGGGCGCTCCTGGAACTGTTCGCCGAACTAGGGCGGACGTCCAGACGCAGGCTTGTGCAACCCATGCTTACGGTCGCCTGCCTGACAGGCGCCTATACGGCCATTCATGTCACTAAAGAGGGCAGCCTTACCGCCGGCGTTCGGGTGGCGTTCCTCGACAGCGATTCCACGAAATCAGAACGCCGGCGATCAGAGGAGCAAACCATGCTGCAAACCGAACTGCGCCAGTTCGCCGCTGCGAACAAGTTGATCGATCAGCTTTTGGAGTCGATGCTGGCCCGTGCCCCCGGTGCGTCGCGTGTTCGTCTGAACGTCATCCATAACGGCGTCACGGGCCTGACGGGTACGGGGCTGCTGCGCTACGACGTGACCAACGGCGTGGCCGCGGCCGGCCGGCTGGCGGGGGCCGCGGTCAGCAATCTGCCGCTGTCGGATTGGAGCGACTTCCTGCCGGTCCTGCTATCGGGACAATGTTCGTTCCGCAGGATCGCCGATCTGCACACGGTTTCACTGCGGGCCCAGTTCGATGCCTTCGGGGCGACCAGCGTGTTGGTCTGTCCGGCAGCCGATGTGCAGGGCAGGACGGTTGGCGCGATCTTCATCTTCTGGGACGGCAACGATGCGGCACCCGTTGGCGATGACATGCGGGGGCTTATGACAGCGGGTCAGCATCTCGGCGCGCAGATCGCTGCGGTGCTGGATTTGCAGGGGCCGCCGCCCTGGCCTTCTCGGGCGTCTGTAGGAGGGTAGTGTTTCCTTGCCCGGTCGCGGATGTTCCCGGTCGAAGCGTCGATTGCCGTCTAAGCAAGCATGGCGGCTTTTCACCCTTTCGGCTGCGGTTTGTTGCGGGCATAAGTGCGCCCCATGGTGTCATTTCTTGCCTCGGCCGCGCTTCCGCTGCTTCGTATGCTCAGTCCGGAGCGAGCCCATGCGCTCGCGATCAAAGCTTTGGCCGGGGGGCTGGTGCCGCCCGCGACCAAACCCGACCACCCCGCATTGGCGATCGAGGTGCTCGGTCGCCGTTTCTCCAACCCAATCGGGCTGGCGGCTGGTTTCGACAAGAACGCCGCCGCCGGTCCCGCCTTGCTGCGCCTCGGTTTCGGGTTCGTCGAGACCGGGTCGGTCACCCCCCGCCCGCAGTTCGGCAATCCCAAGCCGCGGATGTTCCGGCTGAACGAGGACCAGGGGGTCATCAATCGCCTGGGTTTCAATAATCTTGGCCTGGACGTGTATCTGAAGAACCTGAAGCGGTTCGCCGGCCGGAAGGTGCCGCTGGGCGCCAATGTCGGGATCAACAAGGAAGGGGCCGATCCGGTCCGCGACTACCCGGCGATGATCCATGCAGTCAGTCAACTGGTCGATTATGCCGTCATCAACGTTTCGTCGCCGAACACCCCCGGCCTGCGGGATTTGCAGTCGGAGGCCCAGCTTCGCTCTATTCTGCAAGCGGTCGCAATCATTCCGAACCGCCCGCCGATCCTGGTCAAAATTGCCCCCGACCTGTCCCGGGACGGTCTCGCCGCAGTAGTCGAAACATGCGTGGAGGAAGGCGTTCAGGGTCTGATCGTCGGCAATACAACGATTTCACGTCCGCCCGGGCTGAAATCCCCCCATGCCCGCGAAGCCGGCGGTCTGTCGGGTCTGCCGTTGCAAAAACTCTCCACCACCATGCTGGCGCGCGCGTACCTGTTGGCGAAAGGCCGTCTGGTGCTGATTGGCACAGGCGGCGTTTTCACCGGGCAGGATGCGCTGATGAAACTGGAGGCAGGCGCCTCTCTGGTGCAGCTTTACAGCAGTTTCGCGTTGCACGGCCCGGCGTTGATTCCCCGGATCAAGGCGGAACTCATGATAGCCATGCGGTCAGCAGGGTACGATGTCGCGCAAGCGGCGATCGGCAAGCGCGCACAAGAATTGTCGGAGTCGATTTGATGGAACACCTGTCCGGGTTCGCCCCATTGGCCGAACGCTACAATGGCTTCGTGCTTGATTTGTGGGGTGTCATCCACGATGGGGTCAACGCCTTTCCGCACGCCGTTGAAACCCTGACGCAGCTTCGTTCGGCGGGGAAACGGACGTTGTTGCTATCGAACGTTCCGCGTCCGAACGATGCGGTGCGCGCCATGATGCGCCGTATGGGCATCGGCGACTCGCTCTATACCGGCATCCTGACCAGCGGCGAGGCGGTGCGCCGCGCGCTGCAAAACCCCCCCGATCTTTGGTGGGCGGGGCTTGGCACCAAAGTGTTTCACCTTGGCCCCGATCGTGACAGGCCGGTGCTGGATGGATTGCCGCTTCAGGTGGTGGGCACCCCTGCGGAAGCCGATTTCGTGTTGAACACCGGCCCGGACGACCATCGTAATCCCAGCGATCTGGCGGAATTCGAGGTAACGCTCGCCGCGTGTGCCGATTACCGCCTGAAGATGATTTGCGCCAACCCCGATCTGGAGGTCATTCGCGGCGGCGTGCGGGTGTTGTGTGCCGGTGCGCTTGCGGTGCGGTATCAGGAACTCGGCGGCGATGTTCGCTCCCTCGGCAAGCCGAACCCGGCGATTTACCAACCGGTCCTGGAGCAGCTTGGCTTGCCGCCCGGAGAGGTCCTGGCGGTGGGCGATTCGCTGCGCACCGACATCGCCGGCGCCGTGGGTGTCGATCTGGCGGCCTGTTGGGTGTTGGACGGAATTCACGGCGCCGACCTCAAGAACCCGGATGGAACCTTCGATACCGTGAAAGCCGAGGCAGCGGCGAAGACGGCCGGTGTTGCGCCGGTTGCCACGCTGCCGCGATTCGTCTGGTAGCGTCAGGGCGCGGGCCGGGACTTTCCGGTTCAGCGCCCGGCCAGCCCCGACTCCAGGTATTGATGATCGGCGTTTGCCACCGCGAGTAGCTGCTTAAGCAAGTCCTGCAATTCCCGCATGGTGAACGGCTTACGCAGCAAACCGGCCAGTTCGGCCGAGGCCACGTCCGACTCCGACAATTCAGCATACCCCGTCACCAGTGCAATCGGCGCCGTCATCCCACGCGCGCGCAATGCTCGGGCAAGCTGCAATCCGTTCATCGCTGGCATGGCGTAGTCCAGAAGAATCAGCTTTGGCGGATGCGGTAGCGTGTCCAGCAGCGCGAGGGCCTGCTCCCCGCTCGCGGCCTGAACAACCTCGCAGCCGAGATCACGGGCCATCTCTACCGTGACCTGACGCACCGCGTGCTCGTCATCGACCACCAGCACCAGCGTATTCGGCATGCCGGTTACGCGAAGAGCGCCGCGATCGGCGGCCATCGCGGATTGCGTTCCCTCAAGTGTGGCAGCGCACGGTAGTGACAGGATGATGCGGGTGCCTACGTTCGGTGTGCTCTCGATCGTCACGCTGCCGCCGGATTGACGCGCCATGCCATAAACTTGGCTCAGACCTAAGCCGGAACCGGCGCTGGGCCCCTTGGTCGTAAAGAACGGGTCGAACGCCTGTGCTTTGACATCCTCGGACATGCCTGTGCCGGTATCGGAGATGCAAATACGCACATACCTGCCCGGCAGCAGATCGCTGTCACTGGTCACTGCCAAGGCGCCGGTCATTGCCAATCCGCCGGCCGCGATCGTCATGTTGCTGGTTTGGATCGTCAGCTGGCCACCGTCCGGCATGGCGTCCCTGGCATTCAGGCAGAGGTTGAGGATAGCCGCCTCCAACTGACTGGGATCAGACATCGCGGGCCACAGATCCTCGGCGAGATCGGATGCCACCTGCACGCGGCGGCCCAACGTGCTGGTCGCGAGGGTGATCAGTTCGAGCAACAACGCGTTGACGTCGGTTGGACGAGCCGCGAGGCGTTGGCGGCGAGAAAAGGCCAGCAACCGAGCGGTTAGCTGGGCGCCGCGGGTAACCGCCCCGGTGGCCCGCTCGATCAAATGGTTCATTCGATCGGTATCTGCCCCCGTCCACTCGTTGCCGGCCCGGGAAACCCGCCGCTCCATCAATTCCAGATTGCCCAAAACGGTCGCCAGCATATTGTTGAAATCATGCGCGATGCCGCCGGCGAGCTGCCCGACCGCCTGCAGTTTCTGTGCCTGATGCAGCGCGGCCTCGGTTTTCTCTCGCCCGGCGATCTCCACCTGGAGCCGGTTGTTGGTATCGGACAATTCCCGGGTTCGTTCTGCGACCTGGTGTTCCAGTAATGTCGATTGCATGCGCTGTTCCATGGCGCGGGCCTGCAATCCGGCCGCCATCGCATTGAACGACTCGGCGATCGCTGCGAATTCGGAGCCGGGGTCCGCTATGCGGGCGCGGGCGCTGAGATCGCCCTCGCGCCATTTGCGGGCGGCCTGTAGCAGCGCGCCGGCCGGCTGATAAATAAACCGGCGGCCGGCAACCCAGGCGAGGATCAGGGCAACAATCGCGGCGCCTCCGATAACCAGAAGATTCTGGTAAGTCGCCCGATCGATATCCGCTGTTAGGTCGGGCAACGGCAACACGTCGATGACGGCCAACCCGCTGAGCGATGGTGCGTAGGGTACATAACCCACGATGGATGTGTGCCCATCCTGATCGGCGATGGTTTCGACACCCTGAGACTGGCGATTGATCAACGGACGCAACCAGTCAGGGACCTGGTGCCCTGCCCATGCGGCGCCATCCGGCACCCGCCCGACGATGTTGCCATCCTGGTCGGCGATGATGGTCGTTGCCCGCGACAGGCCCGGCAAATGTTGGGCGCCGTCACTTTCTAAATGGTTGGTCAGCCAGACGGTGTCGAGCGCCGCCACTAATACTTTAGGCTGGTCGCCGGGGCCGGCGCCGGCCACATAAACCGCGATCGGCAGAAAGCGGCCTTTCTCAGCAGCGCCGGACATCACGGTGCCGACGGAGACATCCTTCGTGGTCAGCAACCCGCCTGTCCAGAACGGTTGCTGCTTCGTCAACGCGGCGGCCGCCGCATCCGAACCGCAGAGCAGTGTGCCATCGGTGGCGGAAAACAATGCCAGATATCTGTACTGAGTTAGGTTTTGGCGGAGCGCGGTCAGATGCTCACTACAACGCTCCCCGGACGTTCGAACGGCGGTGAAATGCCGGATCGTGCCGCCAAGCTGACGTACGCCGTCCACAATGCCGGTCAGGCCGGCGTTGGCCAACTCCGCCTGACGCAACACAAGGCCGCTTAACTGTTCATTCCGTTCGGCATATAGATTTACCTGCGAATAGACCTGCGCCGTGAGAATCGGCAGCAGACACCCAAGAACAAGAAGCACAAGGCGCGTCGAAAGCATCATCGCGACAAGCCCCGTTTAGCCGCCATCGGCCGGCTAAATTGCAGATGCTCCGGCAAACTCGCCGCTGGCCTGATGTTACGCAATCCGCTACCCTTTGTCCCTGAACCGGCATCTGCCCGGAAATTGCCTCGGCGTGGATTTTTCGAGAGCATGATGCCGATACTGAAGCGGCAATGAACACGGTTTCGTGCTGGTAGGCGAGAGAAGATAGTTCCGCGCCACTTCACGATATTGCGACCGTTACGGTACTAACTATTTAATCGGTTCAAATATTGAAAAAAAACCGCATTTATCACAGTGTATTAACGGATTCCAATTGATCGGCGGTCGCGAAGGTGATGTGGGTTCCGTCGGACAGAGAAACTGTTTCCGACGCCGGACAAGCAGCCAAAGAGGTGTGGGCCGGTTCGGTTGCCGACGCAGGGTTATGGAAACGGATATTGGGTCCATGAGAGACGCCTCTGGCTTCGGGTCCATGAGAGACGCCAGTGGCTTTGGGTGCGTCAAGGACGCCAGTGGCGTCGGGTGCCGCACCGCCGGCGATGCTTGGACCGGCCGGCCGGCTGCTGAGCAGTTTGTCCAAGTCGATGTCCAGCGTGGAAGACCAGCCGGAAATCGTCGCCCCCGCTATGCGTCGAGGTGGCGAATTTCGCATATCGATGGCAGGGGCGGCCACATCTCTGGCAGAGGCGGGCTGTATCGGGTTCGCGGGGCGTGTTTTGCCGATTTTCCGCATCGCGGACTCCGTAGCGTTACCGGTTTGGGCGATATGCCCATGCCGTGCGCTATTCTACCGCCGCGAAGATGAATGAAAGGTTAATGCCAGGGGTCGAGTGTGCAATCTATTGCAGCGGTACGCTGACGCTGAACCCCGGGGTCTGGATCGGCTTCCGATCCTCGCTGGTCTGGTAGCGCGAACCCGGCGCGAATCCGACGCTTGGATCGTAGGTCCGGGCACGATAGAGCCTGACATCGATCGTTGTCTTTGCCGAATCTGGTGTAAACGGGGCATGCGCGTCCAGATTTGGGACCGGCGCGATTTCCCCCGGCGGTGGGTGCAGCGGCGGGGTTGGCGGGATTGGTAGTTCAGCGGTCGTTGCGGACCCCGCCATCGTCAGGAAGCCGATTAGCAAGAGACATCTCATGATGCGGTTCCAGACGGAAAGGTATCAGACCTGACGACGCCGGCGGGTGCCGCATTCTCGGGCGCCGATATCCGGTGTACGCCGCGGCGGTCGTCCGGCGGATTACCGGCGGGCTGCCCGAGCGCGGCGGAGTCCGATGAGAGCCAGGCGTTCAATGCCCAGTGAACGGACGGAAAGGCTATGTCCTGCCAAGGAATTTCATTTGGCGCGAACAAGCGCACATCCAGACTTTCGGGTCCCGGAGCAAAAACCGGCGGCCCTGCTTCGCTGAAGCGGGCCATGAAAATCACCTGGACCTGACCGATGCGGGCAATGCTGAAGACACCGAGAATGCCCTCGATCTCTATACTGGTTTCAGCTTCCTCTTGCGCCTCTCGCGCTGCCCCCTCTTGCAGGGTTTCGCCCAGTTCCATGTAGCCGGCCGGCAGCGTCCAGAAGCCCTTGCGGGGTTCGATCGCTCGCCGGCACATCAACACCTTGCCATCCGAAACGACGACGGAGCCGACCACGACCTTTGGATTTTCGTAATCCACATGGCCGCAGTCCGCACACACCTTGCGCTCACGGTCCTCGCCTTCTGGAATACGCCGGATAAAAGTGGACATCTTTCGAAACTGACGTGCCAGCCGCATTAGATCAAGCTGAAAACAAACCCGGTTCGGGCTAGACGCTGATATCCAGCAGCGATCCCCGCGGCAGATTACGCGGCGGAGAGACTGTTGTCCCCGAGGAATTGGGGGTGGGGGTTTTTGGCAGTGTAGGCATCGGCGACCCGGCAGCCTGTAGGGGGCCGGGAACCCGCACGGGCTGCACGTTCGCCCTCCCCGGGGGGGGAGGGCGGTCGATCGGGCCGGTCGCTATAGCTAAACCGATAAATGTCGCGGGTGACAACATGCCACACCGTTTAAACCGGAAAGGTTGACAAATAGTTAACGCGTCGAACCTGCCGAAAAGAAATCGACCCGGTTCGGGCATTATACCAATCGGCATTGATATCGACACGCCGGCCGCTCTCGCATCGGCAGTTCTCATTTTGGCGTTCGCGGCGGCTGTCACCCGCATCGTCATGGTGGGCGAAGGCGCGTCATCCACGTTTTTGGGCGCACTCATAAAAGACGTGGATACCGGCCTTCGCCAGCATGACGGGGAGGCACAACCGGCGAGTCGATGTCAATGCGGTGGTATTAGCTGTGCCGGTCTCAATGGGCGCCGGATCGAATTCGGGATTGACGAAGATGGGGGCGGTTCCTGCCCAACATCTCGGAAGCCGTGTCCCGGCTACGAGATCGATTAGCGTGTCAGCAGCCGTCGCAGAGCCTGCCCGGCGGCGTTAAAGTCGGTCTCCAGTTCTGCCACGATGGATGGGCCGAGAGCTGCGAGGTTGTTGCCGGCTGCGGCATTCATGACGGTACGCAGCCGAGCTTCCACTGCTTCCATACCGTACCCGGCGGCCATGCCCACCATGGCGTGGGCATGCGCGTTGACCGCAGCCGGTGTGCCTGCCGTTAAAGCACGGCGCAAGGCTGGCAGGCGGCTGTCCATGTCCATCAGGCATTCTTCAATCAGATTGACGAAGGTCTGGGGCGGCAGGTTGGTCCGCAGCTCTTCGATACGGTCTCTGGCGAGTACATGCACGATGGCCTGCGATTCCGCGACACCGTCATCTTGTGCCACCGCTGCCGGTTCGGCGTGGCCCGGGTGCCCGGACCCGAGATACCGATGCCAGACATATCGGTGGAGGACATCGAGCAGGCCGGCCAAAGACATCGGCTTGGCGATTACTCCGTCCATTCCGGCGGCTTTGAAGTCTGCTTCATCCTCGGCGCCGAGATGGCCGGTTATCGCGACGATCGGTATCGTGCGGGTTGGTCCCGGTATGGCACGGATGATCCGTGTCGCTTCCTGGCCGCTCATTTCCGGCATGGAGGTGTCCATCAAGATCAGATCGTACGGCACGGATTTAGCCGCTGCGATCGCGGCACTGCCGCTGGTAGCAATATCAACCCGATGGCCTTCGCGACGCAGCAGGGTCGCGGTCACCAACTGGTTGTCCGCGACATCTTCTATGAGCAGAACCCGCGTGCGTGGAAGCCTGCGTGGCGGCAGTTCCGTTATCGCAGGGGGCGACCCGGCGTGCGGGTCGGGTGCTTCACCGGTTCCGATCGCGGCCTGCCGGGTAGGCTGGTCAGGGACCGAACGCACCGCCAATACGGCGGCCGGGAGCGTGATCCAGAATGTGTTGCCTTCCCGTCCCTCGGCGGAATGCCAGGGATCGCAGCCAACTTCTCCGCCCATCAGAATCATGAGATGGTGACAAATCGACAGTCCGAGGCCGGTTCCGCCCGTCTCTTGTCCGGTTGGCTGTTCCAGCCTCGGGAACCCCTGGAAAAGCCGTTTCCGGGCGCCGGGTGCGATCACCGGACCATCGTCCTGCACTGTAAGCCGGATCGCCGCGCTGTCGGTTTCGCCTGGTTCGGCGGTCAGCCAAATTTCGCCCGGACGGGCGTATTTCAATGCGTTCGACAACAAATTGAGCAGCACCTGACGCAACCGGTTGGGGTCGGTGATCAACGTGTCCGGGGTGCCCTCCGCGACCCCGACATGCATGGTCATGCCGCGTTCCGCCGCCTGTCCGGCGAAGACCTCCACGCAACCGTCCAGCAACGGCCGCAGCTTGAACACCGCAGGCCGGATGGGCAGTTTGCCGGCTTCCATCTGCGACATGTCCAGGATGTCGTTGACCAGCCCGAACAACACGTCGCCGGATTGGCGCGCCGTGGTCAGCAACGACTGCTGCGCCGGCGCCAGGACGCTGTCGCCGAGCAGGCGTATCGTGTTGAGCAAGGCATTGAGCGGTGTACGGATTTCATGGCTGACGATCGCCACGAATCGCGATTTTTCGGCATTGGCGGTTTCAGCGGCGGAGCGTGCTTCCCGCAGAGCGTCCTCGGCCTGCTTGGTTGCCGTGATGTCTGAATACAGCGTGACGAAGCCGCCATCGGGCAGCCGATTGCGGCGCATTTCCACTGTGTGGCCGTCCGGTCGCTGCCGCTGGGCCACGCCGAAGCGTGCGACATGCAGACGGGCCATGCGGCGTGCGACCTCGGCTTCGGGATCGGGGATCGCGCCAAACTGGCCCGTCCTGATCTGGGCGCGAAGAAATTCCTCCATTGGCAGGCCGACCCGCAGCATTCCGGCGGGAACGCCGGCGACTTCGGGGAGCCGGGCATTCCATTCGACCAGGCACATATGCGCATCGATCATCAACACGCCGTCGCTAATGACCGCCAGCGTCGCTTCCAACTGTTCGGCCTTGGCGGTGGCCAGGGCGCGGGCGACCTCCAGTAGCGCGTTGGAGGCTGCGAGGATGGCGCGATCTTCCGCCGAAAGGACTTCACGGCGCCGAGCCAGGCGGGCGCCGTGAACCAGCAGCACCGCCAAACCGATAAGCAGGCCGGTGATGCAGCTTGCGAAGAACTGGGCCTGTTGGCGCCAAGCGGCGGTCGGCCGCATCGCCTCGTTCTCGTTCATTGCAACGACTACGGCGAGGTTGCGGCCAGGGATATGGCGGAAGGCGTGGATGCGTTGCACAGCATCGTTGGCCGACGGGCCGGTCCAGGTGCCATTGTTGGTATCGCGGATGGCCGCGAACATGCGGGTGTCGCCAATGCTGGCGTCCGGATCCGCCATCGCCGGGCCAACCACGCCCCGCAGCTTGCCGTCGTCCAATCCGGCGAGGCTGACGAAAGAGCCGGCACCCAAATCGGTTTGGCTGAACACATCGGTGATCGCGGCGATTCGGTAGTCTGCGTCGATCACGCCGGCGAACGACCCGTCAGGGCGGCGCAGGGCGCGTGCGACGTTCATGTGCCACTGCCGCATGATACCGTTGATTGTGGCGGGGCCGATATACATCCGATCGGCGGCGGCGTTGCTGGGCTGATCGCTGGGATCGGTTGGATCGGCCAGCGCGCGAAAATAGTCCAGGCCGGAGGCGTTCTGGTTGATCGCCTCGCTGACCGAGGACTGCCGGATAATGCCGTTTTCGTCGGTCAGAACCATATCGCGGCTAAGGCCGTTCAGCACCGTTGCGCGGGTGCGCCAAGCCTCTAGATCGAAGCCTCGGGGGTTGTTCTGCCACGCGGTCACCAAAATCTTGAGTGTCTGGTCAAGTGCGAGAATTTGCCGATTGATCTGTTCGGTGAATGTCAGGGCTTGATTGGTCAATGTCGCCGTCACGCGGGCAGTGTTTTCCAGCCGCTGCGCATAAATTGTCCGGGTCGTGCCGACCCAGGTCAGCGCGATCAGGCAAATTGCCGCCAGAACGATGCCGGCGGAGGCGACGAAGTACTTGTCCGGCTTCATGTTCCAAGTGAAAAAATGGGTGAACGCAGATGGCGGCACCCCGTGGCGGGGCTGGCAAGTCTCCTACCCGCAACCCTGTGGGCGATACAACTTAGTTAGTCCGTTGGTAACGACGGGTAGGCGGTCGAAGCCGCATTGCTTGTGCCGTTTGGGGCTGTCGCCTTGGAACCCCGAGAGTCGCGGAAGGCAGGGGTGGGCAGTCGAAATTCGATCGGCACTTCAGCACTGCTTGCTCTGATCCGCTTGCGGTGCGATTGTCCGGCTGTTTCGGGGGGCGGGGGAACCGGCCCTCTTCGTACGTTCCGCCCATGAGGATATAATGTCAAAAATTAAGGTCAAGACCCCGGTTGTCGAGATGGATGGGGACGAGATGACCCGCATCATTTGGGGTTTCATCAAGGAAAAACTGATCCTTCCGTACCTGGATATCGATCTGAAATACTACGACCTTGGTATCGAATATCGCGATCGGACGGACGATCAGGTCACGGTCGATGCGGCCCATGCGATCGCCAAATACGGCGTCGGCGTCAAATGCGCCACCATCACCCCCGATGAGGCTCGGGTTACCGAATTCGGCCTGAAGCGCATGTATCGCAGCCCGAACGGCACGCTGCGCAACATCCTGGACGGTACGATCTTCCGGGAGCCGATCATCTGCCAGAACGTGCCCCGCCTGGTGCCGCACTGGACGCAGCCGATCGTCATCGGCCGACATGCCTACGGCGACATCTACCGCGCCACGGAAATGAAAATCCCCGGCCCGGGCACGGTCACCATGTCCTACCAGCCGGCCGACGGCGGCCCGGTGCAGACGCTGGACGTGCACGACTTCAAAGACGGCGGCGGCGTGACGATGGCCATGCATAACACGCAGGTGTCGATCGACGGGTTTGCCCGTGCCAGCTTCAACTATGCCCTGACCCGCGGCTGGCCGCTGTATTTCTCCACCAAGAACACCATCCTGAAGACCTACGACGGTTTCTTCATGGATCGCTTCGCCACGATTTACGAAAATGAGTTCAAGGCCGAATTCACCAAACGCGGCCTGACCTACGAACATCGCCTGATCGACGACATGGTCGCCTGCGCGCTGAAGTGGAACGGCGCCTATGTTTGGGCGTGCAAGAACTACGACGGCGACGTGCAGTCCGACACCGTGGCTCAGGGATTTGGCTCGCTTGGCCTGATGACGTCGGTGCTGTTAAGCCCGGACGGAACGAAGGTTGAGGCCGAGGCGGCGCATGGCACGGTTACGCGCCATTATCGCCAGCATCAGCAAGGCAAGGAGACCTCCACCAACCCGATCGCGTCGATCTTCGCCTGGACGCGCGGCCTGATCTACCGCGGCAGGTTCGATAACACCCCCGACGTGACGGCGTTCGCCGAAACGCTGGAGAAGGTGTGCATCGCGACGGTCGAATCCGGCCACATGACTCGCGATCTGTCGTCGCTGGTGGGTCCGGATCAACCCTGGATGACGACCCAGGCGTTCCTCGCGAAGCTGGACGAAAATCTGCAAGCGGCGATGAAGTAGGCTTTTGAAACGGCGTCCACCTCGTTTTGGGGTGAACGCTCGATCGACGGTGAAGGCGGATATGAACGACGTGACCCAACTCGCGGGAACTTCGGGATTATCCGCTCGCCCACCGCAGCGTGCCAACCAGGCAGCAGTTCTCATTTTGCCAAGGCGGCGATGGCGTCACCCGCCTCGTCATGGTACGCGCAGACGCACCATGACGAGGCGGGTGACGGCCACCGC